>CBHCMF010000108.1:0-15221 GCA_965974465.1 uncultured Noviherbaspirillum sp.
CCCTGCGTCCTAAAGCAATTTGACGGTACGTGCAAGTGAAGTCAGGTCGGGCCGAGAAGCGCAACCGTACGCGAATCGCAGGCCTGAGATAGTCCCCTTTCACACACAGCCAAATCGCTCTAACGCTGTGGTTTTTCTATATATCGCCACACAACACCGCCAGTCCATCGATCCATTGCGCCTGTCCCTGCGCGTCCTCGAAGCAATACCGGTCATCTTCGAAACAAAGATCAATAAGGCATAAACTGCCATCGGACCGTAGCCGTTCCGCGCGAAAATAATGCGCCCGGTCCATGGCAACAGACGCCAACGCGCTATGCAACGGCGCGCTCCATCGCGTTAACCGAAATCCGTGCTGTTCAAACCAACCAGTCAGCGCGGTCAACCGTGCTGGATCGTACGGCACAAGCAAGTCGGCGTCTGAGGGCAGACGCGACGTGGTTCGGTCGCGCAGCCAGTTCGCAAAGCTGCCATACACGACGAAATCTGGAAAATCAGCGGCCAATGCCTTCAGGCATGCCACAGTCTCTTCCAGATCAATCGGTTTGGGATGCTTACGTGCGACGAGGACATACTCGTGGGCACGGTTACTGCCCACTGAGTGGGGTGCCAATGGCTGCCGTGGCCGCTCATAGACCAAAATCCTCTCATCAAGCAGCTCGTACCGCTCGGACAATAGACGCGCCGTGTCCCACGCCAGTGGAACAAAGTGCTTACCGAGCTGCAGATTCTGTACCATCACGATCAGAAAGCCGCCCTGGCTTAACACCAGCTTCAACGCCATAAAGGTTTGGCGGATATTTTCCAGAAATGCCGAATAGGTGCTTGCATTGTAGAACTGGGATTCTGCAGCTTTGTCGCCGGGCCAGCGGCACCCAAAGTAAGGCAGATTGGTCAGTATCAGTTGTACTTCCGGAAGCGATGCTGCAAGCCCCGTCACGTTCCCCGTCAGCACCTTTTGATCACAGGCGCCGAGGCGAGACAAACGTTCTGCCGCTATCTCGGCTCGCGCTTGCTCCACTTCCACGCCGATGCCTCGACGTCCCGCAAGATGCGCTGCAACCAGCGTGGAACCAAAGCCGCAGAAAGGATCTAGTAAAAGCTGGCCGGGCGCACAAAAATGCTGGATAAAAGGCAGCATCTGTTCAATCCAACCGCAATCACGCGCCTGAAACGGATCCCGCTGTGCCAAATCTGGGGGCAACAGAAAGGCAGGGTCCTGAGTTTGCAGGCGTAACCAGCTATTGTTATCCATTGGGTCCTTTCGTCATTAGCCGGCTCGGAAAAGAACATGCCGCTCCGGATTCCAATCCGCGCACAAGTTCCCATTCGCATGGAAAACGAGCTTATACACACGTCCCGAATCATGTTGCCGGTGCATCAGCGTGTAATCGGACGCTTCGAATACGACCTCGGTCCCTTGATAACGTCCGACCAGGTTCCAAAAATAGTAGCCTTCTGTAACGCGCTCAAACCTGAATTGCGTCGAAAACGCCTCTTGATCCAGGCACTGTTCCAACAATGTGCCAACCGAAACGCGCGACGATGCGATATAGCGCGTGGTAACGTTCTCCCTGTAACTGTCATCGAGTCCGGAAAATTCCCGGAAAATCACGCTACCCACCCCCAGTCTCCTTGCCCAATCCAAATAGCGCATCACGCTTTGTACTGAATCGACACCGCCCTGCTGGACGATGCAGACCAGTTTCACGGGAATGTGGCTAACGAGGTGATCCAGCGTTTCCTCAAAGTGCTGCTGAGACCGTATCGCAACCTTCGTACGGAAGCGCATGATCGATTGGTTGGCTGTTTCCTCAAAATGGTGTCTGGACAACTCAATCCAGTCGATGCCAAAGGACACAAGACGGCGGACCAGATGCGCCCCGTGTTGCGGATGGCCGAGTCCTGCCGCATTCGTATAGAGCACGCGCTCGTGCACTGGAGAACACTGTGCATGGTCCTCTAATACATCCAGCATTCCCATCATCCATGCCGGGTCGTCGGTAGTCTCCAGGCCGGACAACGAATAAGAAAGCGGCAGACCGGTCAGTTGCGCAAGTGCGGCCTGCAAGGACGCGGCATAGTCGCTGCCTGGGCGCAATGCGCTGGATGGTTTCGCATCCCTCCTCTCGATCAGTGTTTCTGAGCAAAAGCGGCAACGTGCTGAACAGGGCTCCGCCGATGCATAAGGTGTAAAGGTAACTGGCTGCGCGACGCGGCACGTATTGCCCCCGATGACGTGCTCTTTCCAGCGGCTGTCGTCCATCGGATCCGGCGCCCGATACGCCACCAAGGGTACTTTTTCAGGGAGTCGAGCGAGGACCGGCGCCGCGACGAGCCGTGGCATCGTGCACTCGGATAAAGGGTGAATCGGAATATGAAATTGGTCACGCATTTTAGACGACGTTAAGTAGCGGCAGCGCCAAAACGCTCATGCAAACTGGCTGCCATTTCCTCAATATCCTCACGCATG
Source organism: uncultured Noviherbaspirillum sp. (assembly GCA_965974465.1). Classification (GTDB taxonomy): domain Bacteria; phylum Pseudomonadota; class Gammaproteobacteria; order Burkholderiales; family Burkholderiaceae_D; genus Noviherbaspirillum. The sequence goes on from CBHCMF010000108.1 coordinate 2,474, forward strand.
GCCAATCGCCCAAGCCACGACTGTGGAATCGCTTCCACACCGTAGTAGGCGCCTGCGATTTGCCCCACGATGGCCCCGGTCGTGTCGGCATCATCGCCGAGATTGACTGCCCGTAGCACTGCTTGCTCAAAGCTATCTGTGTGAAAGAAACACCATAACGCTGCCTCCAAAGACGCCACGCAGTACCCACTGCCCCAAATGTTTTCCTCCGCCTTCGACATGAAGGCACCTGTCGCCAATTCGATGAGTTTTGGCTCTGATGGCGCATAGTGGCTATGCTCAAGGAGCTGATGCTTCGATCGGCTGGCGAGTACCGCACACAAAAGCGAAGCAAATAACTGACAACTCTCCACGGCCTCTGGCGCAGCGTGTGTGGTTCGGGAACTCTCAGCTGCATAGCGCAAGACAGTCGGCACATCGGGGTACGCAAACAAAACAACGGGCGCGAGTCGCATCAGGGAACCATTCCCGGCGGTGTGCGGATCAGTCGACCCGCTCAACGGATCTCCCGTCAATGCAAATCGCGCAAGGGCACTCTGGACTGTCATGCCAATATCAAAACAGTCGCCAGTGGAACTCAAATAACCCCAATGCCACCAATTGCTATACCTTGTCATCTGGTCGGCAGCGTCGAATCCGCCTTTGGCAAGGAGACTTTCAGCCAAACACAATGCCATCGACGTGTCATCCGTCCACTGTCCGGGTTTCAAAGAAAACGGCCCGCCTCCAACCATGTCCGTGACAGGTTTAAATGTGCCCCTTGCGGAGAATTCGACCGTCGTACCGACCGCATCCCCGCAAGCCAGACCCAAAAGAGCGCCAAGATACCTGCTGCGCTGCGTCGGTATCATGGTTAATCCTCTGTCAAACGCAGAAAGTGGTTCAAGATATGGAAGTGGTCATCGAAGAAGCTTTCCTCCATTGTGGCAAGCTTGGCAATCGGCACCCATTCTGCATGCGCTGCATCATCAGCGCCTTCGATGGCCGGCAGCTGGTCCGTTTTCAGATCAAAGAAGTGCGCATGCGTGATTGTCCTGCCGCGCAGGCTGCGGTCTGGATGATCGAATACCTTCACATCGACAAACGCATTCATCAATGTCGATTCCAAAACCGCAAGGCGCGTCTCTTCAACCAGTTCGCGCATTGCGCCCTGAATCAGCCGCTCACGCTGATCCAGGAATCCCCCCGGTAGTGCCCAAAGCCCCTTCCCCGGGAAATCACCACGCTGAATGAGAAGCACATGCTTCGCCGTCTTAACCACCGCATCGACAGTCGTAAACACAGGTGGGAATGGTGCTGCTTTCCAGGATACTTTATACGTCTCCACCTTTTGATGCTCCTTCACCAGCGGCGCATAGCCGGGCAACATCGTCCATGCTTTCACATACTGACGCACCGCCACCGGCACAAGGCCGTCAATGACGCTCAAGGAGACGTCTATGTCTTCCGCTTCAAAGAGGATGCGGCGAATACGCGTCGAGTCAATATCAAGCGCTTGGCTACAGGTAAGCACCTCCCATCGTGGAAAATGATTCAGGTAATAACTGGAGGCATCTTTGAAGTAGCCGATCAAAGCGATCCGGCGGGCATCAGGTACTTTCTCCTCCACCTCGCGGCTCACCGCATTGGCCCAGCGCACGTCTTCGTAGTAATCCCGCACGGCGACGAAGGACACGCGTTCTTTCTCCTCTGCGGAAAGCGTGCTTGCAATCATCGTGGCGCGTTCCTGCCAAGTGAACGGATTTTTCGGGCTCCGCGCATGGAAAGACGAACCCAGAACAACCACAACATGTGGTGCCGTAGCCAATGCCATTTGAAGAAGTGTGGCATGTCCATTGTGGAAGGGCTGAAAACGGCCGATCAACACTGCAGCGTCAAAGGTGGGAGAAATGCTCATGAATGTGTTTCTTTCTTCTCTTACTCAATATTTAGCGGCAATAGGCATCTGCCGGCCACTGCCGAAAGCACGCGATCTGACACGGATAATAGGTGGTGCTTGACGGCGCTTGTATTCATTCTTGGCGACCATGCTCAGAATGCGGGTGACCAACCGCTTACCCTCGTCATTGGCAAGTAATTCGTCAACACAGTGTTTTGCGACACGGTATTCCTCCTCTGCCATACGCGAGCCTTCAATATGCCACTTCAGAATTTCATCCAACACCTCGTAAGGCGGCAGACTGTCCGTATCTTTCTGCCCTGGCGCCAATTCAGCGGAAGGCGGTTTGGTCAGCACCGCTTCAGGGATGATTTCACGTCCGGCACGCGCATTGACGTGACGAGAAAGTGCATAGACTTCAGTCTTGTACAGATCGCCGATCAGCCCAAGGCCCCCATTGGTGTCACCGTACAAGGTGCAGTACCCCACCGAAATTTCACTCTTATTGCCGGTCGTGAGCAACAGTGCACCGAAGGCATTCGAATATTCCATCAAAATTGTGCCACGAACACGGGCCTGCAGATTCTCCAGAGGAAGCCCCTGCAGCTGGGTATCGAACGCTGCTTCAAATCCACGACGATATTCCGCGACAAGGTCACGGATCGGATGCGTATAAAGTTGGATTCCCAAATTTTTGCACAATGCAACCGAGTCCGACACCGATCCCTCACTCGAGTAGGCCGACGGCATGGTGATCGCAATGACGTTCTCCGCGCCGAGCGCATCGACGGCAAGAGCCAATGTCAAAGCCGAATCAATCCCACCCGATGACCCCACTACCACCTTGCCAAAGCCGCAACGACGCGCATAGTCCCGCAGCCCTAAAACAATCTGCCGGCGTGTGAACGCCGACACAGACAGGCCTTCCCTGTCCGGTCCTGACAATGCGGTGCCATCAGCTGCCATGAAGCGCCCTGCTGCGAACTCGACCAGCTGAAAATCCTCTTCAAACCGGAAGGCCTCAAAGGCGATACCTTGTGACGGCGATACTGCGAAGGATGCGCCGTCAAAAACAAGCTGATCTTGTCCGCCCACCTGATTCACATACAGCAGCGGCAGTCCGTTGTGCGTCGCGGCCGCCGTAAACAGCGTGTGCCGTTGCTTGCGTTTGCCGATATTAGACGGACTGGCGTTGATGCTGATGACCAGGTCCGGCTTGGCCGCACGCAAAGCATCAAAGGGATTCACTTTATAGTCACGACCTGCATCATTCCAGCCATCCTCACAAATCAGGAATCCGACCTTTTGTCCGCCCACATCGAGAAGACAGGCTCCCTCCGGACCAGGCTCAAAGTGACGGCGCTCGTCGAAAATGCCATAGGTCGGCAGAAGCTGCTTATAGTATTCAGCGACGATCTCACCATTGCGGATGGCAAGAAGCGCATTGTGCAACGGCTTCCCTGGTCCTGTATGCCGGCGCACGGTGCCAATCACGGCAACTAAGGACGGCATTCGGCGCGAAGCGTTTCTGATTTCCTCCAGCCCCGCTTCCAATCTCTGCAGGAATACCCCATCCTCCAGCAAATCGCCAGGATAGTAACCACACAAAGACAGTTCAGAAAAGCTGACAATATCGGCCCCCTTTTCTGCCGCGCGCTCCATATGACGGATCATGGCGGCAGCATTACCGGCAATGTCGCCGACGGTGTAATTCAACTGTGCGATGGCAAGCTTCAGCATGCTCTTTCTCCTTACGTTTTACGCTGCGGGATGATTGAAAACCTGACGCAGATAAGCCAGAAAGGTCTCGTCCGTGCAGAGTGTTTTGCCGGAGGCATCCGACAGCTTGGCCACGGGTTGGCCATTGCATTTCATTAGTTTCATTACGATGTTGAGGGGCGTGATGCCAAGGTCATTGGTTAAGTTGGTTCCAATGCCAAATCCCGTCATGATGCGATCTGCAAAATGCCGATACAACGAGAATGCAGTGGCGAAGTCGAGTCCGTCGGAGAACACCAGGCGTTTCGTATTGGCATCCAAGCGCAACTTAGCGTAATGCGCAAGCGCTTTCTCGCCCCAAACAACCGGGTCGCCAGAGTCATGGCGAAGTCCGTCGAAAAGCTTCGCAAAGTACAAATCAAAATCAGCGAGGAATGCATCCATTCCCACCACATCCGTCAACGCCGTGCCGAGATCGCCCCGGTATTCCTGCACCCACCCTTCCAGAGCCGTCTTCTGAAAATCACGCAGACGGACGCCGAAGGCTTGATAAGACTGCAGATACTCGTGCGCCATCGTGCCGATCGGGGTCAGCTTGTATTTCTTGGCAAGGTAAACATTAGATGTGCCTTTGAAATACTGTGGCACCTCGCGCGCCAACGTAGCGACAACCTCCTCATGCCACTCCCCGGAAAAACGACGGCGCGCCCCGAAGTCAAAAAATTCGAACGGATGCGTCTTGACCGGTTCCCGGCCGAACATCTTTAACGCCTCGATCTTGTCCGTTAGACGCTTGCGTCCTTCCGCCAGTGCCGCCGCCTGATCAAACCGACGGAAATAAAGTTCATTGACGATATAGAGCACATAAATCTCGAACCCCATCACGTGGACTTGCGGCCCCTTGGCACGAATGACCAGTGTCGGCCCCTCTGCCTCTACCGTGATGAACTTGCGCTGAAAACGGAAGATCGTAAGGAAGTCCACGAAATCGCTCTTAATGAAACGCAAGGTGCGCAAGTAGTCCAACTCCTCCTCACTGAAGGACAGCGAGCAAAGATGATCCAGTGCCCGATTCGCGTCATTGAGGAGCTCTGCGAGTGGATACGCTGGCGTATTACGACAAACGAATGCGTACTCTGCCTGGGCCTCCGGGTGACTGTGCAGCAGCGCCTGCCACATCGTGAATTTATAGAGGTCGTTTTCCAATAAGCTGCGGACGATAGGTTTCATGTTCTTTTATTGAAAAATGTTGGAGTGATTAGCGACGCGCATTGGCGGTCAGTTCTGGCAGCACATCGGCAGCCTTCGCCGTTTGCACGCCACGTGCCGTCATCTCCCGGACAAAGCCTTCATACTGTGCCTCAAATCCGGTGACTGCGCTCATGCAGTCAGTGACCAGCACCAGCTTTGACAGATCGGCTTGTCCGATATGATCGACAATGTGTTCGGTTGTCGCTTTCACGCAGTGACTCCCTGCTTCGCCAGTAATGTAAATCTGATCGGCCTGCGCTAGTAGCTGGATGAAATCCTGGTTCAGCTGGGTGTCGGGATCATTGACATCAGGCACTTCCGCCATGATTGCCGAATAGTGCTCCGTCCACGGATTTGCTCCCTTGGTTACCATGTTGACGATTCCAAGTTCCGCGTCTTCCCAGAGGTTATAGGCGGCGCGCACGTCGGCGTGCACGTTGTGCCCCCATGAGCCGATTTCGCAATGGACAGGCCACACCATCAAGCGATACCGACCGGCAGTCTCAAGCGCATCCAGATAGGCAAGCACGCGAGGCAATGCCGCGCCATTCCGAGGCAAATACCGGCCAGCACGCACCTCGGCAGCAGAAATCTGCGTGAACGGCGCCACCGCCTCCCCTTCTGCCCCCACCCAAAAAGTCGGGTGCGCGATATCGAGCCGGTGATGAGAATCCAGCGTAACGCTGATCCCGGATAAGCCTTTCGAACCGCGCTGAATGAGATCCGCCAAACGCAACATATCCGCATGCGCCCCCGCAACAGGCAGTGCTGGCGCACATACATCCTCCTTGATCGGATCGGCCGGCAAATATTCAGCGGGCAGGTCGCAAAAGTCGTTTTGCGGATCAATAACGAGCAGATGAAGGTTGCGTTTCATTTTTAATCTCCCTTTTTTGACGTGGATCAAGTGTAAAACACTTAATTTAAATTTGCAACTAACTTAGATGGATTTTTAGCCTCTTTAGGAAACTTCGTAGACGACAAGGGAATGTTCTTAGATTTAAAATGATACTAAGTAGCATAAAACGGGCTTTCACCCCGTAAGCCGTATGAAGGATAACTGGAGCCACAAATGAATGAAGTGATTTGCACCGTCGACGTGGTCTTGCTGACACTAAAAGATGACTGCCTCAACGTTGCCCTATTGAAAAGGGAACGGGAGCCCTTCAAAGGTGTCGCCGCCCTACCCGGTGGCTTCATCCACACCGCTGAGGATGCCGATGCACGCGATGCGGCATTACGCGTCCTGCAGGAAAAAACTGGCATACAGGTTCCGTATCTGGAGCAATTGGCCACCTTCTCCGGCCCGGCTCGCGATCCGCGCGGCTGGTCTCTCTCGATTGTCTACTATGCGCTAGTCTCGTTTGATGTCATTGAACGGGCGGACCATCCGGAGGTCAAGCTCGCCAGTGTAGATAAACCGCTTCAACTTCCCTTCGATCACCGAGCGATTATCGACACGGCAGTCGCTCGCTTACGCAGCAAAAGCCAGTACTCTTCCTTGCCGTGCTATCTAGCTGGTAACACCTTCACGCTTCCACAATTACAGCGCGTCTATGAAGCGCTCATGGGAACGCCCTTAAACAAGGTGAGTTTCCGCCGAAAAGTAGAAGAAATGGGAATGCTGGAGCCAATTGAAGGGCAATTTTCTGCATCCGGCGCCCATCGCCCCGCACAACTCTATCGATTAAAGCCCGAATTCCAGGACCAGCTGACGTTGTTGGAGCGAGGACTGTAAGTCCCTCTTACCTCTGTGACGCTCCCCCTAGAGCAATTTGAATGTGCGTGAAAGGGGCCAGCTCGGGCCTCAATGCTCACAGTCGTCGCAAGTGAAAAAGAACGCGCAAAGTGATATGAAATGCGTTCCCCTACCCGAGGGCGCGCCTGAGCGTGAACGGGAGCATCTCGAATCTGCGACGATCGCCCTCTTTGAAGGACGGGCTTAGGCTTGCAAGCCTAAGCCCGTCCTGAGCGCTCTTACACGCCCAATCAAGTCACCTTAGGCAGCAGTCTTACCACGGCGACGCAATGCACCCACCCCAGCCAGACCGACCGCCAACAGGGCCAACGAACCCGGCTCGGGGACGTTATTCTCGTTGATGGTTATATTATCCAGCGCCCATTGATGACCAGTGCCCGGCTGAAACTCATCACCGGTCCAGATGCGAAGCTGGTCAATCCCCGCCCAGTTAGCCGCAAACACTATCGGGGACTGCGTCACGCCCTGCTTTTGCGAAAACAGCACAGCACCATTGTTCAGACCTTCGATGAGCAAGGTCTGAGCACCCCAAGCACTCGCGACGACGAAGGAATTCAGGGTGAAGGTGTCAGTGAGATTACCCACGAGAGAAAAGATAGCCGGAGTGGCTTCATACGGATTGAAAGCGACCCACTTACTGTTGGTAAAGGCTGCCACATTGTTGTAGCCACTGCTAGCAGTGACCGGAACTTCCACAAAGCCGACATCGGTATACGTGAACATTGGGTCAGCGCCGCCTTCAAAACCGATAACGGCTGCCTGAGCAGCCCCCATGGACATCGATGCGGCAAATGCGAACGACAATACTTTTTTGAACATACAAACTCCCCCAAGTTATTGATAAAAAACAATGGCAAAGCGTCAATTATCAAAGCATCATCTATGCCACCAAAAAGGAATGTTAAGTTTTTTACAAGAAAACAAAGACTTATAAAAAAATAAACAATATCTTTGGAGGGAACTTGCGCAAAATTGTAAAAATTTGCGACAAGTCATTTACTTGAATCTTCGCAAAATCTTAACGGCGCTGGACCATCCGATCGGCCATGATGAAAACAACGAGCACAACGAAGTGAGTTTGCGGAATCAATCCATGCAGTTCCGCCATCTGCACAAAGTGCAAAAACATCAAAACGAACCACCGGTTGCCAGAGGCACGATAGCGCCCCCCCTAGCTCTTGGAGCACCTTCATTTTGTTGCCCATGCCTACTACCCCATGTGCCATCAAGCTGCCACGATGACGAGCTAAGGGCCCCAAAAAAGAGGTAAAGGTGCAAGAAGCGATACCAAAAGGCAAAGAACGCACTACTTTTGTTATAATATTTGCAATCATAAAATTGCAAGGGAGACACTGCATGCCTCTTTGCAAAAGAAAGACAAAAGATGTGTTCTGGTCAATGCGTTCCACCTCTCTCCGATTTAAAACCAAGCTGGCAACCCAAGCGATTTGGGACTGAGGGAAAGCCGCAATCATGATCCCAGTTCGGCTTATCTCTACTGGAAAGGCACTTCCTTCTCAGAGGGTCACCTCGGAAAACCTGGACCGCGAGCTCGGTCGCCCTACTGGCTATACCTTTAAAAAAGGCGGTGTCCGTGTACGGTATCTCGCCTCTGCCACAGAAACCCAGAGCCAGCTTGCATCTGCCGCGCTTCTCGATGCATTGAAGAATGCCTCTTTGAAGCCTGCTTCGATCGACTTGCTGATTTCCGCCTGTGGCGTGCAGGAACAGGCATTGCCGAGCACCGCCTGTTTTATCGCCCAGCATGCTGGGCTGCCGCACGGCACACCTGCATTTGACATCAATGCGAGTTGCCTCAGCTTCCTGGCTGCACTGCACGTGGCAGCCTCACTGCTCGCGACCGGCAGCTATGCAAGGATCGCCATCGTGTCCGCTGATCTGGCATCACGTGGCGTTGATTGGGATGAGCCGGAAGCCTCTCTCATTTTCGGTGATGGAGCCGCAGCCGTTATTCTGGAAAAAGGCCACCCCACGCAAGGCATCCGCGCTTTCAAGCTGGAGACCTATCCAGAAGGTCGCACCTACTGCGAAATCCGTGGTGGCGGCACCAGACGTAATCCTCGCATCGGCGTCGAGCCAAAGGACTATCTGTTTCGCATGGACGGCAAAGCCGTCTTTAAACTGGCTGCGAAAATCATGCCCTCGTTTTTGTCTCAATTGATGAAAGATGCCGATCAGGATCTGGATTCGGTGGATGTCATCGTTCCGCATCAAGCAAGTCACTTAGGTTTGGCGCATGCGGCAAAAAAACTCCATTTCCCTGCGTCGAAAATTGTGAATATTTTCGAAACTCATGGAAACCAGGTGGCGGCCTCTATTCCTACCGCCTTGCATGAAGCAGTGATCTCCGGAAGAGCAAAGCAAGGAAGCCGCGTGCTGATGATGGGTACCGCGGCAGGTCTTACCATAGGCGGACTCTTGCTCGATCTATGAAACGCATTTTGGTCACAGGAGCGACGGGCGGGCTCGGACGCAATGCAGTGCATGCGCTGCTGGAACAAGGCATCGAGGTCTGTGCAACAGGTCGCAATACGCACATCGGAAAAGCATTGACCGCCGCTGGGGCAGACTTCATCGCGCTCGACCTGGCGACAGCGTCGTCGGCGCAGATTGCCGCTCTTCTGCGCGGTGTAGATACGATTTGGCATTGCGCCGCATTGTCCTCTCCTTGGGGAAGGACTGTGGATTTCGTGGCCGCCAACGTTGTTTCCACGCAGCGTTTATTGGATGCCGCCGGTACAAAGGGCATAGAGCGTTTTATTCATATCTCGACTCCAGCCATCTATTTCGATTACCAGAACCGGTCCAACATTCCGGAGGACTTTCGTCCTGCGCGCTATGTCAATGCATACGCAAAGACCAAGGCACAGGCGGAACAATGCGTGCAAAGGGCTTGTGAACGCTTTCCCGCTATGCGCTGCGTGATTCTTCGCCCGCGCGCGATATTTGGCCCTTATGATCAGGTCTTGATACCGCGTCTGTCTCGCGTTCTTGACGAACGGCACGGGAAGTTGCCACTGCCAAGAGGAGGCAACGTGACCCTCGACATCACCTATGTTGAAAACGTCGTGCATGCGATGCGGCTCGCTAGTACGAATGCGGATGTTCCGTCCGGCGCTGCCTTTAACATTACCAATCATGAACCAATCACACTGCGTGCCGTCCTGACACAGCTTTTCAATGATGCGCTTCAACGCCCATTCAAGATTGTGACACTCCCCTACCCCGTGCTTGCGACAGTGGCCGGCGCAATGCAGGCGATTTCCCATGTCACGGGCAAGGAGCCATCCCTCACACCGTACAGCATTGGCGCGCTCAGTTTTGATATGACGCTCGACAATACCAAAGCGGCGCAGGTCCTTCGCTACATCCCGCCAGTCAGCTTGGCCGACGGCATACACCGCACCGCCGAATGGATGAGAAGCCATGGCTAAGGTCACTGCCTTTCGGGTAGGCCATTGCACCCATCCATCCTGTATGGCACTCAAGGGCAGCGGCTTCAAAAGCCGGTGTTTTCCGTCTCGCGCTTATCTCATTGAAACGAGCTTGGGCAACTACTTGTGGGATACCGGCTACGCCGACCGTTTCAAGGAAGCGACATCCAAAGGCATTTACGCTCTGTATGCCTGGATCACGCCGGTATTTTTTGAACCGCACGAATCTTTGCTTGGACAACTTGCTGCACGCGGGATGACTGCGAACGATATCCATACCGTCGTCATCTCGCATTTTCACGCTGATCACATTGCGGGCATTCGGGATTTTCCCAAAGCACGTCTGCTGTGTTCTTCCTCTGGATGGAGTGCCGTACAGCACCTCTCGGGATTTCATGCAGTGCGTCAGGCATTTGTTCCGGCATTGCTGCCGAACGATATTGAATCCCGCCTGGCGTTCGTCGAAGCCCATCCAGCGCAAGCATTGCCATCGCAACTGGCGCCTTTCCGCCGTGGTTGGGATATTACCGGCACAGGCGAAATCATTGTGGTCAGCTTGCCAGGACACGCAGCGGGGCATTTAGGCGCCTTCGTACGCACCGATGAGGGGTGGATACTGTTGGCCTCCGATGCGGCATGGACCACCGAAAGCTATCAGCAATTGCGCGGCCCTTCCGAACTTTCATTTCTCGTCCAACATCGCCGCGCTGAATACTACCGAACGTTACGCATGCTGCATGCGCTGCACCGATCGGGCAATGCTGCCATTCGGCTTACTCACGAAGACAGCGTGGACTATCTCGAAGGAAAGGCCCTTTGAAGCGTCTCCTACGTCTCTTACTGGCCTACTGGACCACACGCCATCTGAACTTCATGACGCGCTCCGACCTAGAGGCATATCAGGCGCGCAAATTGTCTGTTTTCCTGCGCAAACTGAGTAAGCGAAGCAACTACTTTGCACCATTCAAGACCTTGCCTTTGTCGCAATGGCCGGCCATGGACAAGGACGTGATGATGGCGAATTTCGACGCCATGAACACTGCAGGACTGCGCTTATCTCAGGTGACGGCTGTGGCGATGGCCGCAGAGCGCAGCCGGGATTTCACCCCTACGGTGAATGACATCACGGTAGGATTGTCGTCAGGCACCTCGGCACGGCGCGGGGTATTCGTTGTCAGCGAAGAGGAAAAGAGCAAATGGGCAGGCATTATGCTGGCCAAGGCATTGCCGAACGGTCTATTTTCAGGGGAACGGGTTGCGCTCTTTCTTCGGGCGAACAGCAATCTCTATACGGCAGTGCGGACGCGCTGGCTCACCTTTACCTTCTTCGATCTATTCACGCCCTTCGACCAGCAACTAGAGCGCTTGAGCGCGTACCAGCCTTCGGTCATTGTGGCGCCTGCACAGGTACTTCGACAACTTGCTTTGAAAGTGTTATCCGGCGAGCTGAAAGTAACGCCCAAGCGGGTCATCTCCGCGGCTGAAGTACTGGAGCCACAGGACCGGGAGATCATTGAGGCGGCGTTTGCAGAACTGCATGAAGTCTATCAGGCGACAGAGGGCTTTCTTGCCAGCACCTGTGCGCATGGCGTTTTGCATTTGAATGAAGAATACATTCATGTCGAGCCGGAATGGCTGGATGAAGAACGCCGCCGCTTTGTCCCGATTATTACCGATTTCAGTAGGCTGACGCAGCCCATCGTCCGTTACCGCCTCAACGATGTATTGATTGCACGGCGAGAGCCATGCTCATGCAGTCGGGTAACGCGTGCGCTCGACGCAATCGAGGGGCGCTGCGACGATCTGATAACGCTTCCGACCATGCGCGGCGAAAGCATCGCCGTCTTCTCCGATGTGCTAGCCCGTGCATTGGCACAAGCACTGCCAATGCATGCGGACTACCGGCTTATTCAAAAAGATCTCTGCTCTTTGCATCTTCATGCTGAAATTGAACACGAAAAGCTTCAGACCGTACGCGCCCATATCGAACGAGCATTGATGAAACTCGGCGTCGATGTCAGCCGAGTGACCTGGACACTGCATGAGACGGTCCCCCCGTTCAATCCTACCGCCAAGCGGCGAAGAATTATTAGAGAAGCCAAAGCCGGATGAACCTACGTAAATGGATGGAACAACAGTCATTTGTCTGGCCGTTGTCGCGGTTATATCAAATGGCGCTCGGATGGGGCTTCGTCGGCATCGTTTATAACGTGACCGGACGAGTCCAGGCGCAAGGGCTCGTTTTACCGGAAACAGCACTGGATCAGCTGATTCCATTCGACCCGCGTGCTATCTGGCTTTATTTGTCATTCTTTTTACTGATTCCCTATACGTACTTTGCTGTCGATGCCGAGCGTTTGCAGTGGCTAACGCGTTCTATGCAAGTATGTGCGCTCATGTGCGGAGGCATCTTTTTACTCTACCCCACCACCTTGCACTACCCCACCGTAACCGGCGATGGCTTGAGCCAACGGTTGTTGCGTTTTTTGATGTCGACCGATTCCAGTCAAAATTGCCTGCCTTCCCTGCATGGGAGTCTGACGCTGCTTTGCGTCTGGGCACTGATTGACGTGCGCCATAAGCTCCGCTCGATCCTCATGGTGCTATGCGGAATCGCTATCTGCTACGCCGTCATTCAACTCCGGCGGCATGTGAGTATCGACTTGGGTGCGGGACTGCTGACTG
>CBHCMF010000109.1:0-15193 GCA_965974465.1 uncultured Noviherbaspirillum sp.
AGCGCAACCTTGCCAAGGTTGAGGTCGAGAGTTCGAGACTCTTCTCCCGCTCCAGTTTTAACGTCATCAGAATTATTCTGATGGTTGACTCCGAAAATGATCGGAGTATTGTTTTTATTTTTGATTTAGTACCGTGGCGGGGTAGCAAAGTGGTTATGCAGCGGCCTGCAAAGCCGTAGACGCCGGTTCGATCCCGACCCCCGCCTCCAGTTTTAAAGAAAAGCGCCATGAGCGCTTTTTTTACTTTTGCGGTCCGTTTATCAATATTCACGAGATCAAGTCGTGAAATTGGTAGACTGCAAAAAGTAAAAGCGAGTAGCCTAGCCAAGGGTGTCCTAGCAAGGCCCGGATGATGAAATTGGTAGACATACCGGACTTAAAATCCGGAGCCGCAAGGCGTGCGGGTTCGATTCCCGCTCCGGGCACCAATTCTTTGTAGCCAGTTCAGCATTTCTGCTGGCGGTATTCTCATTTTTCATAGACACAGCCCACTGCTTGGTAAGCCGTCAGGTTGAACTAGCACAGGAGTTGCTGCCATCTCTGTTATGCTTCATCGGCCGAACTCTTTTCGTGCTTCCGTGGCTGAATTCAATGTAAGTATGCGCTTGAATAACCTCGTCTCGCTGCGGGGGGATCGGAGTGTGAGCATGTTTATCATATCGAAAGAATGTGCTCATCATACAAAATCAAGAACCTGAGTTGCTGTGGGGGTTGACCTGCTAAGAATCGTGTAGCTATGCGTGGCACGTCGGGGGCGGTAATCTTCATCTTCATTCAGATAGGGATACGACTTATCATCGCGAAACAGGATATTGAAGCGCGGTTGCAGCGTCTTGATAAGATTGTTTTCCAGGAGCAGCGCTTCTGCCTCGCTACGCGTGATGGTGGTCTCAAGGCATGCGATGCGTTCAACCATTATTGCTGTACGCGGACTCGTCAGCGTCTTTTGAAAATGGCTCAACACGCGCTTCTTGAGGTCGCGTGCCTGGCTCACATAAGCTTGAAGCCTGCGAAGGACACACGCGTCGATCTTTGTCATCTGGCTTTGGCCCCATTGACCAGCAACCGAAGCGTTCTGTCAAGATAAGCCGTGAGGCTGGCTTTGACACGTTGTCCTGAACGTTCGCTCAACGGCGACGACGGCATTTTTCCATTGCCTTACGTGCGCCACCTATGCTTCAGCGCTGATACACATCCCATTTCACTTTACCTCCAGTGAATATCCACCAGTTCGGTCAATTTTTCAATGGCATCAAATCGATCGGTTTCGAATAACCGTATTGCCCGGGAACGACATGATAGGTGTGTTTGTAATCTTGGTAACCTGCAGCCTTGATGGTCAATTCGTAGTCTCCTTCACTTAGCCCGACGAATGAAAAAGAGGATTGAAAAGCATAGTCCTCGCCCGCCAAATAGTGTTCAAGGGTACGATCTTTCGCTCCCTTGTCCGGTGTCAAGGTACGTGTTTCTTTCCCCCCGGTTAGTGTAATCGATTCAATCACGATGTCTCGATGGGGTTCGCGATAGCTGCCGGCGGGGTTGTCTACCGGCTTGATGTCGGCACCGATATAGCCGACAAGTACACCTAACGGGCGTAATGAAAATTTCAAATCAGGGCTCAGGCCAGCCGCAATGGTCACCGGCGTTTTGAGCGGCGTTGTTTTGAATGCATAGGCCAACAAGCTGGCATTGTAGGTGCCAGGAGGAAATGGCCCCAGTTCGCGGCCACTGTCGAGTGCGCTGATCGGCAGAAGGATTTTCTCGCGTGTTGCATCGGTAGGGGTCAGCATCAGTAGTGGTTCAGATCTAGGTAGGTTTTCCTGCTGCTCATAAGAGAAGGCAATACGCAAATTGCCGTTACGCACCTTCGTGCCGTCATGGGCCTTTTTCTCTGCCGCTTTGAGCACAGCCTCATATTGGGCGAATACCTGGGACGATGACAAAATGCTCGTATGGTCTTCATTGAAGCCATAGACCATCCTAGCCTCGGCTTGCGCTGCCGGTCTCAATTGGCTGTCTAAGGTAATCGCGCCATCGTTGTTGGCCGAGCGCATCAGGCTGTAACGACCGCTATGTCCGAAAAACAGATAATAGTCGACATCCTGCGGAAGAGGCTTCTGAAATAGCGATTGCATGAAGCGGCCGCCAACCTGCATATCGTTCCATGCAGGAATGACCGCGGGCGAGTATTGGACGCCGAGGTCGGCCATATTGTCGCCGCCCCATGGCGTGGACAGCGATACGAAGACTTTGACGAGGGGAAATTGAGAACCATAATTCGTCAAAAAAGACCGGACCACCAAGCCACCCATGCTGTGCGCCGTGAAGTAGATTTTGTCGAAATGGTAGCGCCGTTGCAGATTGCTGAGTTTCCAATACAGTAGATATGAGATCGACTCCACCGAAGAGCCGGATGGATAATAAAAAAACCAGGGCTGATAGCGGGTCCGGTCGATCTGTTTGAAGAAGTATCTCCAGTTTTGCGGGGAGCCCCCCGCACCATGCACGAACAGAATAGGCGTTTTGGTTGGGTCGTATTTCTCCAGAAAATAAATATTGCCGCCAGCCTCCTTGAAAAATTCCACTGGCGCCCAGTATCCATGTTTTCCAAACTCGGCCGAGAATATCGGGGCATCCAGGTCAGCGATGGCGCCTACCTGCGTACTATGGAACTTTTCGCCCATCGGAGTGGCAATCGCCGTGCCAAAAGGAATGTCAGCTTGTGCCTTATCGGAGATAACGAAATCGAGATCGATGACGGCGCCGGTCCCTGACGCTGCAACCGGCGATGTACCATATTGGCCGACCGGCTCGCCGGTATCCAGCGTCAGATTGCCATTCGCATCGCCGAAAGCGAATAGGGAATATTCACCTTTCGGCACCATCAATTCATAACCGCCGGCTTCATGCAGCACCGTATAGTGCGCAATTTCAAGGCGGCCGTCGTGCTTGGCATAGGCAGCGATGACAATCGGCTTATCCCACGGTACCGTACTGGAAATACGGCCCACAAATACCGTTGATGAATAGAATGCTTTTGACTCTTCTTTAAGTTTGATCAGTGAACAAGCACTCATGCAAGAACATAAGAGTACCCATAACAAAACCCGACGATAAAGCCATCGTCCCATGCTAGTGACTGACTGCAAGTTTGACCTTAAGCTGGCCTCTGCCGATTTCCTCATGATTTTTTATATCGCTGCAATTGTTTGAGTATGTCAATCACCGGGTAAGACAAGTAAGGTCTTCCCACCTTGTTTTTCATGCAATTTACGTATTGAATCCGCTCCCCTGATAAGTAGCAGTGGGGCAACGGCAATTTTACCTCTGTCGCCAGAAATGACGGATGCCTGGATATTCGTTTGATGGTGGATGCGGCCAGGATGGTCAGGGCGCATCGCCACCGGCAAAAAACGAGGGAGTGTGTGCTAAAGAAGGATGTGGGCTAGAGCGTTTTGCTGATCAGTGTACGGGCCTCGCCGGCCGCGGCTAATCTCGGGCCTGCGGTGCTCGGTGTACATCACGTACACGTCCGCTCCTCGGCGTGACCTTGATTCCCGTACACTGACCCTCGAAACGCTCTAGGCACTTACTTGGCCTGAAAGAAAGAGCGTGTGTCGCGTGCAGCCCGTCGAATCTGGGCTGCGGAAGTCTAAAAAAGCGCGGGTTTGCCCATAAGCGGTAAGTTAAGAATGTCCTTGTCTTACCGCTTACAACTCCCATTCAGAAATTACTTCTTCACTTCGATTTTAATGACCGTGAACTGACCACCGATCTTGTCCGCGATAAAGTTGATTTTGTCGCCGGTTTTCACTTGGTCGAGGAGGGATGGGTCTTTTACCTGGAAGACCATGGTCATTGGCGGCATGTCGAGATTTTTTAGTTCTCCATGCTTGATGGTGATCTTCTTGGCATTTTTGTCGACCTTGCGTACTTCTCCTTCCGACATGGCGCTTGGGGCCTCCTCCGATGCAGCCGGCGTTTCAGTCTGCGGGGTCGCGTAGACGCTGAATGGTACAGCAACCAGGAAAGCCGTAGCTAGGGTGAGCTTTATGAGCGTAGTCATGGTGTGATCCTCTTAATCAATTTCCGTTGTAGTGTTGATATACCGAATAGCGACCAGTAGCTTGTACTAGCAGCACATCAAATGGGTCTTTGCGATGACCTTCCATGCCAGGAGACCCCATGGGCATGGAAGGGACGGCCAGACCGATGGCTTTGGGCTTTTCTGCGAGCAGCCGCTTGATTTCGGCCGCAGGAACGTGACCCTCCAAGGCATAGCCGGCAACCATGCCGGTATGGCATGACCCAAGCTCTTGTGGTATGCCGAACTTCTCGCGGTAGGCCGATGGATTAGGGACGTCTTGTGCCTTGACGGTGAAGCCGTTACTTTGCAAATGCTTTACCCATTCGGAGCAGCATCCGCAGCTTTTACTTTTGTAAACTTCGATGACTGGAGTGGCAGCGTTGGCAGCCAGATGGGCGCCTAGCAAACCAGCCAGGATCGACTGTAGAAAAAGACGTTTGTTCATGATCTATCCTTTCGTCACGTTGATTTTTCCCATCATACCGGCCTCAAAATGGCCAGAGATCAAACAGGCATAGTAGAACTCTCCTGCCTTGGTAAATTGCCACACGATTACTTGTGCTTTGCCGGGGCTGACGTGTGACATGTAAGGCTCGTCGTGCTCCATGCCGGGATGTTTCTTCATCAGTTCTCCATGTGCTTTGAGCTCGTCCAGGGTGCCGATTACCATTTCGTGTATCATTTTTCCCTTGTTCTTGACGACGAACTTGATGGTTTCTCCTTCCTTGACGGTGATGTCGGCAGGACCGAAACGCATCGTATCAGTCATGTCAATCGCGATAGTGCGTGTCACTTTTTTAGGATCGCCTTGCTTTCCAAAGGCGTGCTCTTCCGTCGAAATCGGTGCATTCGATTTGGTCTTATGCTTGCCATCGCCATGCGCCCCTACGCTTGTGGAGAAGGCCATGGCAGACAGCACTAATACAGTGGTGACCATTGCAAGGACTTGTTTGGATTGTGTTTTCATTTCTTCTCAGGTTGTGTATTGATTGTTTAAAACGGCGATTAATGGCCACCGTGATTACCATGGCCGGCAGGCTTGCGTGCCTTTAGTTCAATGCCTTGTGGCTTGTTCGTCGGCTCGGTCAATTGACCGCCTGGCGATTTGCTACGTGTCAGTTCGGGCACGGGGCCTTTCCATTCGTACGCAACCGTACCGGTCGGATGCTGATACCAGCCAGGGTCTTTATAATCTCCGGGCTTTTGGTCTTTGCGTACTTTTACGACGGTGAACATCCCTCCCATTTCCACGCCGCCGAACGGACCTTGGCCACTCATCATCGGCAGAGTGTTGTCGGGAAGAGGCATTTCCATTTCACCCATGTCAGCCATGCCGCGCTCGCCCATCACCATGTAGTCGGGGATGAGTTTGTTGATCTTGTTGACGACGCCCCGATGGTCTACGCCGATCATCGTCGGTACGTCGTGGCCCATCGCATTCATTGTGTGATGGGACTTATGGCAGTGGAATGCCCAGTCACCAAGATCGGTGGCGTCAAATTCAATCGCCCGCATCTGACCGACGGCAACGTCAGTGGTGACTTCCGGCCAACGTGATCCTGCTGGTGTCCAGCCGCCATCGGTGCCGGTAACGACAAACTCATGGCCATGGAGGTGAATTGGGTGATTGGTCATCGTCAGGTTGCCGACACGGATACGCACACGGTCATTTTGCCGTACGACCATGGGGTCAATACCGGGAAAGACACGACTGTTAAACGCGAAGAGGTTAAAGTCGAGCATTGTGTTGACGCGCGGCGTGGCACTACCCGGCTCGATATCGAAGTTGTTGAGCAGGAAGACGAAATCGCGATCCACTGGCATGAAGTTTGGATTTTTCGGGTGCGTAACCCAAAATCCCATCATGCCCATTGCCATTTGCACCATCTCGTCTGCATGGGGATGGTACATAAAGGTACCAGGCCGTTTGGCGATGAACTCGTAGACGAAGGTTTTGCCGGGGGCGATGCCGGGTTGGGTCAGGCCGGTCACGCCGTCCATGCCGTTGGGTAGGCGCTGACCATGCCAGTGAATGCTGGTGTGTTCTGGCAGCTTGTTTGTGACGAATATCCGTACACGGTCGCCTTCGACCACTTCGATTGTCGGGCCTGGCGATTGGCCGTTATAGCCCCACAAATGTGCTTTCATGCCCGGGGCTAGTTCGCGCACGACCGGCTCGGCAACCAGGTGGAATTCCTTAACGCCATTATTCATGCGCCACGGCAGAGACCACCCATTCAGTGTGATCACTGGGTTGTACGGCCGTCCACTCGTGGGGATGAGTGGCGGTTGCGTGCTGGCGTCATTCATCAGTGGGGCTTCCGGGAGCGAAGCTGCACCTACCTTGCTTACTAGGCCGGTACCTAAGGCTACTGCGCCGGCACCCATGAAAAAATTTCTACGTGAAACCATTGCGATCCTTTTCGTCTAATGTTCGCTGCTTGCTTCTGCTGTTGCAGCGTCTCGCATGAGTGTTGTTGTGCCACCGCTGCCGTTGATTGCCATCTGCAGGTCGGTATCGGCCAGCCAATAGTCGCGTTGCGCCTCGATTGCGGCATTGACGCTATTCACCTGAGTGCGCGCGTCAGCGAGTAACTCAAAGACGCCAGTGAGCATGCCGTTGTAACGAAGCAGCATTTCGTCAGATATCTTTTTGCGTAACGGAACGATCTCATCGCGATAATGTTTGGCGACGTCATATGCGGTACGGTAAGCTGAGTACGCTTCGCGTACTTCCGAGCGTGCGCGAATTGCCGTATCGGCGGTCCGATGAACCGACTGCATGTAGATGGCTTCCGCTTTGGCAGTGCGGGCCCCTCCCCAGTCGAAGAGGGGTAACGAGAGTTCGATCTCGTAGCCGTTTGCGCGCGGGGTGTCGGTTTCGCTTCGATTGGCATATCCGGCATGAAGCACATTGATGAAACCTGTTGCTTGAGATAAACCAAGTGCCCTGGCAGTCGCTTCCGCATCACGTTTTTCCATTTGAATATCCAGGCGTTGTTGCATAGCGTGGGCTTCGATATTGGCAATGTTCTGTGGCATCTTCGGAAGTTCCGGTAACCGCTCAGGCAGCATGAAGGTCGCTTGATTTCCCCATAGACCCAACATGCGGGTCAGCTGTTCACGTGATGCGGCAGCGTTGTGGCGGGCGCGAGCCACTTGGGCGATGGCCTCTGCATAGAATGCCTGCTCTCGTGCTTGATCCAGCTTGCTCCAATTGCCGACCTTGGCCATGCGTTGGGCCAATTCTGCACTGGCTTCTGCCGCCGTGAGTACTTGTTCCATGTACTCAGCGGTCTGCTGGGCGGCGAGTGCATGGAAATAAGTCTTACGGGTATCGGCAGCCAGTCGTACCGCGCGCAGGGCGGCTTGCAGCTTGGCTTGTTCGAATCGATGTCGCTCGATATTGCTGCGTAAAGGAATGGTCAATAAGCCAACCAAGTCGAACATGATGCTGCGTTCAATTTCGACATCGTGCCCTTCGCGCATGCGGGAAAAGGTAAAGCTGGGATTACGTATACGGCTAGCCTGCACCAAATCAGATTCGGCGATGCCTAGTTCGGCAAGTGATGCTTGCAAACCTCTATTGTTGAGTAAGGCCACTTGTACGGCACTATCAGGCGTCAGAGGTTTGCCGAGCAGTGCATTGACCGTTGCATTGATATCCGCTGAATCCTTGTCTGTTTTTGTCTGGCGTACGGTTTGACCGGTACGCTCTTTTGTGATGGAAGAGACTGTATTTAGCCCGCCATCACTGGAAAAAGTCGCACAGCTGCTCAGTGTCAGCGCCGATAGGGCGATAACGATCGGCTTTAGATGTGACGTGGGTGATTGGGATAAGGGCATGTTCACCTTTCTTTGGCCTTATGATCCATGTTGTGGTTCGCGTGACTCGACGAGGATGGATTTCCGTATTGGGTCGGAGGAAGGGGGGCTGTGGCCTTGGCATGGCCGGTATGTCCTCCGAGTTTTCCCATTTCATCGTTAGCGGCGCGCCAAGTCTTTTCTGGGATGTCTTCTGTTTCCAGCATGGGCTGATAGCGGCTAAATACGGATTCGTAGTGATACGAAGAGGTGGCCGCGGTTGGAGCGGCGGGATCGATAGTAGGCGGTTTTTCTTGCGCAGTAACAGCGATAGGTGCGGTTACCAGTGTGGCAATGGCCATCCAGTGTCCAAGTGGCATGATTTCTTTCTGGCGAAGGAACGGGCGCGATCACGCGCATTCAAAATAATGAAACCCAGACGTGCAAGTCTCCTTGCGCGGTAAAACTGGGTCGGTCCAATAGCTTAGGAGATGAGGCGGGGAGGGCGTTCTAGGCCGGGAGGGATGAATCCGGTGAACGAGGAGATAGGCGTCAGGGCAGGAGCAAATGCGCTATTGGTAACGGGTGTCCAATCCAATTGGGCTGAGGCGACTGCAGCACCGACACAGCAAGTGGCACAGGCACTGCAATAGGACGTCTTGACCTCGCTGGAGGTGTTTTGCGGTTCAGGCGTTGCTGACTTTTCAAGGATGTTATCCACGACATCGTGATGATGGGCATGGGCGGTATGATGCTCTGCTCCATGGTGGGAATGTCGGTGCGCCGTTTCAGTGATGGCGGAAATCGCATGATGCGTTGGACCACAAGTCAATTTGATCATGGATGCCAGCGCTTGCGCGGGAAGCGCAAGGACGAGTATCCATATCAGCCATGTCTTGAGGAGACGATTCATTTTTTTAGTCTAGCACACGATGTGCCCATAACGCACGAGCAAGACCGGGCGAATTTGTTTGCTTTTGCTTCAGTGCATGGTGAAACGTGGCGGCTGAGATTGGTGTCCCCGTAACAGTTCAGTGAGGGCATCTTCGTCAATGGCTTGGGAAATGGCATAGCCTTGTACCGCATCACACTC
Organism: uncultured Noviherbaspirillum sp.; assembly: GCA_965974465.1. Classification (GTDB taxonomy): domain Bacteria; phylum Pseudomonadota; class Gammaproteobacteria; order Burkholderiales; family Burkholderiaceae_D; genus Noviherbaspirillum. The sequence goes on from CBHCMF010000109.1 coordinate 8,985, forward strand.
ATGATCACGTAAGAATGCCAGTTGTTCCGGGCTTTCAACACCTTCAGCAACCACATTGAGCCCGAGACTGTGGGCCATGGCAATAATTGCACTGGTGATGGCTTTGTTGTCAGCAGAGCTGAGGATATCTCGAATAAAGGTTTTGTCAATCTTGAGGGTATCAACTGCCAGATTTTTTAGACGGCTCAGTGAGGAATAGCCAGTGCCAAAATCATCGATCGCGATGGTGACGCCGCGCTCCTTGAGGTGCCGGAATTCCTCGGGGCATTGCTCGAAGGCTGGCAATAGGCTTTCAGTGATTTCAAGCTGCAGCGTCGTATTCTTCGCTAGTGGCGGGTGCCGCTGCAGGGCTGTGCTGAGGAGCTTCACTAAATGATGACGACCATGCAGGAGGTGGCGTGGCGAGATGTTGATGGCAAGCCTGAAGGGGGCTAGACATTGTGTTGACCAGATGGCGGCTTGGCTGAGCGCTGCGTCGATCACCCACTCGCTGATGGCTTCGATAAGATTACTATTTTCGGCGATATGGATGAATTCACCTGGAAGAATCAAGCCGCGGGCTGGATCTCGCCAGCGCAGTAGGGCTTCAGCACCTACGATCTGCCCTGACGTCAAGGCAATCTGCGGCTGGTAGTGCAGCTCGAACTGACCGGATGCCAGCGCGTGGCGCATTCCTGCTTCTAACATGAGATGCGCGTCTGCTTCGGTCGAGATCTCAGCGGTATAGAAATCATAGATATTGCGTCCGCGTCCTTTCGCACGATACATGGCGGCATCGGCTGCTTTGATGAGACCCTCTGCGGCCAAGGCATCGTCTGGATAGATACTGATGCCAATACTCGTGGAGGTGTGAATTTCTTTGCTGTCGAGTGGTACTGCTTCGGCGATCGATTGGATGATCTTGCTGGCCAGAATGGCAGCGTTTCCTGCTTCGGTCAGGTCGTTGACGATAATGGCGAATTCGTCACCACCCAGCCGGGCTACTGTGTCTTCTGAACGTACGCATTGCTGCAGGCGTTTTGCGACTACCTGGAGCAATTGATCGCCGGCGGCATGGCCTAGCGTATCGTTGATGTGTTTGAAGCGGTCTAAATCGAGAAGGAACATCCCGACCTTGCGCGTATGGCGCTTTGCGCGTGCCATGGCTTGGTCGAGGTTGGCGGCGAATAGAAGTCGATTGGGCAAGCCGGTAAGTGCATCGTGGTGCGCGAGATGCACCATCTTCGCTTCCGCATCTTTGATCGTGCTGATATCCGAAAAAATGGCGACATAGTGGCTGATGTCGCCGTGTTCATCACGTACTACGCTGATGTTTTCCCACGCCGGGTACATTTCGCCATCCTTACGTCGGTTCCAGATTTCACCTTGCCATTGGCCTGTAGATTCCAAAAGGTGCATCATGTTTTGATAGAACAATTCGTCATGCCGCCCGGACTGCAATAAGCGAGGAGTGTGTCCCAACACCTCCTCGGGCTCGAATCCCGTGATACGGGAGAAGGCTCGATTGACAGCGGTGATCCGTTGCTCGGGATTGGTGACGATGATGCCTTCATTGGTATTGGAAAATACCACTGTAGCCTGACGTAAACGTGCTTCGGTGCGCTGGCGTTCGGTGTAATCGAAGACGGTGATACGGCTCAGTAGATCATGCCCGGTGGCGTCAGGCACGGCGCTACCGCTTGCTAGCACCGGCAGGATGCTGCCGTCCTGCCGAACCAGCGCATATTCGCGGTCATGAAATGCCCCTTTCTGCTTTAAGCGGAGAAAATCATTTTCAAATGCCTCGAGACTGGTTGGATGGAGCAGCTCCGCAAAATGTTTGACACCGATCACGTCCGCGGCGACATATCCTAGCCATCTCAGTTCAGTTTGATTCATGCGGATGACGATGCCTTCTGAGTCCAGTGAGTGGTAGCCGCAAGGGGCATTGTCATAGAGGTCCTGAATTTCTGCAGCGAGTTTGCGTACTTCTGCCTCGGCTTCTCGTCGTACTTGCATGAGGCGAATTGTGCTTTCTACACGAGCCACCAATTCCCGTGCCGGGAACGGCTTGATCAGATAATCGTCTGCACCGGCAGACAACCCTTCAATGCGCGCTTCTTCGCCGGCACGTGCCGATAGCAGGATGACAGGTAAGCTTGCCGTGGTGCTGTTGGCGCGGATGTGCTGGAGCAGGGCGATGCCATTCATGCCGGGCATCATGATATCGCTCAAGAGAACATCCGGCGGGCTGCGTTGACACATGGCCAGCGCCGCCCTGGCGCTTGTTACAGTGACCACTTCATAGCCGGCGTCTTCAAGCAAGCGTCGGATATAGGCTCGCATATCGGCATTGTCATCGGCCACTACGACTCGACCGCGTTTTTCTGTGACAGGGGATAGACTGCGCGCCGCAACAATGGATGACTCTGCGTTGGGCAACCATTGCCATGCCTCATCGACAAAGGCTTGCGCCAATGAAGGAGCGGGGGCGTGTGCTTCAGACTGGTCACAGGTGCGGATAATGTCCATTGGAATGCGGACGATGAAGCGGCTGCCAAGCCCTTTCTCGCTTTCCACTCGAATGCTTCCGTTGTGCAGATGGACAAGTTCACGCACGAGTGCGAGCCCGATACCGCTACCTTCATAGGTGCGGCCCTGTGCTCCATGCACGCGGTGAAAGCGTTCAAACAGGCGAGGAAGTTCGTGTTTTGGAATGCCAATGCCAGTATCGGCCACGGTGAGTTCAGCCTCGTTTCCTACGGCCCGTAAAAGCACTTCAATGCGGCCTTGAGAGGTAAATTTGAAGGCATTTGAAACGAGGTTCAGTACAATTTTTTCCCACATGTCACGATCGATCTCAACTGAGCGCGGCAATGGCGGACAGTCGACAATTAGCTCCACGCCGGCGCTTTCGCACACCGAGCTGAAACTGCTGGCTAGCCCTGCCGTACAGGCGGCAAGATCGCTTGCTTCCCAATGGGGGGCTGCGCGACCGGCTTCGATACGGGAAAAGTCCAGCAGGGTATTGACCAATTTGAGGAGCCGTAAGGCATTGCGGTAGGCAATTTCCAGCAAAGGCCGACTATCTGATGCGGGGAGTAAGGGAGACCGTTTCAGCAAGTCTTCGAGGGGGCCCAGCATTAAAGTCAGCGGGGTGCGGAATTCATGGGATACATTGGAGAAAAATTCTGTCTTCGCACGATCTAGTTCCTGCAAGCGCTGGTTCAATTGCGTCAATTCCACACCGCGGCGTTCCAGTTCTTCCATGGCGGCCTTGAGCGTGCGATTGGCTTCCTTGACTTCTTTGGCGCGGCGCAATACTTCGGCTTCCATACGCTCGGCCCGCGCTTCTACTTTCTCGATTTGGGCGACTTTTTCGCGGGATGCTTGTTCCCGTGACTGAATGAAGTCAGTAATGTCTTCGACGTGGTGGATGATGTAGGAAAGCCGGCCGTCCGAACTAAAGACGGGGGTATTAATAGGGCTCCAGTATCGTATCTCGAAGCCTTCAACAGCATCGCCAGCACGAGAAATGTCGTACTTCTGAATGCCCATGATGTCCTGCACACCGTCACGTACCACGTGTTGCAGGGAGGCACGCAAGTCACTCACACCACTACCCGAAAGATCGTTGGGATTGTCAGGAAACACGTCAAATAGCGGGCGACCGAGGATTGCGGCTCGGTTAGTGCCAGTAACTGCCAAATAACGGTCGTTGACTGCAACGATGGTGAAGTCCTTGTCAGGACGTAATATTAAATAGGGATGGGGACTCGATTCGAACAACAACCGGAAGGCCGACGTCGAGAGGAGTTGGGGCTCGGACATAATGACGTGTCCTAAGGCAGCACTTGTACTTAAACAACTTCAGACTGAAAAATCGGCAAAAAGTGCATTCATTTTGCAGATAGGGAGCAATGTCGTGTTAATAGCACAAGTGAGCGAATATACGGAATGGCATCGGGTGTAACCAGTTTACGAGATAAATGTTGCCACGAGGCGCGGTGTGGATGAATAGGAAGAACCTGCTTTTCCAGCAGAGCAATTTTTCTTTGCGTAAAGGATAAACCTCGGGACTGGATGATTACCGTCCTTGCTGGACGCGGCCTGACTTGCACTCCTAAGCCGTTTCATGGGCGGCATGTCAGCCCGAATTACCTATGTCGCTCTAGAGGACGATTGCACTTCCCGGTTCGAGCTGTTCTTTCTTGTGCACACAGAAAAATCAAATTGTTTTAGGTGAGGGCCTATCGGAGTGGAGAGCAAGGCACCACATTATGAGCAGTCGGCCGCCGCCAATTTCGAAGCCGCCGCGCAAGAATAGGGCCGTCTTGATTTATTGCGGAATCCTTACTGTTCCGTGGATGGTAATGCCTGGCTCTACAACGACGGCGGGAGTTCCCGGGGCATAAACCGGTGCTTGTTCATAATGGCTGTGGCGAGGGCCTTTGCATTTACGTTCTTCTTTGTATTCGCCGCTCTTTTCTAGTTTGCGTTCGACTTTGCAGTTTCCATCCCAATACTCTTCCTTGTATTCACGGCGGTCATGCCCTCGGCCTTTGCCGTGGCCGCTTTCATCTTTCCAAGGGTCTGCAGACGCTGTAAGTGGCAATGCAAGCAGTAAGGTAAGCAATAAATGTGTGCATGGGGTTTTCATGGCGTGCCTCCGTTTATTTGGACGAAAAGTCTACTGCTCGGCATGGAAATTTGCTATCCAAAGACGGAAATAGCTGTAACAAACCATTTCCGTTACTGCTTGCCTCAAGCGCGTTGAAGTGGCCTTATGTCCGAACAGTCACTGGCTGCAACCCCGCCTAGAGCGATTTGCCTGTGCGTGAAAGGGGGCCATCTCGGGCCTGCGATGCTCACCGTAGCTCACGTACGGTTGCGCTTCTCGGCCTGACCTGACCTCCCTTTCACGCACAATCAAATCGCTCTAAATGTCGCCATCTCGGAAACCTTAACGAAATTGACAATTTTCATTGGCATGTTTTGTCCTCAAGGCGGCTGCTTGGCTTGGTAAGATTTACTTCCTTAGAATGTTGGAGAGCGCATACACAGGAATGCCTAATCTGCGCTGTTTGAACGTGATGATATTGAGGTGAATAAAAATGCCATTTAACTTGTTAATAACGAGGGGTGCGATGAGCCCTTCATCACAGATATAGCCGCGGTGGAACCGATGAACCCTTCGAGGACATGCAAAAACTGCGGCGTATCGTTATTCCCCATCGTCGGGGCACTGATGGACAGGATGTGCATTCGCTGCAGCTTGAGGTGGAGACACGTCTCACCAAATCGACGCCTTCTGGCGAACCAGCAGGAGTGGTCGGAAGCGAGCAAACGCTCTCGCTCGTATGCCTCGGATGTTGAAGTGTTTTACTTTGATGAGTACTACTGGTGTAAGTGTTGCGGTGCGCCGAGCGTTTTCACAGCCGCGCAGCAGAAACATGAATTCGAAGTAAAGAAGAAGCACATTCGCCGCAACAGGACCCTATGCGACCCTTGTTGGTTACAGCAGCGGGGCAAGACTTGATATGTTCGCTTAAGATGCTTTAAGACGCTTTAGATTGGTCTTTTATGCCTGTTTAACACCGACCATTCGTTTGTTATTGCTCAGCCTAAGTAGAGATGGTTATCCCACTGTACGTTGGGTAAGCTGGCATGCAAGTATGCACGCATGTGAGAAAGATCGAGCCGATACACCTCACCCAATTCGTTGCTGGCAAATCCTTGATCCTTGCCGAAAGCAAGGCCGGATACTTTGGGTAGATCAATGAGTCCTACATATTCTCCGCTCGCATTCCAGCACGCGATAACACCGCCAAGAGGGCAGCTCAGGGCAAAGCGTGCGGTAACCGGATCGTAGGCGACCGAAGCTGCATAGTGATGCATCTTGTCCCATGCCGCTTGCGGTGCCGTCGCAAACTGGAGTGCCTGTTCGCCCTGGTGCAATACCATTAGGGGGGTACCAGGTTGATTGCGGTCTCCTTCGAACTGAAGTGCGGCGGCCAACCTTTCATCTGGTGCAACGGCCAAGTGCCGCAGACTGTACTGCGTCGACGGTAAGGGAAAACATCCCCGCAACTGGCCATCGCGGCTGTCGAGGTAGACCAGGCTAGATTCAATGCGGCCACGGTTGAGTTTCACCCTGCCGGTTTCGGGCAAGGTATGGATGCCGCCATTAGCGACAGCAAGCGTGATACCGTCCGGCATAAGCAGGAGCT
>CBHCMF010000110.1:0-14987 GCA_965974465.1 uncultured Noviherbaspirillum sp.
GTCCTCGTTCGCCTCGGAAGTGACACGGGTGGCGCGTGACGTGGGGACCGGAGGTACGTTGGGTGGTCAGGCGAACGTGCCAGGCGTGGCAGGTACCTGGAAAGACCTGACCGATTCGGTGAACTCCATGGCCGGAAATCTGACCGGGCAGGTGCGTAACATCGCGGATGTGACGACCGCTGTAGCAAACGGAGACTTGTCGCGCAAGATCACGGTAGACGTCAAAGGCGAGATTCTCGAACTGAAAAATACCATCAACGTGATGGTGGACCAATTGCGCTCGTTTGCATCGGAAGTAACACGGGTGGCGCGTGAGGTGGGGACCGAGGGCCGTCTGGGCGGACAGGCAAATGTGCCGGGTGCCTCCGGCACATGGCGTGACCTGACGGACAATGTGAATTTCATGGCGTCGAACCTCACTGGCCAGGTGCGTAACATCGCTGCGGTGACGACAGCGGTGGCACGTGGCGCTCTATCGAAGAAGATTACGGTGGACGTGAAGGGTGAAATTCTGGAACTGAAAGACACCATCAACGTGATGGTGGATCAGCTTTCGTCATTCGCCTCGGAAGTGACGCGGGTGGCGCGCGAAGTGGGTACCGAAGGCAAACTCGGCGGACAGGCGCAAGTCGAAGGTGCCGCCGGAACGTGGAAAGATCTGACCGATAACGTGAACTTCATGGCGGCCAATCTGACCGCGCAGGTGCGGGGGATTGCCGGCGTCGTGACGGCAGTGGCAAATGGCGACTTGAAGAAAAAACTGACAGTGGCGGCACGCGGCGAGATCGCAGCACTGGCCAACACGATCAACGAGATGACCGATACGCTTGCTGTGTTCGCGGATCAGGCGACCACGGTGGCGCGCGAAGTGGGTGTGGAGGGAAAACTTGGCGGCCAAGCATCGGTTCCGGGCGCAGCAGGGACCTGGAAAGACCTGACCGAAAACGTGAATCAGCTAGCAGCAAACCTCACCACACAGGTGCGCGCCATTGCGGAGGTAGCTACCGCCGTGACGCGCGGCGACCTGTCGCGATCAATCCAGGTGGAAGCACGCGGTGAGGTGTCCTATCTGAAGGACAACATCAACGAGATGATCCGCAACCTGAAGGAGACAACGCAAAAGAATGCTCAGCAGGACTGGCTAAAAACCAATCTGGCGCGCTTCACGCGCTTGCTGCAAGGTCAACGCGACCTCACTGCGGTGACCACGCTGATTCTGTCGGAGCTCGCGCCATTGGTGGCGGCACATCATGGCGTGTTCTATATGATGGACCCGGCGCAGGACGAGGCTTGTTTACGGCTGGTGGCGAGTTATGGTTATCGATCCGCGAACGATCTGAGACGCGAGTTTCGCCCAGGGCAAGGATTGGTCGGTCAATGTGCCCTTGGCAAACAGCGCATCTTGCTGACCAATGTGCCGCGTGACTACATCCAGATTTCATCTGGGCTTGGCGCTGCCCCTCCCGCCAATATTGTCGTGTTGCCCATCCTGTTCGAACAAGAGGTCAAGGCGGTGATTGAGATCGCCTCTCTGGAGCGGATCACTGAAACCCATCTCTCCTTCCTCGACCAGTTGATGGAATCGATCGGTGTCGTTCTCAATACGATTGAAGCCAACAGCCGTACAGAAAGCCTGCTGCGGCAGTCGCAATCGCTGGCGCAGGAATTGCAGCAGACTAACCTGGAACTGGCAGAAAAGGCGCGTCTTCTTTCGGAACAGAACATCGAGGTGGAACGCAAGAACCGGGAGGTGGAGCAGGCTAAGCTGGCGCTGGAAGAAAAGGCGACCCAGCTGACACTCTCCTCGAAATACAAATCCGAGTTCCTCGCCAACATGTCGCATGAACTGCGCACGCCTCTGAACAGTTTGCTGATTCTGGCGCAACAGCTCTCCGACAATCCGGACAACAATTTGACCAGTACGCAAGTCGAATTCGCGAAGACAATTTATGGCTCCGGCAGTGACTTGCTGACCTTGATCAATGACATCCTCGATCTATCGAAGATCGAATCGGGAACAGTGACACTGGAAGTCAGCGACTATCGCTTTGAAACCTTGCGGGCCTATGTGGAACGGACCTTCCGTCACATGGCCGACGCAAAAAAGATCACCTTCTCGGTCGAGCTGGCAGAAAATCTTCCTGCCGCGATGAAAACGGACACGACACGCTTGCAGCAGATACTGAAAAATCTGCTGTCAAACGCCTTCAAGTTCACAGCCAATAACGGTCGGGTCTCATTGCATATCCATTTGGCGCGATCGGGATGGAGCCCGGATCATCCGACCCTTTCACATGCCGATATCGCGCTCGCCTTTTCGGTCATCGATACCGGGGTCGGGATTTCCGCAGACAAACTGCAATTGATTTTCGAGGCCTTCCAGCAGGCTGACGGCAGTACGGCGCGCAAATACGGCGGTACTGGTCTGGGGCTGTCGATCAGCCGCGAGCTGGCCCGTCTGCTGAGTGGAGAAATCCGGGTCGAAAGCGAACTCGGCGCCGGTAGTACCTTCACGCTCTATTTGCCCTTGCAACAGGAAGGATTTACCAACTACGAATATCGCCCCCAACTGCTCCTGCAACCGCCAGTGGTCAAAGCGAATTTGGTTTATGCCAACGCACAGGTTCAGGATGTTGAGGCAGAGGCCTCGTCAGCCAACGCGGACATGATGACGTTCAATAAAGACATTCCGACCGATGACCGTGACCTGGTTGCGCCGGGCGATCCGGCCGTGCTGATCGTTGAGGATGACGAAGCGATTGCCAAAAAGATGCTCGACCATGCCAGAGAGTGCAACTTCAAAGGCATCGTGGCGTTGCAACCGGATTCCGCGCTCGCACTGACGCGAGACTACCTTCCAACGGCCATCTTGCTTGACATCGACAAGGACGAATCCGGCGCGCTTGCGGTTCTCGATCGTCTCAAGCGCGACCCAGGCACGCGCCATATTCCGGTGCATGTCCTTTCCGAGTACGACGATTGCGAATATGCATTGCGCCACGGTGCCATGTCTCTCCTACAGAAGCCGATCAGCGCCGAGCTCATGCAGGAGGCACTACAGCGCATCCAACAGTTCATGACCTGCGGCAAACGTCAGCTATTGGTGGTAGAGGATGACGACATTCAGCGCGATGCGATTGTCCGCCTGATTGGAGATGAGGACGTCCACATCGAAGCCGTCGGCACAGGCAAAGAGGCGCTGCAGCAACTCAAACGCATGCCGTTCGACTGCGTGGTATTCGATTTGACGCTACCGGATATTGATGGATTCGAGGTATTGGACATGATTGGCGATGATCCTGCATTGCGGGAGGTACCGATCATCGTCTATACCGCTGCCGAGCTCAGCCAAGATGAAAACGCAAAACTCCGACGCATCGCCAAATCTGTAGTACTCAAGGATGCACGCTCACCGGAGCGGCTAGTGGCGGAGACGGCACTTTTTCTGCATCGTTCGCATGACAGCCTGCCGGAAACACAGCGCCGCATGCTGGACGATCTCCATGAATCGGATGTGAGCCTGGCGGGACGCAAAGTGCTGATTGTGGACGATGATCTACGTAATATCTTCGCGCTCAGTTCAGTGCTGGAGCGGCAGCACATGAAAGTCTTGTATGCGGAAAATGGGCGAGACGGCATTGAAGTACTGCAATCCGATCCGTCGATCGACATTGTGCTGATGGACATTATGATGCCGGAAATGGATGGCTACGATACGATGCGTGCCATCCGGCGAATCATGAATTTCAGATCTTTGCCGATCATTACCTTGACCGCCAAAGCGATGAAGGGGGACCGCGACAAGTGCATCGCGGCCGGGGCTTCAGATTACATCACCAAACCGGTGGATGCCAGCAAGCTGCTGTCGTTGATGCGGGTGTGGCTCTCTGCGTGATCGAGAAGGCGTCCTCCGTTTCTGTAGGACGCCTCTCTCGCTTTCTCTCATAAAATGAGAGGTTTAAGGATTCACCAGCACAGGTATCCGACTATGCGTTAGGACCTTCTGCGTTTCGCTTCCCAGAAGCAATCCCTTAATGCCTTTGCGTCCATGCGATGCCATGACGATCAAATCGCAGCCATACTTGGCGGCAGCATCAATGATTGCTTCATAGGGATGATCGCCTGTCGTTGTCGCTATCTTGCAAGGCACGCCTGCCTCACCGGCGGCGCTTTCAATAAAGCCGAGATACTTCTGCGCATGCGCTTCGCTGTCTTTCTTATATTGCTCTTTTGTATCTTCCAGCATTTCAGTCTGGTAGGTGAACACGTGAAACGGCTGCATCACATGAAAGCCCGTGACCCGGGCACCGATTTCCTTGGCAAATTGCATACACTTCCTGACTGCATCTTCGGATGCTGGGGATCCGTCGGTCGGCAACAGAATATGTTTGAACATGATGGCTTCGCTTTCGATCTCTCCGTCCATGTAAAACCTTAAAAGGCCCAAGCTCATTCTAGGAAAAAAACATTCACCTTCAAGACGCCTTACGTACTCTCTCTCGTTCGGTGCTAAAGAGTTGATCTGGATCAATGAAATTTCCTGCCGTGCCGACTACGTTGTGGAGACACAGCACCACATGCAGTCCCTCCCTAACGGAAAGCATCATGTTCAAAAAAATTCTTGTCCCCACCGATGGCTCACACCGTTCTGAAAAAGCCGCCCAGACTGCGATCGACTTGGCGAGACAGTTGAACGGCACCCTTGTTGCCCTCTCGGTTGTCGAGCCCTACCCTTTTCCGCCCATATCAGAAAGTCCGTATACCGGTGGCTCGGAAGCCTATGAACACAGAGCCCTTGAGTTGGCCGAGGAGCATGTAAAAAAAATAGCCACAGCTGCCGCAGTCGCGCAGGTACCGTGCGAGACCGCTGTCGCTTACGCATTGAATCCGTACGAAGAGATCATCGCCGCCGTGGAAAAATACGGCTGTGACGCCATCGTCATGGCGACGCATGGCCGAAAAGGGCTCAACAGATTATTTGCCGGCAGTGAAACGCAAAAGGTGATCGCACACACCAAAGTACCGGTCGTGGTAATTCAGTAACGCTGTCCCTTCAGCCTGCCTGGTACGGCTTCCAGACCGGTGCCGGATTCAGAGTCGATACTGAAGACGTACGGCAGCTCCTCCGACGTGAATGGCTCGTGTTCCCTTAACTGCCGTTCAAGGATATCGATCCCGGCATCGGAAACATCGTTTGCCGACTGCTGCCGAGCGGTAATGCGGGCGCGCATAACCGATTCACTCGCTTTGATATCGAGAATGAGGATAGGCACGCCGAGCGCTTTTGCCATGTCGAGAAAGAGACGCCGCTGCGCAATACGCAAAAAAGTCGCGTCAACGATGGCCGTCAATCCCGCTCGCATAACTTGTGCGGCCAAAGCCTGCAATCGCGCATAGGTGCGCTGCGTGACCTCCGGACTATAAAGAGGTGCGTCGGCCCGGGTGCCGGGCGGGATGCCATGCATGCGCTTGCGCTCAACATCCGAACGCAACTGCACCGCATCAAGCGTTTCCACCAGGTGCCGTGCGACGGTCGACTTGCCGCAGCCGGAAAATCCGTGGGTAAGCACAAGTGCCGGCGTGGTCAGTGTGCTGCGCGCCTTGGCAAAATCAAGGTAATTCATCGCCTCCTGTGTAGCAGCCATGGTCTCCAATGTGCCAGGTAGACCTTGCGTTGCACGTAGAAGCGCGACCTTGCACCGGATCAGAGCGCGATGTGTTTCGTAATAGCGAAACATCGTCAACCCGTGATAATCCCCGGTCATTTCCAGGTACGCGTTCAAGAGCCGCGCCGCCAGCTCGCTCCGCCCGCGAAAGCGCAGATCCATGCAAGCAAACGCGATGTCGTTCATGACATCGATCCAACGCAAGCTTTCGTTGAAATCGATACAGTCGAAGGCGCCGACCTGCCCGCCAAGCGTCAAAATATTCGCGCTATGCAAGTCGCCGTGACACTCTCGAACGTATCCACTGGATTTACGGGCGAGGATGTCGTCTGCAAGAAGCGTTCGCTGAGCATGTTCCCATGCAAGAAGATGCGCCACATCCAGCTTTGGCGTCTGCGCGGATACCAGGCAGGAAAGTGTGGTGAGCGTTTCGTCAGCGATGGCTTCCAGCGCGGTGGGCGTACACCACGCACCGTGTGCCGGCGCAATGACCGCATGCGCGTGAAAGTCGGCCAGGCGGTGCGCAAGCGCATCGACTTCTGCACCAGTAAGCACGCCGTGCTGAAGCCGCCAGGACCAGAGTGCATCTTGCGGAAAGGCACGCATCTTCACAGCATATTCAATCGCTTCCCCCTGCCCTGCGAATGCCGCATGCTCGGGTGGGCCGTAGATCGGTACCACGTCGAGATAGAGGTCAGGTGCCAGACGCGTATTCAACCGCAACTCCTCATCACAGTAGAAATGCCGTAGCGCCAGGGTGGAAAGATCCGCAAAGGCGAAGCGGACCGCCTTCTTGATTTTGTAGGCGACGCTAGCCGCAACCAGCACCCAAGACAGATGTGTCTCAAACACCAATAGGGATGGCGCTTCCCTTTCCAATGTCGCTGCCAGCGAGCGAACCATCTCCCGTTGTTCGGACAGCGCCACTTGATCGTTCATGTATTTCTCCTTTTTCTCAATGTCACGGACCGGCCTCCCTCTGCATTGCTTTCACCAGTTCGAGCCACACGGCCGCAGCCGCAACCGCCAGCGCAACTGTCAATGCCGTACTGGAATGCAAGGGTGCAAAATGAAAGACCTGCCGCAATGCATCTAGGTGCAACACGACCAGCAATGCCGTCCCTGCGGCTGCCAGCATCCACCATTGGGCGCGGTTAGAAACGAAAAGCAGACGAAACACACTGTGCAGCGAGGAGCGGTTACCGATGATCAAAATAAGATTGCCCAGCACCAGGCAGGAAAAGGCGGCAGCACGCGCTTCGCCTTCTGGCAAGCCGCTACGTAAGCTATGAAAGAAGACGGCAGCCGTAGCCGCAAGCAGGCCAACCCCTTGCAGCAGGGCGACGGCGACATTGCTTTTGCCAAACAGCCGTTCGTCCAGCGGTCGTGGCGGGCGTTGCATGACGTCGTTCTCGGCCCGTTCCATTTCAAAGACGATCGAACATGACGGATTGATGATCATTTCCAAAAATACGATGTGCACAGGCGCCATCGCCAGCGGCGTGCCAAACAGCAGTGGGAGCAGGGTCATTCCCGCAATCGGCAGATGTACTGCGACGACATAGGTCATTGCCTTACGTAGATTGTCGTAGATCCGACGTCCCAGGCGAATGGTCTGCACAATGGCGCTGAAGTCATCATTGAGCAAAACCAGCGATGACGCTTCACGCGCCACATCGGTGCCACGCTGCCCCATGCTGATGCCAATATGCGCCGCCTTGAGCGCAGGCGCATCGTTGACCCCATCGCCCGTCATCGCAACAATGTCGCCTCCCGCTTTAAATGCGTTGACCAGCCTGAGCTTTTGCTCTGGGCGGATACGGGCGAATACATGCAGATGGCCGATGATGACCTGGAGGGCATCGTCGCTCAGAACATCCAGTTCGATACCGGTGATGACAGCTTCACTCGGCAAACCCGCGTCACGCGCGATTGCCTGCGCTGTTACCGGATGATCGCCCGTGATCATCACGACGCGAATGCCGGCGTTACTGCATTCGCCTACGGCCTCGCGCACACCGGGGCGAAGCGGATCGGCCAGCCCCACCAAGCCGAGCAACTGGAAGGAAAAACCGTGCGGTGTGTCGGGCCATAACGTGCCTTCATGCACCGCTTCCGCCACCGCGAGCACGCGCATACCCTGTCGCGCGAGGCGGCGCACCTGTGCCATGAGCTCGCCGGTGCGTTGTGCATTCAATCGGCACAGCCGGGCCACCGCTTCCGGCGCTCCTTTGACCGCCACAACATGGCGTGTTGCGCCTGGAACCCGCCATACATGGGTCATCGCCATTAAGTCGCTGGCAAGCGGATATTCATGGACGAGTTCCCAGCCATGGTGCGCCTCAACGCATTGCGGTGCCAGTGTCGTCAGACTGCGATGGAAGGCCTTGTCCATCGGATCAAACGGCGCGATCTCGCTCGCCAGCGTCGCATACTCGATTAAACGGCGTGCGGCGGCAGGAACGGAGCGGTTGTCCGTCGCAGTCAGCGCAATCGTGGTATCGTCGATGACCACGGTGTTGACCGACATTCGGTTTTCCGTCAGCGTACCCGTCTTGTCAACACACAGCACGGTGGCTGTACCCAGTGTTTCGATCACCGGTGTTCGCCGGGTCAGCACCTGGCTTTTTGAAATCCGCCATGCGCCGAGCGCCATGAAAATGGCAAGAATCAGCGTGAACTCCTCCGGCAGAATCGACATCGCCAAACTGATGCCCACAAGCAGGCCGTCCAACCAGCCGCCGCGCATCAGCCCGTACACGAGCACCACGCCAAACGAAAATGCCGCACCGATGATTGAGAAGCGCTTGACCAGCGCCCCTATTTCCCGCTGCAATGGGCTACGCTCCGTTTCCTGCTCTTGCAGCGCCTTGCCGATGCGTCCGATTTCAGTCATGGCACCGGTAGCACCGACGACGGCCAGGCCGCCACCTTGCACTACCATGGAACCAGAATACACTCGTGCGCTGTCATCATCTACAGCTTGTGTGGCCGCCAACTTGGCCACGGCAAATGATTCGCCCGTCAACAGCGATTCATCCACCAGCAAGTCATGTGCTTCATGCAAGATGCCGTCTGCCGCAACACGATCCCCCTCCTCCAGCACCAGTAAATCGCCCTTGACCACCTCACGGCCGGCAATGCGTATGTGCTGGCCGTCGCGGATCACCAGCGCGCGCGGGCTGGACAGATCACGGAGCGCTTCCAGCACGCGTTCGGTCTTGCGTTCCTGATAGATCGTGATGCTCATCGCTAGCACAACGAAGGCAAGCAACATCGCGGCGTCGCTCGACGCACCCAGGATCAGGTAAATGGAACCTGCAGCGAGCAACAGCAAAAACATCGGCTCGCGTACGACTTCGAGCGCGATGCGTAATGCTGTGCGCTGCTTAGTGGCAGGCAACTCGTTGTACCCATCCGCCTGCAAAATCCGCGCCGCTTCTGCATTGCTCCAGCCCGACATACGCTCCACTTCAGAAGAAGAAGCTTGTGCATCGAGCGCCGGATCGCGAGGCGCGTCTGACATCGCGTTCAACCCATGATGTGATAACCAGCATCCACGTATTCGACATTGCCGGTCAGTGAACGTGCCTCGTCGCTGGCCAAAAAGGCGGCAAGGTGGCCGACATCCTCGATCGTCGCGAGCGTACGTTCTGGAGCACGTTCGCGTGCACGATCCAGGAGCGCATCGAAACGGTCAATTCCAGAAGCAGCACGGGTTTTCAATGGCCCAGGAGACAAAGCATGAACGCGTATCCCCTTACTGCCGAGTTCAGCAGCGAGGTAGCGTACGCTGCATTCCAGCGCCGCTTTCACCGGTCCCATCATGTTGTAGTGCTCCACCACGCGTTCAGCACCGAAGAACGTTACCGTTTGCAGGCAGCCGCCCGCCTTCATCAACGGCTCGGCCAGCTTTGCCATACGAATGAAGGAATGACAGGAAATATCCATCGCCATGGAAAAACCTTGCTGTGTGCAATCAACCAAGCGTCCTTGTAAATCCTCCTTGGGCGCGAATGCGATTGAGTGCAAGACAAAATCCAGGCGTCCCCACTCCTGATGGACACGTTCAAATACGGCGTCCAGCTGTCCTTTCTCGCGCACATCGCACGGCACGATAATGGTGCTGTCCAGGGCTTCTGCCAGTGGCCGCACGTAGGGTTCCGCTTTCGCATTCAGGTAGGTGATCGCCAATTCAGCACCGGCCGCACGAAATGCCTTTGCGCAACCGTAAGCAATACTATGATCATTGGCAATGCCGACAACCAAACCGCGTTTGTTGACAAGATTCATTGCACTCTTCCTCCATGACGTCATTCATATCGTCGCCATATTCATTGGACAAATGCGTATCGGCCTCCCTGTCCCTCTCCCCTTGATTCAAAACAAAACGCATGCGGATCGAATCAAAGCATGCCATTGCCGGCCCCCCTTTCAGCTTGCGCCTATGGATCTCGGTCGGACGCGCGAGCTAAAAAATGAATGATCTAGCACAAAGGTCGGCATCCCTTCGGGGTTACAGTCGGGTTTGTTAGAAAAGATGGAGAAGGAAAGCGCCATAGAACAATGCCGGCCAGACGTATGCCCCATTCAGAACAATTTCCTGCGACAACCGCAAATCCGATCTTTGTGGCGCGCGGCCTGACCAAGATCTACCAGATGGGCGAAGTGCAGGTACAAGCCTTGCGTGGCGTGGATCTGGATCTGTACGCCGGAGAGTTCGTCGTGCTGTTGGGTCCCTCCGGTAGCGGCAAATCGACACTACTCAATATTCTGGGCGGGCTCGATACGCCAACCAGCGGGTCGGTGCGGTATGCCGACCACGATCTGAGCCTGGATGATGATGCGTCAATGACGCAATACCGTCGCACGCACGTTGGCTTCGTGTTTCAGTTCTACAACCTCATTCCTAGCCTCACCGCACGCGAAAACGTCGCCTTAGTTACCGAAATTGCCGAGAATCCGATGTCACCGGAAGAAGCGCTGTCCTTAGTCGGACTCAGCGAGCGCCTCGATCATTTCCCGGCCCAAATGTCGGGGGGCGAGCAGCAGCGTGTGGCAATCGCTCGCGCGGTGGCAAAGCGTCCGCAGGTATTGTTGTGCGATGAGCCGACCGGCGCGCTCGATGCCCAGACTGGCGTGTTGGTACTGGAGGTCATCGCGCGCGTCAATCGCGAGCTGGGAACGACCACGGTGGTGATCACACACAACGCGGTGATCGCAGCGATTGCTGATCGCGTCGTCTATTTCGGTGATGGCCTCGTGGCACGTATCGAGCGCAATACACACAAGAAAGACGCCAGGGAGCTGCGCTGGTGAATGCACTAGACCGCAAACTTTTGCGCGACCTGGCGCAGATGAAGAGCCAGGCATTGGCGATCGCCCTGGTGGTGATGTGCGGCGTCGGCACATTCATCATGTTTCTCAGCACGCTGGGGTCGCTGCGCGCAACGCAAGACAGTTATTACCGCGACTACCGTTTTGCCGAGGTGTTTGTCTCATTGAAGCGCGCGCCTGAGTCGCTACGCCAACAGGTGCAAGCCATCACCGGCGTCGCACAAGCACAGACGCGGGTCATGGCGCAGGTACGTCTGGATATGCCCGGGTTTGCCGAACCGGTAACGGCCTTGATGGTGTCGGTCTCGGATGCCGGACGTCACGGCCTGAATGCCTTGCATCTGCGCGAGGGACGGCTGCCGACACCAGGAAGTGCGGACGAAGTCGTGGTGAGTACGCCGTTCGCGCAGGCGCATGGCTTGCAACTGGGCGACCGCTTTTACGCCATCCTGAATGGGCGGCGCCAAGCGCTGACGCTGGTTGGCACCGCGCTGTCACCGGAATTTATCCAGCAGATGCGCCCCGGATCGGCCTTCCCCGATTACAAGCGTTACGGTGTAATGTGGATGGCGCGACGTGCCCTCGGTCAAGCGTACGATATGCAAGGCGCGTTCAACGATCTGACGCTGAGTCTGTATCAGAATGCGGATAGCCAGTACGTCATCGACCGTGTCGACGAACTGCTCCAACCTTATGGCGGGCTGGGCGCCTATGCGCGCGAGGACCAACTCTCTCACCGGTTTCTAAGTCAGGAGCTGCAGCAGCTCGGCACTCTGGCACGCCTGTTCCCCGTGATGTTTCTGGGCATCGCAGCCTTTTTGCTCAATGTGGTGATCGGGCGGCTGGTGACGATGCAACGCGAACAGGTGGCGACGCTCAAGGCCTTTGGCTACAGCAATCTTGCCGTGCTGTGGCATTACCTGAAGATGGTCTCGGTGATCGTCGGATTGGGAATCGTCGGCGGTACGGCGCTGGGCCTGTGGCTTGGCAAGGCGCTCTCTGGTATCTACATGGAGTTTTATCACTTCCCCTATTTAAAATTCTCCCTGCAGCCCTGGACGGTAATACTGGCGGCAACGGCCAGCTTGTTTGCTGCCGGCACCGGGACTATGTTTGCCGTCTGGCGAGCCGCCACTTTGCGTCCAGCACAAGCAATGCGCCCCGAACCGCCTGCCAGCTATCGCGAAACCTGGGTGGAGAAATTGGGTCTCAAGCGCTGGCTATCGCAGCCCACGCGCATGATCATTCGCCATATTCAGCGCCAGAAACTGAAATCCCTGCTCACTGTGCTCGGCATTGCTATCGCCTGCGGCATCATCCTTACCGGTCTGTTCCAGCGTGACACGGTGAGCTATATGGTCAACATTCAGTTCGGCATGAAACAGCGCGAAGATGTCTCGGTAACCTTCACCGATCCCACCACCTACCGCGCCCGATTCGACCTGCTCAGTCTGCCGGAAGTACGCCACGTAGAAGTATTCAGGGCCGTACCGGTGCGGCTACGGCATGCGCATCACAGCTATCGCACCAACATTCGCGGCATCGAAGCGGGCGGCGATATCGCACGCTTGCTTGACGCTGATTTGCGACCAGTGGTCTTGCCCCCTGAAGGCGTCCTACTCACAGACTTTCTTGCCAAGATGCTCGATGTACGCGTCGGCGACCACGTCGTGATCGAGGTACTGGAGGGAAGCCGGCCGGTACGCGAAGCCATCGTTTCAGGCCTGGTGAGAGAGTATCTTGGAGTGTCCGGCTATATGCACCTGGCCGCACTGAACCGCTTCATGCAGGAAGGACCGACGATCTCCGGTGCTTATCTAAGCATTGACAGCGCACAACTGCAGTCGCTGTATTCCCAATTGAAAGAAATGCCACGCGTAGCCGGCGTAACTGAGCGTGTGCAAGAGATCCGCAATTTCAACCGTGTGATGCAGGAAACCATGCTGTTCTTCACCTACGTCGCCACCGTATTTGCCATCATTATCGCTTTCGGCATGATCTATAACAGCGCACGCATCGCACTGACCGAACGCGGCCGCGAACTCGCCAGCCTGCGCGTATTGGGTTTCACCCGTGCCGAGATTTCCTATATCCTGCTCGGCGAATTAGGGATCCTCACCCTCTTCGCCATCCCACTCGGCCTGTGGTTGGGGCGAGTGATGTGCTATTACATTGCGCTGACCATGCAAAACGACCTGTTCCGCGTGCCGGTGGTCTTGGTACCGCAAACCTATGCCTTTGCGACGGCGGTGGTGCTTATCTCCGCACTGCTGTCGGGTCTGGCAGTCCGCCGGCGACTGGATCAACTCGATCTGATTGCCGTCCTGAAAGCAGCGGAGTAACCATGAAAAACACCGTGCAATGGCGCCGCCGCATCGTTCTTAGCCTGATCGCCCTCCTCATCGTATGGGGGCTGTTCCTCGGCTTTCGCCCTCAACCCGTCGAAGTGGACCTCGACGTCGCGCGCCGCGCACCGTTGCGAGTCACCATCGAACAAGAAGGTCGCACGCGCGTGGTTGACCGCTACATCGTTACCGCACCTGTGAATGGCTACGCACGGCGCATCCAACTCGACGTTGGCGATGCCGTCGAGCGTGGCACCACGCTGGTAGAGCTCGATCCCTCGCGCGCCGAAGTGCTGGACGTACGTCGCCGGGCCGAAGCGGAAGCCCGCGTCGCTGCTGCAGCAGCCAACGTCAGCGTCGCCGAACAACGTGCAAACGCCGCAGCCAGCAATGCCACTCTAGCGAAAAAGGAACTCCAGCGCGTCCACACGCTGCGCCTAGCCGGTCATGTCAGCGCCGCCGCCGAAGACCAAGCCGCCAGCGCCGCCGAAAGCAGCGCCGCCGAACTGCGCTCGGCACAATTCGCCGTCGCCACTGCGCGCCATGAGCTCGAAGCAGCCCGCACCGCCCTAAAATATGCCGCCAGCGGCGGCACCGGCACAGAACCGGTCGCCATCCGCTCTCCCGTGGCCGGGCAAGTACTCAAAATCCCGCGCAAAAGCGAAGGTCCGGTTACTCCCGGTCAGTCGTTGATTGAAGTCGGTGACCCGCGTGTGCTAGAAGTCGAGGTCGATGTGTTATCAGCCGATGCCGTGCGCATCCGCCCCGGCACGCGCGTCGTATTCGAACGCTGGGGAGGCGATGGCGAGCTTGAAGGCGTAGTGCGCGTGATTGAACCAGCCGGTTTCACCAAAATTTCCGCTCTGGGTGTGGAAGAACAACGTGTCTGGGTCATCGTCGCCTTCACCTCCCCGCCCACACAATGGCAACGCCTTGGCGACGGCTACCGGGTTGAAGCCAGTTTCATCCTCTGGGAAGAAAACGACGTCCTGCAAATTCCCGCCAGCGCTTTGTTCCGCGATGACAATGGCTGGGCCGCATTCGTGGTTGAACAAGGCAAAGCGGTCAAACGCGGTGTTGAGATTGGCCAACGTACTGGTCTGAACGCACAGGTTGTGTCCGGCATCAAGGCGGGCGAACAGGTGATTGTTCATCCGGATGACCGCGTGCGGGACGGCGTGAAAGTGGCGGCGAGGTAGGTGTCTTAGTAGTGTACATTTGCTATTTACCCTGAGAAGAGAAGTCCACAAAGTTATCTGCCTACAAGCCATGCGACCGGTACTGGCTTCTGGCCATTATTGATGTCATCGACCTAGTGGTCAGTCAAGCTGAAACGACGATCCAAATCGCCGGACCATGCCCAACGTTTCTTGTCGGTGCATGGCCCATCAACATTCCGCTGTCATTGCAACCGCCTGCCCGCAGCGCAGTACCAGTACGTCCAGGCTCAGTCTTTTCACTCTGGAATGAGGTCGCCAAGGTAGAGAATCTGTTGTAATCGACGCCTGATCGTTTCCTCATCAAGCCAATCCGGGTTCGATTTACCCCATGCCGTCTTTACGTCCCTGTTTCCTCTAGAAATTTTTAGAATCCGATTTTTAGTGTACTCAGACACGTAGAGCGCATTGTCTGGGCCAAA
>CBHCMF010000111.1:0-14917 GCA_965974465.1 uncultured Noviherbaspirillum sp.
GGGGGGGGCGGGGGGTTGGGGCTCCAGGGGGGGTGGGGGGGTGGGTGGGGGCCCAAACTCCCCCCCCCCAACGCTGCAGCGCGCCCGTATGTGCCGCGAAAATGGTGAATCTTTCCCGGAAATCGCCTTAATTCAACGGACTAATCCCAGTTCCTTTGCCAGTTTGCCGTACCTCTCTACTGTCTTGTTCACGTAGTCCGTCAATGCGTCGCCTGTGAGTGAAAAAGGATACAGGCCATGCGCGGCGCGAAGCTGATCGAACGCTGGGGCGGCCATCATCTTGTCAAACGCGCTCACCCATTTACGATAGTCTGCCTCCGACACGTTTGGTCCCATGTACAAGCCCCGGATGATTGGCCAGCTAATGTCAAATCCCTGTTCGCGTGCGGTCGGAACATTGGACAGCATGCCGGGCAAACGTTTGTCGGCAAGCACGGCAAGTACGCGGATCCTGCCGCTGGCTGCATGGGGCGCCACTTCCGACACGTCACCCGATATTGCCTGTACGTAGCCGGCCATGAGCGCCGTAAACGATTCGCCTCCTCCCTCAAAGGCAACGAAGCGCAATGCCTTTGGTGCCACCCCGGTCTGCTTGGCGAGGATCGACATCTTCAGCCAATCCTGGCTCCCAATGGTTCCGCCTGCGCCGATGGTGATCTTGACGGGATCGCGCTTGATGGCTTCCATCAGATCGCGCAGCGTTTTATAGGGTGAATCGCTGCGTACAGCGATCATTCCGTAGTCGGCACCGACCGCAGCGACCCAACGTACATCGGCAGCGGAAGCTTGACCGTATTTGCCCTGAGCAAGATTCAACAGCGAGCCGCCGGAAAAAGCGATCAGCGTGTCAGGCTCTGCGCGTCGCTGCGACAGCACCGAACTCCATGCGATGGCGCCGATGCCGCCGGGTAAATAGGTAATGCGCAATGCCGGATTGACATGGGCGGCGCCCGCAACGGGTTGTAGGCCGGCGCGCGCCAGCTTACAGGTCAAGTCCATGCCGCCGCCCGGTTTGGCCGGCACGATGCATTCCGAGGCACGCATCGTTACCGCATTCGCGTTAGCTACAAACAGCCACATTGCCATAAAGATCATTGCGCGTGCTGTCATGCTTTGCATGTCTGCTCTTTTCGCATCAGATTAGATTACGCCATTCTTGCCGATTATCGGCAGTTCGACAAACGGTGCGCGCTCCTGGCCGCGACAAGCGTGTGCTACCGTGGTACCGAACGCTTTTGCAGTCGGAAAAAATATGCGTATGATGAAAAGACAAAGCGGTTCATGATGCCTCTTGACCATTGTTTTTGTTCCAGGGCGATTCCTACTCTTCTTTTGCAATATTTAGTCCAAATCTCATGCGAATCCTATTGGTTGAAGATCATGCGGAACTCTCGCGCTGGATTGCCAAGGCGCTGCAGGATGCACGTCTGACGGTTGAATGTGCGATGAACGGCGCCGATGCCGACACCCTGTTGCTTACACAGGAATATGCTTTGGTGATCCTTGATCTGACCTTGCCGAAAATGGATGGATTGGATGTTCTCAAACGGCTACGCGCGCGCGGTAGCAAGACCCCGGTACTCGTACTTACCGCACGCGGCAATCTCAATGATCGTGTGCAAGGCCTGAACCTTGGCGCGGATGACTACCTGCCTAAGCCTTTCGAATTGGCCGAGCTTGAAGCACGCGTGAAGGCATTGTTGCGCCGCTCGCAGGGAAATGAAGCCGTAACACTGATCTGCGGTGCTTTAACCTTCGATACCGTGTCGCGTATGTTCAGCTATGGCGGTGCTCCGCTGGCATTGACCCCGCGCGAACATGCCGTGCTGGAAGCATTGCTCACGCGCGCTGGCCAAGTGGTATCGAAAGAGAAGCTGTTCGACGAAGTGTTTGCTCTCGACGACGATGCCAACCGCGATGCGATCGAAGTTTATATTCATCGTCTGCGCAAGAAGCTAGAGTATGCCGAGCCCGGTCGTGTTGCGATCACCACATTGCGTGGATTGGGCTACCTGCTCGAAGAAAAAATGCAATGAATGCAGAGCCCAAGGTTCTTGGTAGCCTACGCAGTCAGCTACTGCGCTGGCTACTGATTCCCCTTGCTATTCTTGTCATGATCAACACGGTGTCTGTGTATCACAACGCACTGGAAGCAGCCGATCTTGCGTATGATAGATCTTTACTCGCTTCCACCCGTGCCCTCGCTGAACGCGTGTCCATCGTCAACGGCAAGGTGGTTGCTGATGTGCCCTACGTCGCGCTCGACAGTTTTGAAACAGATACGCTCGGCCGCCTTTACTACAAGGTGACGGGTATCGAGGGCGATGTCGTGTCTGGCTATGGTGATCTACCGCCACTACCGAAAAATGCTGCGCGTTCTGATGTCTATCCGGCCCTGGTCTATTTCTATTCCGCCATTTACCGCGATGAGCCAGTGCGCATTGCAGCACTGTACCAGCCGGTGTATGACGATACGATGCGAGGTATTGCATTGATCCAAGTTGGCGAATCGCACGAAGCACGACGCGACTTGTCGCGCAAGATATTGATCGATACGTTGTGGCGCCAAGCGACATTGGTGCTGGTGGCGGCGCTGTTGACATGGTTCGCGGTACGTTTCGTGCTTCGCCCGCTGATGCGGCTCAAGCACAATGTCGAAGCGCGCGCGCCGACGGACCTTTCCGATTTTGATCCATCTCTGGTGCATAAGGAGGTCCGCCCTTTGGTAACAGCGATGAATGGCTACATGGGGCGATTACAGGCGCTGATCGCTGGTCAACGCCGGTTCATCGCCGATGCCTCGCACCAGCTGCGTACACCGCTTACCGTATTAAAAACACAAGTCGAGCTCGCTTTGCGTGAAAGCGATCCAAAGGCCATGCGTGAAATTGTCGAAGGCATCGCCAAAACGACCGATGCCACTGTGCATCTCGCCAATCGACTATTGATGCTGGCACGTGCGGAACATGGCGCGGTTGAAGGCGAGTTGCAACAAATATCGTTGGTCGACGCGGTACGTCAGGTTGGGTTGGAGCTGGCGCAGGAAGCTGTCAAGAAAAACATCGATCTATCCTTCGAAGTAACGGGAGGCGGTATCATACGCGGCAGTCCGATGCTGTTACATGAAATGATAGCCAATCTTGTCGACAATGCCATTCGGTACACACCGCCCGGCGGCAAGGTGGTCCTACGCGTGCTCAACGAGGCAGTGCCCCTGCTAGAAATCGAAGACAATGGCCCCGGCATTGGGGCGGCGGAACGCGAGCGGGTATTTGCACCGTTTTACCGTGCAGCATCGGCCCAGGCTGTTAATGCCGGCGGCAGCGGCCTGGGCTTGACTATTGTGCATGACATTGCTGCAATACATGGTGGGTCCATTACCCTTTTGGAGGGTGCGCAAGGCGTAGGCCTGAAAGTCCAGATAAGGTTTTCGAAGTAACAATTTCGGATTTTTCTATGCTGCCCTGCAATTCCATGTCAAAGTCCTAATCACTTTTTGTTTTTTCTCCAAAGGAATACAAATGGAGCGTTTTTTCCGCTCGGCGCTGATGGCGCTTTTGGTCGCCATGCTGATGGCTGCATGCGGTGGCGGTGGCAACAGCAACAGCAATAGCAGCAGCAACAGCAGCAACACTTCGTCCACTCAACCCACTGCTTCTGTTAGCGAAGAACCGAATGCGCCGCAGGCCACCGGCGATACCGCTACCGATGGGCTGAACTGGTTTAATTTCCGGCGCCAGCAAGCTGGTGTTCAGATACTCACGCGCGAGCCGAAGGCAGACGCTGCCGCGCAGGGGCATTCGGACTACCAAAAGGCTAACAATATAATTACTCATGAACAGACGGCTGGTCGGCCTGGCTTTACTGGTCTGACCGTTGGCGATCGCCTCATAGCCGCCGGGTATCAGTCTAGCTCTATTTATGCTTATGGCGAAGTCATCTCGGCCATGTCCAGCACCTCGGGCTTCAATGCTGCAGAAGAGTTGATTGCAGCGATCTATCATCGTTTCGTTATTCTCGATCCAGTATTTCGGTATGCAGGTAGCGGTGCTGCTACGGTGCCGGGGGGGCCGACTTACTTCACCACGAATTTTGTCACTGATCGGCTTGATACGGGGCTGGGTGCCGGTCGGATCATCGTCTATCCGTTCGCAGACCAACTGAACGTGCCGCGCAGCGTCCTCAGCGACAATGAGGTCCCCGATACCATGCCGGGCCGCACCGAAATCGGCTACCCTATCAGCGTCCATGCTGACATTACGTCCACCCTCACTGTGCATGAATTTACCATTCGACCGCGCGGCGGTGATCCGCTTGCAGTACAGTTACTGAGGCATGAGACCGATACGCATACTCGGTCTTCCGTCGCTGCCATCGTGCCCATCAATGTTCTGAACGCGGCGACTACTTATGATGTGCAATTCACCGGCACAGTGGATGGTGAAATCGTCACTCGTGCTTGGTCCTTTACAACACGATAGCGCATCAAATTCTACAAAGGGCCCTCTTATATGACGGTCATTGCTCTTATCCACATTTTCTGTGGCTAATTCTGTGCATAACACAGAATAACATTGACTATGTTCATGATTCAAAAAGGAATTTTTGCTTTGATAAAAAGCAGTGCAGGCAAAGCCTAGAGGCTAGTACAAGCGGCGAACATCCTAGGTGATGCATAGTCCTATCTCCTTAAGGACCGAGTAAGGAGACGTTAGGCAATTTTGCGATGGGAGCCGGATGCTAACTACAAGTAAAGAATAAGGCTAAGGCGTGCGATGCAGCGCGGTGCGGAGACTGCCAGTGACATACATGGAGTAACGCGCCGACTACGGTCAGCAAAGTTGTGCAGCGTATTCCGACGTGGGCCCTTGAATAGAAGGAGACCACAATGGCAGCCGTCAAGTACACCAAAGCAGATTGGATCGCTCAGGCAGATATAGAGGAACTTGCAGATGGAAAATTTCGCGGCGTGGTCATGATCAGCCATGAACATGGTGCCACCAGTGATGATGAGCAGCATACCGTGGAGGCGCCTTCCGACAGTCCGGAGCAGGCGCTAGAACAAGCCATCGCGCTCGCCCATCGTATCTTGGCCGACGTGCCGTAGCCGTTCATCTATCAGCAATATTTTTCGTATTGCCGCAGTAGCTTATGTGCGTTAAGCCGGTTTACCCGGCTCGCGGGCGTCAATCTGCCCACATTTACCGTGGACAAGTTTGTGGATAACCCGATGAGGATTCCACTATGCCTCTGATTTATAAGAGAATCTTTTTATTGATGAATCACAACGCATTTCTTATATCTATTTAGGCAATTTCCCGGAAATCGCTTAAGTAGATCTCACTTCAGGAGCTGGGCCACTACGCATTCGTTCAATCAGTAATGCCGCCTGCAGCTCAGCCATCGCATACCGTGCCTGTTCCCAGCCGTCGTGCAGTCTCATTACCGATTCCTGCATCATGTTAAATGCCGTGCTTGCTGCTTCTATTGGCGTGCTTGCCGTATTACGTACCGTTTCAATGTGTAATAGAAGCTGCTCCAGTGCGGGACGATGGGCGAGGGGGGCATCGTCTACCGCTTCGCGTAGCACATGACGCCGGAACGCCTCTAGTGCTTCAGGATCTTGCCTGTGCAAGGCGACCAGCACTTCAAAATCGGGAAGATTGACGCTCATGGGGCGCTCCTGTTCGTTATCAAGGTGACAGGTATAGCGGTTCATACTTTTTAATGCTTTGTGGATGCTCAATGCGAATGCATTTCCGTACGGCGGAATTTCGGCAAAAATAAAAAAGCCCGCTGACCTTGCGGTAGCGGGCGAAATCCAATTCAAGAAGAGTTGGAGGAGACAGAAAGCATAATATCGCATCGCATCAAATACGTCCTCTTTATTCTTGTGATGACAGATATTCATTTGGCGAATAACAGAGTGGCCTGTTACAAAGAAAAAGCCCGCAAGGCTTACGCCAAGCGGGCTCCCGTGTCTCCTTCGATCATCCTGAAACGGATTTTCTTGATTTGTGGCGGAATACTACACGTCTTTATCTAAAAACAAAAGCATCCTGTACGTTGAGTTTGATCATTTTCCAATGCAAAACCGGCTGAAGATCACTCCCAGCAAATCGTCCGACGTGAATTCGCCAGTGATACTGTTCAAACGCTCTTGTGTGATGCGGAGTTCTTCCGCAAGCAGATCGAGTGCTTGATCGTTGATCTGCGCTTGATTGTCCTTGGCAGTGTACTGTGCGGCGACCTCAAGATGATCGCGCGCTGCTTTTAAGGCCAGTAAATGCCGTTCGCGTGCCAAAAAGCGTGACTCGCCCGTCTGTTGCCAGCCGGCCGCACGCAACAGCTCAGTGCGCAGCAGGTCAATGCCACGACGATCGGCAGCCGATAGGTACACATGCGTCGCATCCGGCATGCGGTCGACCGCCGGCTTGTGGCCTGACAGGTCGATCTTGTTCCATACGCGTAACACCGGCACATTGGGGGGGAAACGCTCGACGATTTCTTCATCCTCACGTGTCGGTCCGCGGCTGGCATCAAGCAAATGCACGATCACGTCCGCCTTATGGACTTCACCCCAGGTGCGTTCAATGCCAATGCGTTCTACTTCGTCACCTGCCTCACGGATACCAGCCGTGTCGATGATGTGGAGCGGAATGCCCTCCATCTGGATGGTCTCCGTTACTTTGTCGCGCGTGGTGCCGGCAATGGGGGTGACGATCGCGACTTCAGAACCGGCCAAGGCATTCAACAACGATGATTTGCCGACATTCGGTTGACCTGCGAGCACCACATTGAGCCCTTCGCGCAACAGGGCACCTTGGGCTGCCTGCTCGAATATTTCATTGAGATTTGCGCGAATGCGTTCCAACTGGCCGCGCGCATCGGACTTCTCAAGGAAATCGATCTCTTCCTCTGGAAAATCCAGCGTCGCTTCTACCAGCATGCGCAAATGGATGACTTTATCGACCAAATCGTGGATGGTCTTTGAAAACACGCCCGACAGCGACTGTGACGCCGATTTTGCGGCAGCCTCGGTCGATGCCTCAATCAGGTCAGCTACCGCCTCTGCCTGGGCCAGATCCAGCTTGTCATTCAGAAAGGCTCTGTGCGTAAACTCGCCCGGCTGCGCGACGCGCAATCCAATATCCTGGCCGGCTTCGAGGCAGCGTGCAAGTAACATCTGCATCACCACCGGACCACCGTGGCCTTGCAGCTCCAGAACGTCTTCACCGGTGTAGGAATGCGGTGCCTTGAAATAGAGGGCAATACCTTGATCGATGGCACTGCCATCTGCATTTCTAAACGGCAAATAGGTGGCGTAGCGTGGTTGCAGCTGCGCTGTTCCGCATACGGCCTGCATCACTGCCGAAATATTTTTGCCGGACACGCGCACGACACCGATGCCGCCCCGTCCTGGGGCAGTAGCAATGGCTGCAATGGGAGAAGAGTCGTAATTCATGCGTCGATTGTAGGTTTGAAGTGTTGCCCCAAGCAAACAAAAAAGCCCGTGATCAACATTCACGGGCTTTTTTTGCAACAGACGGAGCTTGTTATCCGATCACGCCGGTTGCCCGCTTTCGATCCTCTTTGTGATCACCCACTGCTGTGCGATCGACAGGATGTTGTTCACTACCCAGTACAACACCAAACCGGCTGGGAAGAAGAAGAACATCACCGAGAAAATGATCGGCATGAACATCATCACCTTGGCCTGGACTGGATCCGGCGGCGTTGGGTTCAACTTGGTCTGGATGAACATCGACACGGCCATCACAATTGGCAGAATGTAGAACGGATCGGGCGATGCAAGGTCATGGATCCAACCCAGCCACGGCGCATTGCGCATTTCGACGGAAGCCAGCAACACCCAGTACAGCGCGATAAACACCGGGATCTGTACCACAATTGGCAGACAGCCACCGAGCGGATTGATCTTTTCAGTGCGGTACAGTTCCATCAGAGCCTGATTCATCTTCTGCGGGTCGTTTTTGAAACGCTCGCGGATCGATGTCATCTTCGGCGTGACGGTCTTCATTTTTGCCATGCTGCGGTAGCTTGCCGCCGACAACGGGAAGAAGGCCAGCTTGATCAGGACGGTCAGCACGATGATGGTCCAGCCCCAGTTACCAAGTACTTTGTGGATTTGGTCCATCAGCCAGAAGATTGGCTTGGCGACGATGGTCAACCAGCCGTAGTCCTTCACCAGGTCCAGGCCTGGAGCGAGTTTTTCCAGGCGAGCGGATTCCTGCGGGCCGGAATACAGTCGCGCTTCCATGGATGTCGTTGCGCCGGGTGCCACCGTATTCATCGGGAGAATGGTGCCGATGGCATACAGGTTGTTGCCGAGACTCTTCGAATAGATTTCGCGTGTGACCTTTTGTGATGGCAGCAATGCCGACACAAAGTAATGCTGCACAAGCGCGATCCAGCCGTTATCGGCCTTGGTGGCATGTTTGGCTTTGCCCTTTTCGATCGCTTCGAAATCCATCTTCTGGAATTTATCGGTGTATACCGCTGGACCGGTAAAGGTGCTGTAGAAGTACGACTCGCCTTCTGGCTTGTTGCCATCTCGCACCAATTGCATATATAGCGACGGTGTGATCGGTGTCCCGCTGTTGTTGACGACCTCATGCTTCATGTCGATCGTATAGTCACCGCGCTGGAAGGTATAGGTTTTTACCAGCTTGACGCCACCTTGTTCGGATTCCAGCACCAATTGCAGATCGTTTGCACCGTCCAGCGCGCGCGGCCCCGGTTTGGCGATGAAACTCGACTTGTGATTAGGAAAATTTCCACCGATCAGACCCGTCTGTGCCAAATAAGTGTGCTTGGTGCCTGCATCGAACAACACCACGTTTTTGGTTGGATCGGTCGCGTCCTTGTGCTTCAGCAGTTCTAGACGCTTGAGTTCGCCGCCGATGGTATCGATATCGGCTTTGATGACGTCAGTGGTGATCGTCACAATCTCGCTCTTCACCGGTGCGGTGCCGGTCGGTACGGCCGTTGGTGCTGGTGTTGCGATACTCGCTTGCGGCACATCGGACTTCGCGGGAGCGTTGCCTGTAGTAGCCGGTTTGGCTGCCTGTTGGGTCGTGCCGGGGAAGAACAGCGATTGCTGGCCGTTGTAGCGCATCCAGTTGTCCCATAGCAGTAACAGCGACAACGAGAACACTACCCATAGGGCGGTACGTTTGATATCCATAGTTTTATATCGAGTCATCAGGAATTCAGTGGAGGCAGCGGGCGCACGCGTCTGCCGCCGGGTTGTCAGTCGATTGCTTCGGCACTGGATCCAGTCCTCCCGGATGCCACGGATGGCATTTGCACAAACGCTTTGCCGCCAGCAGGCTGCCTTTGGCGGCGCCATGTTCTTGGATGGCTTCTGCAGCGTAAGCAGAGCAACTTGGGTAAAAACGGCAGTTCTGGCCGAGGAACGGGCTGATGCCCAGCTGATACGCGCGCAATAGTACCAGTAAAAACGTTTTCATCCGCTAACTTCCTGTTCTGGCAGGCAAGGTTTGCGAGCGCAGCAGTTGCGTCAATTCTTTGTGAAGGTCCGCTTTCAGACGCGTGTTTGTTGCTGGTTCGGCCTTGGAATTCACAGGTTTGGACAAGCGAACGATGTAATCAATCGCCGGCAGGGGGGCCTGACGGAACAGTTCGCGCGTGATGCGCTTGATGGTATTGCGCGTCACCGCGCGCGGCGCAAAGCGCTTGGCAGCAACGATGCCAAGACGGGCGTGGTCAAGCTGATTGTTGCGCGCATACAGCGTGAAATGCGCTGTCCGCTGCACAGGCCGCAAACGAAAAACGGATGAAAAATCATCCGTTTTAACGATGCGCCGGGTGCGTGCGTAGTTATGTGAAAGGACTTCGCTCACGCCACCAGCTATAGCGGTGCAATGCTTGGCTTAAACAGCCAGGCGCTTACGGCCTTTAGCACGACGTGCATTCAGCACGGCGCGACCGCTGCGGGTAGCCATACGAACGCGGAAGCCATGGGTGCGCTTGCGGCGGACGACGGAAGGTTGGTAGGTACGTTTCATGTTGGTCTCGCTATTCAGCAGAAATGGGTTGGATCATCACGCAGCCCATCCTTGTCTTGTGTGCAAGACACAAAACGCAACAGGCAGTGAACCCGCAATTAAACATCTATTTCTGTTTGTCTGTCAATAACTTGGTGCGATGATTGGCAAGGCGATAAGGAAGAAATAAGGATAAACGTTACGCGTCGATTCAACGGGATTGTTTCTGGCCATAAAACCGGCTCCTATTTCTCTACGCCCAAATTATCCACATTTGCAAGTATTTTTTTATGTCAGAAAAATGACGAAGCCTGTGGATAACTTGTCTGTATCGAGGGTAGAATACCCGTCCCGCGTTGGAATATCTTGTACGTCGGCATGCCGCTTCCACCTGTCACTGTATAGATCACCGCAGTCTCGATCGGCCCGCTGGAGCAGAGCAAGACGTCAGGCTTTATGCATTTCCGCGCTTCCTATACTTAGAAAAATTCATGGAAAATTTTTGGCAGACTTGCTCCACCGTGTTGGAGCAGGAGCTTACGCCTCAACAATTTAGTGCATGGATCAAGCCGCTCGTTCCGCTCGATTACGAGGAAGGTCGGCTGCGCATCGCTGCACCAAACCGTTTCAAACTGGATTGGGTTAAGACCCAATTCGCTAGCCGTATCACGACGTTGGCGAGCCAGTACTGGGAGATGCCGATTGACGTCCAGTTTGTCCTCGACCCTCGAACCAATGGCGCGAAAAAGCCAGCGCCTGTTGTCGCGGCAGCAGCCATGGCGACCATCGGGGATAGTCCATTGGACGATATACCGGACCCCATCGAACGTGTAGGTCTTGTTATTGAGGAAACAAAAAAACGCGACCAAAGCAAGATCAATTCGGCCCTTACGTTTGAAAGCTTTGTGACCGGTAAGGCGAATCAGCTGGCACGTGCAGCGGCGATCCAGGTGGCCAATAATCCCGGCGTATCGTACAACCCGCTCTTCCTGTATGGCGGTGTTGGTTTGGGTAAAACCCATCTGATTCATGCGATCGGTAACCAGCTACTTGCTGAGAATCCAAACGTCAGAATTCGTTATATTCACGCAGAACAATACGTTAGAGACGTAGTGACCGCTTACCAACGAAAAGGTTTCGACGACTTCAAACGCTACTATCATTCGCTCGACATGTTGTTGATCGATGATATTCAGTTCTTTGCCGGTAAGAGCCGTACGCAAGAAGAATTCTTCTATGCCTTTGAGGCGTTGATTGCGGCAAAGAAGCAAATCATCATCACCAGCGATACCTATCCAAAGGAAATCAGCGGTATGGATGACCGGTTGATTTCCCGATTTGACTCCGGTTTGACGGTGGCGGTCGAGCCGCCGGAACTGGAAATGCGGGTGGCGATTCTGCTGAAAAAGGCGGCGCAGGAAGGGGCTGTTCTGTCGGACGACGTCGCGTTTTTTGTCGCCAAGCATTTGCGCTCCAATGTCCGCGAGCTGGAAGGCGCATTGCGCAAGATCCTGGCGTACTCGCGCTTTCACGGCAAAGACATCACCATTGATGTGGTCAAAGAGGCATTAAAAGATCTGTTGTCAGTCCAGAACCGGCAGATATCGGTGGAAAACATCCAGAAGACCGTCGCTGACTTTTTCAACATCAAGGTCGCCGATATGTATTCCAAGAAGCGTCCGGCCAATATCGCCCGTCCGCGTCAGATTGCCATGTACCTGGCCAAGGAGTTGACTCAGAAAAGTTTGCCAGAGATCGGGGAGCTGTTTGGCGGGCGCGATCACACGACCGTTCTGCATGCCGTCCGCAAGATTGCTGCCGACCGGTCTAAAAGTCCTGAAGTCAACCACGAGTTGCACGTGCTGGAGCAGACGCTCAAGGGATAATCCACAGCTGCCTAAAGGCTTGTGGATAACTGAAAGACAATGAAGAGGTGCTTAGTATTTAAGCAATGGCTGCATAGGAAGAGGCAGCCGTTTCTCATAGGGCAAATGCGGTAGAGGGAGGCCAATTCTATGAGGGAAAGTCGGTTGGCTTTTATACAACAATGGCCTTTGCGTTGCCTTGTAAAGAAAGCAAAAAACCTGTGCGACATTTCTTGGAATGTCCCCTTTTCTGTCAAAATAGAGGGCGTTCCGAGTTTGTTTGGCTCGGTACACGTCTGTCTTGCCAGACCAGCCTTTTCACCCTGAAGTACAGCACTGTCTCAACTCAATTACTACAAGGACAAAAGCATGCAATTGGTCAAAACCCAAAGAGACACGCTTCTCCGACCTCTGCAGATCGTGAGTGGTATTGTCGAGCGTCGGCACACGTTGCCGATTCTGGCCAATATCCTCATTCGCAAGGACGGCGAGAAGGTGTCCTTCCTATCCACCGACATCGAAGTGCAGATCACCACGCACGCAGACGTCGGCAGCGGTAGTGAAGTCGCGGCTACCACGGTTGCCGCTCGCAAGCTGCTCGACATTTTGCGCGCCTTGCCAGATGGCGACGTGTCGCTGACGCTGGCCAACAAGCGTATGACCGTTCAATCTGGAAAGTCGCGTTTTGGCCTGCAAACCTTGGCCGCTGAAGAGTTTCCTACGGTTGCGCAAGCTGAGCACTACAACGCGAAAGTGACCCTGCCGCAAAAGACCCTGAAGCACCTGTTCAACATGGTGCACTTCGCGATGGCGCAGCAAGATATCCGTTACTACTTGAACGGCCTTCTGCTCGTGGTCGATGGCAAGAACGTGATCGCCGTGGCGACTGACGGCCATCGTCTCGCTTTCTGCCAAGTCGAGACGGACCAGGATTTCCAGCGCCATGAAGTCATTATCCCGCGCAAGACCATCATGGAATTGCAGCGCCTGTTGGAAGACCAGGACAATCCAGTCGAATTGGAAATCGCCAATAACCAAGTGAAGCTGAACTTCGCCGATATCGAACTGATTTCCAAACTGGTTGAAGGTAAATTCCCCGACTACACGCGCGTGATCCCGAAGGGGTACAAGAACGACTTCACGATTGATCGCCAGACGCTACTGCACTCGCTGCAGCGTGCGGCGATTATGACGAGCGATAAATTCAAAGGCGTGCGCTGCATCATCAGTCCAGGCAGCCTGAAAATTAGTTCGACCAACGCCGATCAGGAAGAGGCCGTAGAAGAACTCGAAATCGATTACGGCGGTGACAGTATCGACATTGGTTTCAATGTCACCTACCTGCTTGACGTGCTGAACAACCTCAAGAGCGATAACGTCAACGTCGCGCTTGGTGACGCCAATTCATCGGCGTTGATCACCGTACCGGATAACGCAGACTTCAAGTATGTCGTGATGCCGATGC
Organism: uncultured Noviherbaspirillum sp.; assembly: GCA_965974465.1. Lineage (GTDB taxonomy): Bacteria > Pseudomonadota > Gammaproteobacteria > Burkholderiales > Burkholderiaceae_D > Noviherbaspirillum. Next base: position 13,362 of record CBHCMF010000111.1, read on the forward strand.
GTATTTGATTTGATTATTGACACAATCTGCAAGGGGGGCTGCCGTGGGTAAGGCGAGCCCCTTTGCTACATTTTTGGAATGTTAAATTTCTAGCCGGTTGGTTCCTTCTCCCTAGCAAGGAAAAGGGAACCGGTAAGCGAAACTGTTCTTTCAGACCGTAATCCGATTCATCAGAAGGCAGCCATGTCCGCGATTCCCCAAGAAAACACCCCGCAACCGCAAAGCAGCCAGTACAGCGCATCCTCGATCCAGATCCTCGAAGGCCTTGAAGCGGTGCGTAAGCGCCCCGGCATGTACATCGGCGATACTTCTGATGGCACCGGTCTGCATCACCTTGTATTCGAAGTGCTCGACAACTCGATCGACGAAGCCCTAGCCGGCCATTGCACCGAGATCCATGTCACCATCCACTCCGATAATTCCATCTCGATCACTGACAACGGCCGCGGCATCCCCACCGGCATTAAGTGGGACGACAAGCACGATCCTAAACGCAGCGCTGCTGAAATCGTGATGACCGAGCTGCACGCTGGCGGCAAGTTCGACCAAAACTCGTACAAGGTATCCGGCGGTTTGCATGGTGTGGGCGTGTCCTGCGTCAACGCACTGTCCAAGCTGCTGCGCCTGACCATCCGCCGCGATGGCAAGGTCCACACCATGGACTTCGTCAAAGGCATCGCGCAAAACCGCGAAATCGAAATGGTTGATGGCGTCGCCACCTCACCGATCAAAGTTATCGGTGAAACCGACAAGCGCGGCACCGAAGTGCACTTCTGGGCCGATGAAGAAATCTTCACCCACGTCGAGTTCCACTACGACATCCTGGCCAAGCGCATCCGTGAACTGTCCTTCCTTAATAATGGTGTGCACATCAAGCTGACCGACCAGCGCACCGGCAAGGAAGAAGACTTTGCGTTCGAAGGTGGTACGCGCGGCTTCGTCGAATACATCAATAAGAGCAAGAGCGTCCTGCATCCGACCATCTTCCAAGCCACCGGCGAGAAAGTCTCCGACCAAGGCACGATGATTACCGTCGACGTCTCCATGCAATGGAACGACGCTTACAACGAGCAAGTGCTCTGCTTCACTAACAACATTCCGCAGCGTGATGGCGGTACCCACCTGACCGGTTTGCGCGCTGCGATGACCCGTGTGATCAACAAATACATCGAAGAAAACGACTTCGCGAAAAAAGCCAAAGTCGAAGTCTCCGGTGATGACATGCGCGAAGGCCTGACTTGTGTGCTGTCAGTGAAGGTCCCTGAGCCGAAGTTCAGCTCTCAGACCAAGGACAAGCTGGTCTCGTCCGAAGTGCGTGGCCCGGTCGAAGACATCGTCGCCAAGACGCTGACCGAATACCTGATGGAAAAGCCCAATGATGCCAAGATCATCTGCGGCAAGATCGTCGAAGCTGCCCGCGCGCGCGAAGCTGCGCGCAAGGCGCGCGAACTCACGCGCCGTAAGGGCGTGATGGATGGCCTGGGCCTCTCCGCCAAACTCGCCGACTGCCAGGAAAAAGACCCTGCCCTGTGCGAGCTTTACATCGTCGAGGGTGA
>CBHCMF010000112.1:0-14660 GCA_965974465.1 uncultured Noviherbaspirillum sp.
ACCAGCCCCCTTGGCGGATTCATGGGATTTATGTTTGCGGAACATGTATGGCTTGCGGCATAACGCCCTCTAATAACCATGACCAAGAAGAGGGTCAGAACCTGCCCTGCAGACCCAGGGTAATCGTGCGCGGCGTACCTGGCGTGACCCAGACGTTGTTGTAGGCGTTGGTGTAGTAGGTCTTATCGAATACATTATCTACGTCTAGCGACAGGCGTAAGGTCTTGCTGAGGTGCCAGTAACCTCTCAGATTGGCGGTCGTATAGGCGGGCAGGACTGGAACGCCGGTGTCACCGGTACGTTCGCCTACGTGTGTGAAACCACCGCCCAGGCCGAGCAGCATGCCGTCTTCGAGCGGCATCTCGTGCATGACAAAAGCACTGCCACTATGGCGAGGAAACTGCGTTAGCTCGCTGTCGAGGTAGGCATAGCTAAGGGTGGCGCGCCAGTTGCGAGCAATTCTACCGGCAAGCTCGACTTCTAGCCCCTTATTGCGAACCTCGCCTGCGGCAATGGAAAAGTCGGTGTTGTTCGGATCAGGAACAAGTACGTTGCGCTTTTTGATGTCAAACAGTGACACGCTGCCGCCCAGTTGCTCGTTTGGTGATTGCCACTTCACGCCCAGCTCGCGTGCCGTACCGCTCTCCGGATCGAATGCGGCGCCGCTCGCATTGGTACCCACGTTGGGGCGGAACGAACGTCCTATGCTGGCGTAAGCTGACCAAGCCGGGTTGGGCAGCCAAGTGAGGCCCAAGCGCGGACTCGTTGCGCTGGGTTCTTGATTCGTGACGGTTCCGGCTACTCGGTCGTCGATGTGCTGGCGGTAGCGGTCATACCGCACGCCGGCGAGCAGCTTCCACTGTGGGCTCAGGCTGATCTGATCCTGCGCGTAAATCGCTGTGCCGCGATCACGCTGTTCGCTATCCGTAGTCGAAACCGTAGGGTTTGGCCGGGCCTGGCCGTAGACAGGGTCGTAGATGTTGATCCCGTAAGTGGGCCACTGTGCGCGAGGCTGTTGCTTCAGTAACTGGTCGATCTCAAAGCGAAAAGCCTCGGTGCCGAGCACCAAGCTGTGTTCGAAGCCGCCAATCGTCAGTTTGCCCAACACATTAATTTGCGAGGACCAATCGTCCGAGCGGTAATCGCGAAAGCGCAGGCGGCGCCACAGTAATCCAGTGGTGTCTACCGATACAGTACCAGCGCCAGCAGCCTGTCCTTCACTCGCATAGCCGTTCAGGCTGGTATAGCGATATTGCAGGCCTGCACGCACTTGCCAAGCCGATGACAGAACATGCTCCACGAAAAACTGGTGCGTCTGGTTCTTAATCGTGATGTCGCCATCGGCAGGCTCGCCGTAGAAGCGTGAGATAGGCACGACATTCACCCGCCCTCTGACCGCAACGACTCCCCGATCTAGCGGCGCCCGCTGCCGCAGCCATTCGCCGTCATAGCGCACCGTAGTGTCTTGGCTCACTTTCCAGACAAGCGCTGGCGCCACCAGTTCGCGGTTGCTATGGATGTAGTCGCGGAAGCTATCCCTGTCCTCGGCGGACACATTGAGTCGATAGGCCAGGCTTGCCGGCTGTTGCGTACCTCCATTGAGCGGGCCGGTGCTGTCGAATGAAAGGCGCTTGTAGTCGTAGCTGCCGTAATAAACTCCCGCCGAATGCGCGGGCTTGAAGCTCGGTTGCTTGGTAATGATGTTGACAGTGCCGCCGGGTTCGCTGATGCCATACAGCGCGCCTACTGGGCCTTTGAGGAACTCGATGCGTTCGACATTAGCCGTATCGCGCGGCGCATTGAAGCCGCGATTGGCACCCATGCCGTTGCGGAACATGTTCATACCGGTGTTTTCGTTTCCTGCGAAGCCGCGTATGGCCACGTTATCCCAGAGGCCACCGAAGTTGTTCTGGCGCGTGGCGCCGGCCACATAGTCCAACACATCGTCCAGGCGCCCGGCTCCCACATCGTCAAGAAGCTGCCGCGTTACCTCACGCACAGCCTGCGGAACTTCTCGCAAAGGGGTGTCGTTTTTCGTGGCGCCACCGCTACCCTCGCCATCAAAGTAGCTGGTGCCCTGCCTGCGTCCGACGACGGTGATGGTTTCGAGTTGCGGCTCCACGGTTGCGCTCTTGTTTTCCGAAGTGGGAACCGCTGCTGTCTGTGCAGAGGCACTGTTAAATGCGAGAACCAGAATGGCCGCCATCAGAGTTGGTCGGAAATAATGACGGTGGACAGAACGCAAGAAATTCTCCTCTTTGTCGCGAATGCAATGGTCCAGCTGACGAAAGAAACACACTACTACCGACCTTAGTTCTGGATAAGCCGGTTTAATTCGATCTTTGCAAACTTAGACAATACACACAGCCAGACGTGGCTTGTTTGGAGAAAAGCAATAGGCGATGATGCCGGCCATGAGGTTGGCCAACATGGTGCACATAAAAGGTACAAATGGAATGGTCCCGTCTTTCAAAACGGCATCAACGTGCTAGTTCAGAATTGCGCCGAAGAACGAATAAGCGGCTAATGGCCTAGATGGAGCAACTTTTTTGCTTTGAAGCAGCGAGAAGAAATGCTTAACGCTGACCACAACAGGCTTTCTGCCGTGCCCCTTATGCGACGACGATGATTCGACTGCGGAGGCGGTTCCGTTAAACTGTCCATCACGCGCCTTCTGCCTCATCTCAGTTGATCGGTTCGCAAACTCAATCGTCTGAAGTCCTTACGCTCCCTCCAAGGCAAAGCGAACACAGAGAATTCTTGAGAGAGTTAGTAGCCAACCTTAAGCGGCGCTTGCATTTTCCGCAGCAATGCGATCACAGAAAGTGCAGCAATGCGCGATGTTTTTGGATTGCTCGAAGGATGGTTCTCAATCGCTAGGGTCATATTGGCCACATCAGACGCTATTTCAATCCGATGCGTGTTGCAGCGTGCTTGGGGATCCGCCCATATCTCGACAATGGTACGCTCCGCACCAATGCCAGCGAAGGCCAAGGCCGCGGCGACATTCATATTGGCAGGAAAAATGGCCGCGGCGTCCCGTGCCGTACCAGAAAATACGCATAGGGGTGACGACACGTCTTCTATGCGCATGCCACCTTCAGTAAAGCAAGGAGCGCTGGCGAGGCTATGTAATGGTTTGTGGGTGATAAGCTTAGCCTTGTGTATCGTTCCTTCGGCGATTGCAGCGAGCGCATCCAATCCCCCAATAGCCCCGCTTGGAACAAGAATACGTCCGCCATACAGCTTCGCAATGTCGGCAAGATATAAGTTTGAGAGCAATGCCCCCACACTGAGAACGATCAGCGTTTTCCCTGACTTCAGCGCAGGTTCCGCAATCGTAGGCAGCAAGTGTGCCGGAGCGGACTCAATGATGATATCGGCGACAGCTGGCAGCGCATCCAACGCAAGTGAAGGAACGGGATGGTGCAATGTGTTCAAGTATGTGCGCGCTTGCATATTGTCACGTGTGGCAACGGCGACCAGTCGCATTCCTGGCATGCCAACATCTAATGCGTTCACCAAAGTCTTTCCGATGGCACCAAGGCCTGCGATGGCGATACGCATGCTGCCGATGTCTTCATGTTGATGCATCACCGCTCCGTATATCGATTAATGGCGTCTACCGCAGCTTTGCAAGAGGGAGATTCCATGCCTGCTAGCCTGACGCAGGTTAACTATTTCATCGCTATGCCACAAACGATTTGTTTTTTTACACGCATAAGTTAAAGTTATACATAAATGTATCAATGCGAGCGTAAATGAAACGAAGACTTCCCCCTCTGTTGGCACTTCGCGCTTTCGAGGCGGTAGCGCGTCATCTTTCGTTTACGCGCGCCGCCGAAGAACTCAATGTCACTCAAGCGGCAGTTAGCCGGCAGGTTCGGCTTCTTGAAGATCATCTACGACGCAAGCTCTTCACGCGCCTGACAAGAAGAATCGAGCTGACGAGCGAAGGAAAGACCTATTATCAGGCGATACATAGCGCATTCGATCAAATAGAAGAAGCCACCTCAGCTGCAAACAGAAAGCGTCCCCGCACTACGCTGTCGATTAGTGTGTTGCCAAGTATTGGATCGCTATGGCTAATGCCTCGCCTCACGTCGTTCTGGCAAGCCAACCGCGATATCGATGTGCAGCTCATTTCGTCGATTCAGCCTGCCGATTTCAGCGCAGGAAACATTGACATGGCGATCAGCGTAGGCAAACTGCCAGGAAAACGTTACAACGGTAATGCTCCACGCATTGATAGCGTCATGGTGAAAGACTGGCAGGGAATACACGCAGACCTACTTTTCCCAGATATGTTGATACCTGTTTGCAGCAAACAATTGCTGGATCAGGGATGCGCCTTGACTCACCCGACCGATCTTCAGCATTACCGACTCATCCATACTTCCGTACGACGCTTTGCCTGGCAGGATTGGTTAGCCGGCAATGGTGCTCAACTCGATCCGCTCAAACATGCGATCGAATTTGGGCAATACTTCATGTCTTTACAAGCCGCGCGAGAAGGTGAAGGTATCGCCATTGTTCCGTCGATATTAGTCGACAGCTTCGATCCGAACGGGGAACTTATCCGTCCTTTTCCTACCATCTTGCCAAGTGCGGGTGAATATTATTTGCTTACACAGCGTGACCGCTACAACGAGCGTGCGATTCAACGATTTAGGGATTGGATATTGGAGCAATCTGCGCAATACAGATAACAGATCCGTGCACTGATCAGAAAACCGCTCTGATGGCTTTGGGCCCATACTTCTTGGCCGACTGATGGCTTGCTGGCGCAGAAAGCTTCGAAAAAAGGACATGATGAAAGAATCACCCGAAACCGACACCGTTTGAAGTCAAAATGAATCACTGGTGCTGTAATCACCGCCGCCACTGTAATCCGAGGTGCTGAACACGCTGGACAAGCTATCACCGGCCGCATGCCCCCAATCGCGAGATAAATGGTTGTACGGATAATCCTCTTCGATCTCCTGACGATACTGTGCGATCTCGTGCGTTGCCTGATCAAGTGTGAGCCGACCGGCCATGTAACCCATTAGCAAACTGCCTAAATCCAGGCCATTGCGGTATGCATAGCGACCGCCAGAAAAGACCGGCTGGCGCAGGGTGCGTTCCAGTTCTTTCGCACGCTGATACGCAGCCTCAGCAGCATGGCGCTCGCGTTCGAGAGCAGCAATGTGGTCGCATTGTTGCTTCAATGCTGTTTGAAGTGCAATCGCCTCGCGAGCTAAAGCATCATCGGCAAGTCCTGGGGTTTGCCGGACGCGCGCCATCAGTTCTTCCGCGGAGTGTGACTGCAGCGAGACAGCGACAATCGACCGTGCTTGTCGAAAGCGGACATCACTTTTGTTGGCGTAAGAGGTGAGCTGCGCATGCATCTCCTTAGCACGTTGCTTTTCGGTCTTTACGCTTTCTTTTAAACGCGCCAACTCGGCATTCAACACATCCAGACCGACGCCTTCTTCCACTGCCGCCGTGATCGTAGCCAACTTATCGTGGAGGGTTTGCAGGCCTTGCTGAGCAAGGTCTTCTGTGCGGGCCAACTTTTCCTGCATCGCCAATAGTGTCAGTTCATTGCGACGGTTCGCGTGATAGTTGCATAGCTTCGCGATCCACGCATCGAGATACCGCACAATGCCGGAACGTTTATACGCATCGGTGCCGTAATTGGCCGCAACCAAGTAAGCGTATCGTGCCTCTTGCCGGTACCTCGCAAGCTTGCGCGTACACTCTTCTTGCAGTTCACGTGTGGGGACAGCCGTCATGCCCTGACTTTTCTTTTCCTCCTCGTACCGTTCAAGGGTCTGATTGAATTCAGCATGCTTGGCCAAGGAATCGGCCGCCTGTTTCTTGGCTTTGCGAATGGCGGCTTGGTGCGCATCGATTTTTTCGAGTAATCCGGAAATGGATTGTTCGACCTTCTCCAATTGGCCGCGTAACGTGTTTTCCTCTTCGTCACGCAATTGCAGCACCTGGCGCGCCTCCTGCTCCAAGCTGTGGATTTGCTCCAGTTGCAGACCGGCCACCTCAGCCAGCTTGACAGCGATCTGCTGTTCCAGGCGCAATTCCTGCGAGGCCGCCTCCGAAAGACGGTGTTCGATCGTCCGCAACGTCTGTCCATAACCGAGGGCATTGTCGTGAACAGACCCCAGCATGAATGAGGCGAACATTGCTTACCACTCCAGGATCATGTCCGGTTGCGTGGAAAAGGCACGGGTGAATTGTGGCGTCAGAGAATTCGCAGGCTTTTTGCCGAGCGTCCGATTGTCCACATGGCCGTCTTCCCTCTTGTCTGCCTTTACGCTCTCATATACGTCTTTGCTGACTCGAACACCAAACAAGGTAGCCTGCTTTTTTGCTCCAGATTCGACACTCGTGACCGTTACCGGAACAACATTGCCGGACGGATCCACTGCTTCGGTGATCAAATACCAGGATTTGCCGCCACTCGCGCTATAGTTCCGTTCGACACCGGAATTGACTCCGGCCCGGTCAACCACGTTAAACGCGAGTGGCGTCTCAGCGTAGACGAGTGTTGTTTTCAGTGCTGCAAGCGACGCATTGGCATGTGTAATATCGCGTTCCCGTAGTGCCGTATTTGCTGCTGCCACGAATGCAGCAATCTGTTCCTGCTCGGCAGGCACCAAGCCCATCGACTTGAACCGTTCATCTATTTCACGAATTTGCGCTGCGATATGATCAAGGGCTGCCGCATCGCGGGCTGCTGCCTGCACCGCTGCGGTCTCGCGCTCCTGCTGCACAAAATAACTTCCCCCCGCCAAAAGGGCGAGTCCAGTAATGCCGGCGACCACAGGCTTTTTCCATGACGACCTGGTGATATAGATCCGCGCCAGCCAGCTGGACAACCCGCCGACGGGTGGTGCCTCGTACGTCAGGCGTCTTTCGAAATAAGACCGGACACCCTGCTCCACGAGCGCGTCATTCACCTCGATATTCTGGCTCTGGTAATACTCGCGAATGCGTCGCGCCACCTCTTCCCGGCGCCTGGGCAGATCCAGATGCTCCTGCACGATCATCTGCTTGTGGCGCATTTCATCGATCAGCGCCATCGCCCCCATCTGGTCGCGAAGACTCACTTCAGCCATTGCGCTCAGCCTCCCTTGTTCACCAGCGCAACAAATCGTCGCTTGCTGTCCTCGGTAAGGTCCTCGATCTCCTTGGCTGTCTGGGTGGATTCCTTGCGCAGTTCCTCGACCAGCTTGATGGTTTGCGTCTGGAACTCAACGACAGCGTTAGCCAGCGCCCTGACGGAACTGGCTTGCAGCGTCGAACCATATCCAGCCCGTAGGCCAGCCTCAAGCTGGGCATTGCCGGTCTTCGCCAGATCTTCCAGACCTTTGTTCATACCCGCTTTCATGGCTTCCATGGTGTTGGTTGCCTCGGACAACCCGGCCATCGAAGTAAAGGAGGCGGATAGGCCGGTAAAGACGACTTCGTTCGTTGAGAAGAATGTCACGGCGCGCTGGTAGAGGCGCTCCTTGACGTTATGCGTCTGTTGCAACCTCGCAAAGACCAATTCGGCCGAGTTGTAGGCGGTCTTGAGGTCGTCCGCAATGTCCTTGACGATCTGAAACGATTTGTCCTCGTCCTGAACCGCGCGAAGTGCTTCATCCCGCGCCAATTCAAGACGTGCACGCTCGGCGACATCCTCACCGGTGTAACTTTCCACTGTAGCGTTGGCGGCCTGCAGTGCCGATTTCTTTTCTTCAAGCGCCGCAGTGGCCGTATTCAACAATTCCTGAGCTTGCACTTCTGCCGCCTTGAGCGCCATGCGAAAGTCGCGGTACGCTTCCAGGATGGTGTTTTCGCGCAGAATCTGGTCATTAGCGGATTGGGCGACCTCATGATAGGTATTGCGGATATCGTTGAAGCGATCCGGAATGGAGCCGCGACGCACTCTCATCCAGCTCTGTTGTAAGCGCTCCCGGAGGTCCAGTTTGCCATCAGCCATCCACCCAACCATTTGCTGAGCATCATCGCGGATCGAATTGAAGCGTTCGGCAATGTCAGCATAACGGGTTGAGATGTCCATGCCGGAAATCTGCTCGCGTACCGCAGCGTTGAATGAAGAAGACTGCTGCAGCGTGGCAGCAATTGCAGCTACTTTGGCATTGTCGTAGCGGGCAACTTTTTCCAAGAGCGCTACCACTGGCGCCCCCTGCTCCATTTGTATGTTGATTCCCAGCGTACGCAGTGCGGAAACAGCACGGTCAAGGTAATTTACAGGCAACATGAAAGCGCTCCCGGATCAAATTTCTGCTGTGCGTCATGTGGATAAAACAATCCCACGTATTCAGCACAGAGTTATTTATCGTGCGGTCGTTCCACGATCCGGCATCGCGCGTTCAAAGTAGTTGCAAACGTACGCTGTACGGGAAAATTGAATAAGGCCAAACGCCACGCCATCACAACCTATGATCATCATCGCAGAGGAAGTCAAAGCTTGCTTGTTTCCAGCACGCCCCTCGAACAGGTTCCAGCAGAGAAGCCAACGCTCATTAAAGGCTATTTGACTGGCGAATATCCTGCGTCATTACGCCATGAATATACCGTAAGGCATTATGTAATTTACGAGCAATTGCCAATACGCTTTGCTTCAAATGGAAATTCCATCCTGATTTGGCCCATTATCCGGATCGCATGCCCGCTAAACGATTCCTTATCCCAATGGATGGTTCCTTCTGTGGTCCGCGCCCCAAAGGGACTCTGACAGTCTATTTTCCATGACGCGGTTTTCTCGGCGCTCTCGAGAATTTCAACGGTACAGTGTTGCCGCATCAGCGGTTCCTCAAGGGTCAACAGAAAAGCTGAAAGACTGCTGACTTCTTCGAGGCTATAACAGATTGGCGTCTTGATGTTGTTGCCGGCAATACCAAGGGTCATTTCGTATTTTCCAGAGGCGACTATCGGTGTTGTTGCCGTTGCCAACCCCGTGAGGGAAATACCAAAAATGAAGATAATTCGTTTAACCTTTTCCAGGGAATTTATTAAATTTCTCGCCATTACATTGATACTCTCGGAATTCATGACCGCACTACCTGACCCCTAACAAGGTCAGCTCCTTCAAGCGTAGTGGAATGTATATTTGCCCATTCGCAGCTTTGAGCAGAAAGCGTTCAGTTGTTGAAGATAAATCGGAGCGTAATTTAACACACCACCACGCTCCTCGCCCTTTCCTGACTACATCGTGCCTAACTTTATTGATGCGTACGATTCCAAGCTAAATCGCGGTATCTCAAAGTTTTGGCAAAGAGATTTTCTATCGTTGAACTTATCCGGAAGACGGTCCATGCATCACAAATGCCTATGAATGACCGACTATTCTGCGCTGTGCTGCTTAAACGCGACGATTTGCAGTTCTATCGAAAATCCGTGGTGTAAGGCCGGCACAGGGACCACGGCACGGGCCGGTTTATGCGAACCGAGAAAGCGACTATATACGTCATTGAACACCTCCCAGTTTTCCACACTAACCATATAAGCAGTACATTGAACAACGTCAGCATAAGTACAACCTGCTGCCGCTAGCACTTTTTGACATTGCGCCAAGACTGCTTCGCATTGCTGTACAAAATTATGCGTGTTAGGGGAAACCATATCGACCGAGGGCAGCATTCCAGACAAAAAAATAAAGCCGCTTTGCTCAACCGCCTGAGAGTAATGACCGCGAGGACGCGGCACTTCATTCGAGTGAATCATATTCATCGCACATTCCCTAAGAGAAGAAGATCCAGAGGAGCGCTCAGGAAAAAAGCTGAGCCAAGACAGAAAGGTCGACATTTCCTCCACTGACGAGGACACCAATCTTTTTTCCAGCAATCGGATAGACGTGATGCAGTGCTGCGGCCGCAGCAAGACAGCCGGTCGGTTCAACGATCATTTTCATCCTCTCGGCAAAGAATCTCATGGTCGCGATCAGTTGATTGTCTGCGACGGTAACGATGTCGTCTACGTAGCGCTGTATCACCGTAAAGTTATGCTGCCCGACATGCGTGGTCTTAGCGCCATCAGCGAGCGTATCGGGCACAGCGATATGGACGATTTCTCCTTTACGCAGCGATTTCTGACCATCGTTACCGGTCTCTGGTTCGACCCCGATCACTTTGCACTGCGGACTGAGCCCTGCGGCAGCAAGAGCCGATCCAGCAAGAAGCCCCCCTCCCCCAAGACACACGAGCAGCACATCAAGCTCCCCCACATCCTCGAACAGTTCCATCGCCGCAGTTCCCTGACCACAAATTACATCAGGATGATCGTAGGGAGGAATAAGCGCCATGCCTTTTTCCGTAGCCAGTCTCTGTCCGATATCCTCACGACTCTCGGTGTATCGGTTGTAGGTGAGAATCTCTGCCCCGTACCCCTTTGTAGCACGCACCTTCGCTTCAGGTGCATCCTCTGGCATGATGATGACCGCTGGAATTTCAAGCAGGCGAGCAGACAGAGCGATGGCCTGCGCATGGTTGCCCGACGAGTAGGTCAACACGCCGCGGCGGCGCTGCTCCTCAGAGAATTGACACAACGCGTTGTAAGCGCCACGAAATTTAAAGGCACCGATCCGCTGCAGGTTCTCGCACTTGAAAAACAGTTTGGCGCCGGCGATCTCATTCGCCGTCTTAGAAGTGAGGGTGGGCGTACGATGGGCTACTCCCTTTATTCTTTGTGCAGCCTGTTGGATATCGAGGAACTGCAAATGTGCAGCGTTTTTCATACTTTTCTTTCGCCTCTGGTGAAAAATGGGACGACTGAAGTGTAGAGCCGACGCCTTGTTTTCTGTTGCAACACCTTATTGCGAAAAACGCAACCAACACGCAGACCTCGTCGCTATCCTTCCCAACATTCCTTTGCTTAAGCAGCATGCTTTGCGATAAATTTTCTGAATCATCAAAAAAGAATAGGCAGTACCCGTCATAAGGAACCAGGGAGATGCAAGGAAGAACATTGTGGGAGCTCAAGGTATTTTGCACAGTCGTCGAAAAGCACAGCTTCGTTACTGCAGCACGCGCAATGGGTATCTCTCCCAGCTCTGCGACACGCGCTATACAAACGCTTGAAGAGCAACTGGGAATTCAACTGATTCAGCGTTCGCACAAGCTCCTTAGCCTGACGGGAGCGGGCGAGATTTATTACGACTTCGCGAAGAAAATGCTCGAAGTCCAGACTGAAGCGGAAGACGAAATTGCAAATCTGCAGTCCAATCCCAAGGGATGGATACGGTTTTCCGCACCAGACATCTGCAGTCGGTTTTTTCTCCCGCAGCATATCGGCGCCCTGTCCAAACACTTTCCCAATATCCGGATCGATGTACTCTATACCGACGCGATGGTAGACCCGATACAAGAGAACCTCGATTTTTCGATTCGCGGGGCCTATCCTGCCGCCAGCGAACTGATCGGTTACCCGCTTTGGCAGTACGAACGTGTGCTATGCGCTAGCCCAAGCTATATTGAGCGCCATGGTCTTCCTCAAGAACCAGAAGAACTTACCCATCACACAATGGTGCTGCATACCGCGCCACGCATATTAAAGGACTGGTATTTCAAGTCCGAGGCACGGACGGTACGAATGCATATGCAAGCTTCTCATCGAGTCAATACCGGAAACGGGCTGTATGACTTGATCTGCTCCGGTGTCGGTGTAGGACGGTTAGCAAGTTGGGTAGCGCAATCAGCGATCAAGACCGGCATCCTGGTGCGTGTATGTCCCAGTTATCGCCTTGTGTCTTCGTCAGGCCAAGACCCTCAGATGCATGCGGTGTATGGTTCGAGAGGTCTGCCACGGCGCACCAAGATCTTTTTGGACGCATTGCGAACAGCCACAGTCCAATAAGGCTACATGGCAAAGGAGATTATGCAGATTGCCCTTCCGGACGACGCTTAACCAGGCGATCCATCAGAAAATCGAGGAAGACCCGCACCTTTGCCGCCAAATGCTGGCGTTGGTGATAAACAGCATGAATATCGGCCGACGGCCCCTCCCAAGGGGCTAGCACACGCCTTAGCGCACCGGAGTGCAAATACGTGGCCAGCGCCCATTCCGACCGTAGCAGAATACCGTGACCTGCCAAGGCCCAGTCCAATGCGATTTCCCCCTGATTGGTACTGAGCTGACCACGCACTTTTACCATCTCCTGCCGTTTTCCGTGCGACAAATGCCAGTTGTTAAAGGTCGTGCTATTTTCTCGCGTAACAATGCATTGGTGAGCGTGCAGGTCACGCGGCGTCAACGGCATGCCTCTTTCGCTCAAATAGCTCGGCGCCGCACAAAGGAAGCGACGGTTCGTAGCAATTCTGCGGAACAGAAGACGAGAGTCAAGCGGCTCGCCGAAACGAATACCAATATCGATCGCATGCGCGGTGAGATCCATAGGCTGATCGGTCAAATGCAAAATGACCTCCACCTCTGGATAAAGGCGAGCAAAGTCTGCAACAGCCGGAGCAAGATAGTGCCGCCCAAAGCCAAATGTTGCATTGATCCGCAACTGACCATACGGCGCCTCTCTGCTCAGGGCCAACGAGCGCTCCAACCCCTCTATTTCACGCAGGATGCGTTCCCCCTCCTCCAGGTAGCGCTCGCCTTCCGGCGTCAAACTGAGACGCCGAGTCGTCCGGTTCATTAACTGGACCTGCAGACGTTGTTCCAATTGCGCCAAGCGTCGACTGACGGCTGGTGGCGTTACGCCAAGCTCCTGTGACGCGGCAGCGAGGCTATGATGCCGAGCCAGCAGAGCAAAAAAGGCGAGATCCGGAACGTCGATCATTCGTGCGTATTTTTTACGAATCAATTGATTTTCACGCCATTGTAGCCACAAAGGTATGAAAATAGAATGGTGCTTCGATCTCCTGCTAGCCTACTCTTATGCACTTACTCGCCCTCTCCGATCTCGCGACCATCTTGAGTTTAGGCATTGCACTGGGCTTTTTAGGCGGCCTTTTTGGCATCGGCGGCGGCATCATCGCCATTCCTGTATTAGTGTTGGCCTTTGGGATGGACCAGGCTTCTGCACAAGGAACAGCACTCGTGATGATGGTTCCTAATCTGCTCATCGGTTGGTGGCGATATAGCCAGCGCCATCCTGTCCCTTTAATGACTGCAGCCAAAATCGGTTTTCTGGCCTCGTGTGCAACCTGGGTAGTGGCTCACACTGCAACCCGTATTGAACCTGATCTCCTGCGCACACTTTTCAGCATCTTTCTCCTGTTTCTAGCACTGCGCCTACTAATAAAAAGTCGGTTTCGCGCCGCAGCGGAAGCCAGCAGGCAGCTCACACCACGCCTCATGCCGATGGTCGGCATTCTCGGCGGATCTGCGATGGGATTGCTTGGCATCGGTGGCGGCTTGGTAGCCACGCCAATCTTCACTGGATGGTTCGGTCAACGGCAAACGGTTGCACAAAGTTTGTCGCTAGCGCTGGTTGCGCCCAGTTCCGTCATCGCCCTGGCGACCTACAGTATCGGAGAACGCGTGGACTGGTCGATAGGCCTACCGCTGGCCATTGGTGGCTTATTTACCGTTTCCGCCGGCGTCGCCTTGGCACATCGTCTGCCTGAACAAAAGATGCGCACAGCCTTTGCTTGGATGCTGCTGAGCTCAGCTGTCTGGATGCTTCTCAAGTCTCGACTCCTTTAAGTCCTGACAGAAGCGGGACTGCATTTTTGAGGTTACTCCCCCATGGAACTTTCAGCATTCAGCTTGGTAATCGCCGGTGCATTCATGCACGCGATTTGGAATTTTCTAGCAAAGAAAGCTTCGGGTGGACTCCCGTTTGTCTGGATGTATGGCGTGGTGTCGTTGATACTGGCTCTACCAGTAACCGTCTTCCTCTGGCTCAAGGAACCTCAGCCCTTAAATAGTATTGCCATTACTGCAGCGATATGCAGCGCAGTATTGCATATCGCCTATTCCCTTGTACTGCAGCAGGGATACCGTGTAAGTGATTTTTCAATTGTCTATCCACTTGCACGTGGCACAGGCCCCTTGTTTTCCGTGTTGGGCGCAGTGCTGATTCTGAACGAAACTCCGACCGTGCCCGGATGGGTCGGCATTGTTCTTATCTTGTGCGGCATATTCCTTATTTCAGGCGGCATGAAAATACTTTCCGGGTCTCGAAATCCCGCTATGCAACGCGGAGTTGCATGGGGCATCCTGACCGGATTACTCATCTCATGCTATACCCTCGTGGATGGATGGGCGATTAAATCAATCGGCGCGTCACCTATCTTCTTCTACGGAATTGGCCTTTTGTTCCGTACAATCTTGGTCGCACCGTTTGCGTTACGCAATACAGACCAACTCCGCTCACAATGGCATCAACATAAAGCGAACATTATCGCCGTCGGCATTCTGTCTCCCTGCGCATATCTCTTAGTGCTCTTTGCTCTGAAAATGGCGCCGCTTAGTTACGTCGCGCCGACTCGTGAATTATCGATGATGATCGGCGCATATATGGGCGCCAAACTTCTGAAGGAGCAAGACCTTCGCTTCCGAAGTGCAGGTACGGTTCTAATGGCACTGGGCGTGCTCGCCCTTAGTTGGGCTCCCCCAGTGCCATAGGAACGCACCGAGAACAGAATAAGCGCTCCCCGATATGGTTGTGACGAGAAGCCATCATTGACTCTCTCGTAGCGGTA
>CBHCMF010000113.1:0-14384 GCA_965974465.1 uncultured Noviherbaspirillum sp.
GGAAAAGCACGGGATACCGCGCGGAACCGTCACTCCGAATTTACGGAGGATTTCTTTGCCCTGATACTCATGGATTTTCATGCGAGCTTCCCTTCAGACGCTTATTGAAAAAAACAGATTTATTGAAATTAACTGGATTTGGATTCTGCGAGCGACTTTACCGCCCAACGCGCATAGCATTCAGCGATCGCCTCACCATCGGAACGCGCAGCATGGCTCATGCAGTAATTCGCCCTCCGGACAAAGGCCGGATTTGAGCCTGACAACACGTGTTTGATATTGAAGATAGGCATACCGAGCCCCCGCAAACCGTCGTCGCATGCATACGCATCGAACTGGATTGCGCGTGTGCGCCTTAACGCACGGCGGGATGTCGGCGATGATAGGGGCATAAGGATCAATGCCTGTGAAGCGGCAAAAAAATGCCGCATTTGCGTGTCGTTACCGCAGCTTCTACGATAACAGCCGCTCATGCGGCGCTGCAAAAACTCCGAGAGTGTAGCACAGGTCAGTTATCTAAACCATCGTGACGTTTTGTCCACGAAAAGCATAGAGCTGTTCACATTTCCGTATCGAGGAAAGCGAATAAGCGCCTTTAGAATAAGAGGGAAAGCGCAAATTAAAAGAAAAATGCGCCCGGCAGTCACTTCTTTCGTGGCGAGCTATTCATCGACGCCGTCTGTTGCACGCATTGCGACTTGTATCGCTTTGTGCGAAAAGCCGCGCTGCTGCAAAAAGCGTATCTGCTTGGCTCGCTCCGCTGCATCGACTGGAGGATGCCCAAACTTCTTTCGCCATACTTCACGGGCACGCAATGCTTCGTCTTGCGATAGGCTGGCTTTGATATCGGCCAGTGCATCGCCATCAATGCCATGCGTCTGCAACTCAGAAAGAATGCGGTTGTTGCCAAAGCGCGCGGAGCGGCGATGGACCAGCGATTCTGAAAAACGGGAGTGGGATAACAGCTTGGCCGTTTCAAGCGTGTCGAGCAAAGCTTCGACGTCGTCGCCTTCCTGAGCGTAGCGGGAAAGCTTGCGCCCCAGTTCCAGCCGGCTGTGTTCACGAGCGGATAAATACTTCAGAGCCCGCGCTTTTAGACTCATTTGCAGCTTTGCCATGGTGTTCCAGCAGCGCGGGCTCCCTCACGTGAAGTATTTGATATGACAGGATAACGAGGTCGGCGTTTTACTCTGCTTCTGCAACAGCGGGTGGTAGCTCGGGGACGCCGAGTGAGGCGCGCACCTTGTTTTCGATTTCGCGAGCGAGTTCTGGATGCTCTTTTAGATAATTGCGTGCATTGTCTTTTCCTTGCCCAACGCGTTCGCCGTTGTAGCTGTACCATGCGCCCGATTTCTCGACGATCTTCGCTTCCGAACCGAGATCAAGGATTTCACCTTCTCGTGAAGTGCCTTCGCCATACAGAATATCGAAGTGCGCCTCCTTGAACGGCGGTGCAACTTTGTTCTTTACGACCTTCACTTTGGTTTCGTTGCCTATTACTTCATCGCCGGACTTGATGGAGCCTGTGCGGCGAATATCGAGACGCACCGACGCGTAGAATTTCAACGCATTACCGCCGGTTGTCGTTTCTGGATTACCGAACATCACGCCGATTTTCATGCGGATCTGATTAATAAAGATCACCAGCGTATTAGTGCGGTTGATGCTGCCGGTCAGTTTGCGCAATGCCTGGGACATCAAGCGAGCCTGGAGGCCAGGCAAAGAATCACCCATGTCCCCTTCAATTTCGGCACGTGGCGTCAATGCTGCAACTGAGTCAACCACCACAAGATCCACGCTGCCAGAACGCACCAGCGCATCGCAAATCTCGAGCGCCTGCTCACCGGTATCCGGCTGCGAAATCAGCAACTCCGATAGGTTGACCCCTAGTTTTTGGGCATACACGACGTCCAGCGCATGCTCGGCATCGATAAAGGCGCAAGTGCCGCCCAATTTCTGCATTTCTGCAATCGCCTGGAGGGTAAGCGTTGTTTTACCGGAAGACTCCGGACCGTAAATCTCGACCACGCGACCACGTGGCAAACCACCAACGCCGAGAGCGATATCCAGACCGAGGGAGCCGGTCGATACCACTTGCACTTCTTCCGCGACAGCGCCGTCAACCATGCGCATCACAGAACCCTTGCCAAACTGCTTTTCAATTTGTGCCAACGCGGCGGCAAGCGCCTTTGCCTTTTCCGGGTTTTGCACGGTTTTCTTGTCGTCCATAACTGGTTTCTTTCGACGGTTAAACTGAGAAGATCTGAAACTCTGATCTGCGAACTGCATTTGACGTCACAGACACCACTGTATAAAAGAACAGTAATTTATGCAAGCGAAAATTTCACCTCTCCAGAAAACTTTATTTGGAGGCAAAGAAATAATTTTCACATCCGTTTTTGCATTTCCTGTTGACATCATTAACGCAGGCCACGAGGCTTCCTCCATCTAGCACAGGGCCCCATCCATGCGTATTTTGCTTACTGAAGATGATAGCGTACTAGCCGATGGACTTACCTCTTCCTTATAAGCAGTTCAGGTATGCGCAGGCGGCTACATAGCAACGCCATTGCTTTGTCTGAACTAGAGGCCTACATACGTGCATTGACGCGACGCGATGCTAGGAGGCCTACCATCCATTGACGGACTGCTTGATACTTTACAGAAAGTTTTCCGCCGAAGATGTAATAATTAAGCGACGTACAAGCAGCCAACTGCGCGCCATTCTGGGCCATGGACAGCCCTTGTGACACAGAAGAAAACGCCATGCCCAAGTTTTTTGATGAAATGTATGCGAACGAGGCAATGTCCGTTCGCGAGCACTACCGGGAATTCGAAGCCTGGTTGTCCGATCAACTACCCGAAGTGGTCGCCCGTAAGCGTGCCGAAGCAGATTTGATATTCCGTCGAGTCGGTATCACGTTCGCCGTCTATGGCAACGACGCCGGTACCGAGCGGCTGATCCCGTTCGATGTCATTCCGCGCATCATCCCTGCCGCTGAATGGGTACAGCTGGAAGCCGGACTGATCCAGCGCGTGAAGACGTTGAACATGTTCATTCACGATATCTATCACGAGCAGCATATCGTGAAAGCCGGCGTGATCCCGGCCGAACAGATCTTCAAAAATGCACAGTACCGGCCGGAAATGCAAGGCATATCGGTGGCGTCCGATATCTACGCGCATATCGCAGGCGTGGATATTGTCCGTGCCGGACAGGGGGAATTCTACGTACTGGAAGATAATCTGCGTGTTCCTTCCGGCGTGTCATACATGCTGGAAGACCGCAAGATGATGATGCGACTGTTCCCCGAATTGTTCGCGCGCCACAAAATCGCGCCAGTTGCCCACTATCCTGACATGCTGCTAGATAACCTGCGTTCGGTTGCACCTGTCGGCGTGAGCGATCCGACGGTGGTGGTGATGACGCCCGGCATGTACAACTCCGCCTACTTTGAGCACGCCTTCCTGGCACAGCAAATGGGTGTGGAGCTCGTCGAGGGACAAGACTTGTTCGTCAATGACAATGCGGTGTACATGCGAACGACACGCGGACCTAAGCGCGTCGATGTGATCTATCGCCGCATTGATGACGACTATCTCGATCCGCTTGCCTTCCGTCCCGACTCTACACTGGGCGTACCGGGCCTGCTGTCAGTGTACCGCTCCGGGCGCGTTACCCTCGCCAATGCCATTGGCACTGGTGTGGCGGACGATAAATCGATTTATCCCTACGTGCCTGACATGATTCGGTTCTACCTGGCGGAACAGCCTATTCTCAATAATGTGCCGACTTATCAATGCCGCAAAAAGGAAGACCTGAAATACACCTTGGCACATTTAGCTGAACTGGTGGTGAAAGAGGTGCATGGCGCCGGTGGCTATGGCATGCTGGTCGGCCCCTCCTCCAGCAAAGCGGAAATTACAGCATTCCGCCAGCGTCTGATGGCCAACCCTGACGGATATATCGCACAGCCGACGCTGGCGTTGTCGGCATGCCCGACCTATATTGAATCGGGCATCGCACCGCGTCACATCGATTTAAGGCCTTTTGTGCTGTCAGGTAAAACCATCTCGATGGTCAAAGGCGGACTAACGCGTGTTGCGCTCAATGAAGGCTCCCTGGTAGTGAACTCTTCGCAGGGCGGAGGCACCAAAGATACTTGGATTCTGGAGAAATAAGATGCTCAGTCGTACTGCAGATCACCTGTTCTGGATGGCCCGGTATATCGAGCGCGCCGAAAACACGGCGCGCATGCTCGACGTGAATGTGCAGACTGCTCTGCTACCGCAATCGGCGCATGCGGCAGAAGAAGGCTGGCGCGCCATACTGGGCATCTCTGAATTGCTCGATGCTTTTGACGATAAATATGGATTGATGACGACGAAAGACGTGATCGACTTCATGGTACGTGATCCAGACAATCCCTCATCGATCGCGGCTTGCCTCACGCAAGCACGTGAAAATGCGCGGGCAGTACGCGGCACATTGACGACTGAAGTATGGGAGACGCATAACGCCACTTGGCTCGACATGCAACACCAGTTGAAAGGAAAGCTGCTGGAACGCGATCCAAGCCAGTTCTTCGAATGGGTCAAATATCGCTCGCACCTGTCACGTGGTGTGACCATCGGCACGATGCTCAAAGACGAAGCGTTTCACTTTATCCGCCTCGGCACTTTTCTTGAACGAGCCGATAACACGGCACGCATCCTGGACGTGAAATTTCATGGCGCCAGCAAAAACGCTTACGCTGATGTGTCGTTGGAAGAAGAGGCCCAGCTCGATTTCTACTTTTGGGCAGCCATCCTACGTTCCGTGTCTGCCTTCGAAATTTACCGCAAGGTCTACCGCGATGTCATCACGCCGGAACGCGTGGCCGAATTGCTCATGCTACGTGCCGATATGCCACGCTCGCTGCTGGCTTGCTTGGAGGAGGTGGTCGCCAATCTCAATCACGTGAAGAACGACGTATCAGCCGACACGGAACGCTATGCAGGAAAACTGCATGCAGAACTTAAATTCGGCCATATCGATGAGATTCTTGCCA
Organism: uncultured Noviherbaspirillum sp.; assembly: GCA_965974465.1. Lineage (GTDB taxonomy): Bacteria > Pseudomonadota > Gammaproteobacteria > Burkholderiales > Burkholderiaceae_D > Noviherbaspirillum. The sequence goes on from CBHCMF010000113.1 coordinate 5,052, forward strand.
GCGGTCTGCACGATTATTTGACACAGTTCCTGGAGCGCATTTATGAACTAGGCAACCACATCAGCCGCGATTTTCTGGTTCCACTGGCTGCATAATCCTCATGCAACTATCTATTCGCCACGAAACGGTATACCGATACTCCGCTCCGCTGACCTACACGATTCAGCAGTTACGGCTATCGCCACGTGCCGAGCCGCATCAGCGGCTCCTGTCCTGGCAGATCAGCACACCGGGACAGCGCAACGAGTTCATTGATGCGTTCGGCAACGTGAGCCACATGCTCACCATCACCGGTCTGCATCAGGAAGTGAAGATTGTCGCCACCGGCATCGTCAACGTCACACCACTGGATCGAGGTCGACTAATCGCTAGCTGCAACCTATCGCCGCTGGTCTTTAGCGTGCCGACTCGGTTGACCGAATTTGATCACGCGGTGACCGATTTCGCATACAAACACTTACAACCGACAGCACGCAGCAAAGCATTGCTGTCGCTGGCCGAAGCGGTTCGAGGTACAGTCGCCTACCGTAGCGGCGCAACCGGTGTCACTACGACCGCAGCTGACGCATTGCATCTCGGTCAAGGTGTCTGCCAGGACCACGCGCACTTATTTCTGGCCTGTTGCCATGTGCATGGCATTCCTGCACGCTATGTGTCCGGCTATATCGATCCGGGCAATAGTGCACACGCAGAAAGTCATGCATGGGTGGATGTCTGGGTAGAGGAAGTCGATTTTTCCGGCTGGATCAGCATCGATGTGACGCATGCGCGTTACGCCGACGATGCCCATTGCCGCCTTGCGATTGGACGCGACTACGACTCTGCGGCACCCGTGCGTGGTATGCGCCACGGCGGCGGTTTGGAAACACTCAGTGTGCAAGTGGATGTATCACCCACGCCAATCTAAGGGTCCGCGCAAGGATAAGTTGTGCAATTTGGCGGTCGTAGCCGGCAAAATTGTGCAACTTATTTCTGCGGGGCCCTGAAGCGTTTTTTGTGCAAACGTTTTCCTCCTAGCGCTCCTGTAGAATGCATTTTTGCGCTCTGCTTTTGTGATCATGACCTATTGCGTTGCCATGCGCCTCGATTCCGGGTTGGTTTTTCTCTCCGACTCACGCACAAATGCCGGCGTAGACCAGGTCGGCACCTTCCGCAAGATGACCGTGTTCGAAAACCCTGGTGACCGGTTGATGGTGCTAATGACGGCAGGGAATTTGTCTATTTCACAATCCATACGACAGATCATCGCCGAACATACGACCGCCAGTGGCAAGAGCATATGGACCGCCACGTCCATGTACGAAGCAGCGCAGATCGTCGGCGAAGCCATCCGCACCGTGCATGAACGGGATGCCAAGGCGCTGCGCGAATTCGGTATCGACTTCAATGTAAGCCTTATTTTCGGTGGTCAGATCCAGACGGAATGCTGCCGTCTGTTTCAGCTCTATTCCGCAGGTAACTTCATCGAAGCACACAATGAGACCACCTATTTCCAGATCGGCGAAGCAAAATACGGCAAGCCGATCATTGACCGCGTCATCACGCCAGCCACACCGCTCGACGAAGCGGCAAAATGCGCCTTGATCTCGATGGATTCAACGTTGCGCTCCAATATCTCCGTCGGTTTTCCACTCGACATGCTGCTCTATGAAGCAGATAAGCTGGCAGTCACGCGCTTCGTCACCATCGATGAAAAAAACCAGTATTTCCAAATGATTCGCAACACCTGGGGACAGCAACTAAAGCGCATTTTTGAAAACATCCCTGCGCCGGTCTGGAATGCTCCTCCGGATACTGGTGTAACGGCACAATCGACTACGAATACGCCGAGCCAACCTATACGTATTGCGCCGCCACGCAGCCTCGCGAACAATGATACGCAGCCTGTGCCCTTGCAGACGTTGGATCAGCAAAGCGAAGACAAAAGGCCTCACTAATTTATGTTGTAAAGAAAAACGGCTGCAGGAAAAACCCTGCAGCCGTTTCTGTTCCAGATATACGAGAAGTTAGAGCACGATCGTTTGTGCTTCATTCCCCTGACGTTCACGGATCTCACCGATACGCGTCACGGTTTCACCGGCTGCCTTGAGCTGTGCGATCGCCGCGTCGGCATTTTCCTTCGACACGATGACGACCATGCCGATACCGCAGTTGAACACCCGATGCATTTCCGCATCGGCGACGCCACCGTGCTGCTGCAGCCACGTAAACAACGGTGGCATGGTCCATGCGTCACGATGCAATACGGCCGTCAGGTTGTCGCGCAGGACACGCGGCACATTCTCTACTAAACCACCGCCGGTGATGTGTGCCATGCCCTTCACTTCAAGTTTTTCCATCAATGCCAGCAGCGGTTTGACATAGATGTGTGTTGGCTCCATCAGCACGTCAGCCAGGCGACGCCCATGGAAGTCCGCGTTCAGATCCGGCTGCGCCACCGAAATAATCTTGCGCACCAACGAATAGCCGTTGGAATGTGCTCCCGAGGATGCCAGGCCCAGTACCACATCACCCGGAACGATCTTGCTACCGTCAATGATCTTCGACTTTTCGACTGCTCCCACGGCAAAGCCGGCTAGATCATACTCCCCGTCCGGATACATGCTCGGCATTTCAGCGGTTTCACCACCAATCAGCGCGCAACCGGCTTGCTCACAGCCCTTCGCGATACCCTTGATGACGTCCGTCGCAGACGGGACATCTAATTTGCCGCAAGCGAAATAATCGAGGAAAAACAGCGGTTCTGCCCCCTGCACCAGGATATCATTGACGCTCATCGCGACAAGGTCGATACCCACCGTGTCGTGCTTCTTAAGATGGAACGCCAATTTCAGCTTGGTGCCGACACCGTCCGTACCGGACACCAGAACCGGGTCCTTGTACTTTTTGCTGATTTCGAAGAGGGCACCAAATCCGCCAATACCGCCTAGTACGCCTTCGCGCATGGTGCGTTTGGCAAATGGCTTGATCGCTTCGACCAGGGCATCGCCTGCATCGATGTCAACGCCGGCGTCGCGGTAGGAAAGGGATACGTTAGAAGTGGAACTCATGATTAGAATGGATACTAAGGCGGTAAAATAGGCGGTTTAGGCTGAACGTCGTGACCAAACCGCTATTTTAACAAACCGATTCGTCCAGGCTCGCAATACATGCCATTTTCTTTCAGTTCAGAACAAAAGCAGGCCTTTTTGTGGCTCGCCGTCGGGCTTGTGCTCGTCGCCCTGCTTGCCCAATTGGGTCCAGTGCTGGCGCCATTCATCGCGGCGGCCATTCTTGCTTATGCGTTAAATCCGGCAGTTGACTGGTTGTCATCAAAGCGGATTGGCAAACTTGGCGTGCCGCGTTCGCTGGCGGTGCTTGCCATTCTGCTATTGCTCCTGGCTGCCATGCTGGCATTGATTCTGATCGTCCTGCCCATCATGCAAAAGCAGATTCCACTCCTCCATGAGCAAATCCCGAGATCGCTCGCACGCTTAAATGCCTACCTGTCGCCCAAACTGCAGGAGATCGGTATACGTGTACAACTGGATGAGGGTGGCATCAAGCGCATCGTGTCGCAATACCTTGCCACCAGCAGTGATGAAATATGGAGCGCCCTGCTGACATCAGCAAAAGTGGGCGGCGCAGCAGTATTAGGATGGATTGCGACATTAACGCTGATCCCGATTGTCTTGTTTTACCTGCTACAGGACTGGCATGCCGTCCTTGCACGTGCCCAAAACACCATTCCTCGCCGCTGGATCGGCAAAGTAGTGCAATTCGGGCATGAAGTAGATGCCTTACTGGCACAGTATCTCAGAGGGCAGCTCGCCGTCATGCTGGTGTTGTCGCTCTATTATTCGGCAGCACTTGGCATCGCCGGCTTTGATGTCGCCGTGCCAGTCGGCGTCCTGACCGGTGTGCTGGTATTTATTCCCTATATTGGCTTCGGCTTGGGCCTGTTGCTGGCCTTGATCGCCGCCCTGCTGCAGTTCGAAGGCCTGCATGGCTTGCTGCTGGTCGCTGGCATTTACGGCGCGGGACAACTCATTGAAAGTTTCGTTCTCACACCGCGCTTAGTCGGCGAACGCATCGGCCTGCATCCGCTGACGGTAATTTTCGCACTACTCGCATTCGGGCATCTGTTCGGCTTTGTTGGCGTGCTGCTGGCCTTGCCTGCCTCTGCCATTCTCGCGGTTGCGCTCTCACACGTGCGCAACCAATACATCAATAGCAGTTTCTATCGTCACTCATGAGGCAAATGCTGCTCGACCTGGGCGCGGAAAAGCCGCAGACCCTGGATAATTTCGTTGTTGGTCAAAATGCAGAGCTGGTCCAGCTACTGCATCAGTTCGCGCAGCGGGCCGATAGCCCGCCTCGTGAGCGTTTCGTCTACCTCTGGGGCGAGGCCAGCGCTGGCAAAACCCATTTATTGCACGCTGTGGCGAACGGTGCCAAAGCCCGCTACATTTCTGCGGGCGCTAAAGAAGGCGACTATCTGTTCGATGATAGCGTCACGCTTTACCTGATGGACGACTGTCATCTGCTTTCGCCTGAAGCGCAAATTGCTGCTTTCGCATTGTTCAACCAAGTCAGAGAAAACAACGCGCTGTTGGTCAGCGCCGGCGACAAGCCGCCAGCTGGCTTGCATTTGCGCGAGGATCTACGCACCCGGCTGGGCTGGGGGCTAATCTATCAGGTGCACGGCCTGACTGACGATGAAAAAATCGCCGCACTAACGCAAGCTGCGCAGACGCGAGGCATCACATTGTCGCCTGGCGTGTTACCCTATCTGATCACTCATTTCCGTAGGGACATGCGATCATTGTCAGCTATGCTGGATGCCCTTGACGAATATTCGTTAGAGACGCAACGACCGATTACCTTGCCGCTGCTGCGCAGCCTACTGCAACTGGAAGGTGAAGCCAAAGCATCATGAATCTCGCATTATTCGACCTCGACCACACTTTGATCCCGGTTGATTCCGATTATGAATGGGGTCAGTTTTTGGTACGTATTGGCGCTGTTGACGCCGAAGCCTTCGCCAAGCGCAACGCCGATTTTTTTGCACAGTATCAAGCGGGCACGCTCGATCCAGTGGAATACCTTGAATTCGCGCTCGGCACGCTGGCGCAATTCCCTCGTAAACAATTGGATGAATGGCATGAGCAATTCATGCATGAAGTGATCAAACCGGTCATTCACCCCGCTGCGCTGGATCTGCTGAAAAAGCATCAAGACGCAGAGGATCTCATTGCAATCATTACAGCGACGAACAGGTTTGTCACCGCACCGATTGCCGACGCGCTCGGTGTAAAAAACCTGATTGCCGCAGAACCGGAAGAGTCGGAACAAGGCGAAATTACCGGCAAGCTGCGGGGTATTCCGACATCCGGACCTGGCAAAGTCGTCCACACCAAGGAATGGCTTGCGGCGCGAATGCAATCCCTGGACAGCTTTGACTGCAGCTATTTCTACAGCGACTCACAGAACGATATCCCGCTGCTTTCCGCCGTTACCCACCCCGTTGCAACCAATCCGAATGCCTTGTTGAGAGCACATGCCCAAGCACAAGGCTGGCCCATCCTCACACTATTCGATGATTAAAAAGTTTATCAAGCGCATTCTTGGCGTCAAAAAGAAGGCGGGTAGCCGCAACACCCCTGTGGTACTCAGTCCGCGAGAACACGGCATCAACCCACACCTCCTATCGCCTAATGCAGTGCGCGTCACGCAAACTTTGCAGGAAAACGGCTTTAAGGCTTTCATCGTAGGAGGCGCCGTACGCGACCTGCTGCTGGGTGTGAAACCGAAGGACTTCGACGTGGCAACGAACGCCACCCCCGAACAAGTCAGGCGCCTGTTCCGCCGCGCCTTTATCATCGGCAGGCGGTTCCAGATCGTGCATGTCATGTTCGGACAAGAAATCATCGAAGTCACCACCTTCCGCGGTGCGTCGTCAGAAGCCGCACCGAAAGATGAACATGGCCGCGTGCTGCGCGACAATACCTTTGGCGAGCAGCACGAGGATGCGGTACGGCGCGACTTCACCATCAATGCGATGTACTACGATCCGGCCAGCCAGACGGTACTCGACTATCACCACGGGGTCGCCGACATCCGCAGCAAGACTTTACGCATTATCGGCGTACCCGAAGCACGTTATCGCGAAGACCCGGTTCGCCTGCTGCGCGTGGTCCGGTTTGCCGCCAAACTCGGATTTACCATTGATCCGACAACACGCGAACCCATCCAAATCATGGCCCCGCTGATTAATAACGTGCCAGCAGCGCGGGTGTTCGATGAAATGCTGAAATTGCTGATGAGCGGACATGCGCTCGCCTGCCTGCAGCAGTTGCGCAAGGAGGGCCTGCATCACGGCTTGTTGCCCTTGCTCGACGTCGTTCTGGAACAACCACTCGGCGAAAAATTCGTGACTCTGGCGTTGGCTGGCACGGACGAACGTGTACAGCAAGGCAAAGGTGTCTCTCCTGGCTTTTTGTTTGCCGCGCTGCTATGGCATCAGGTATTGGAGAAATGGAATGCCTACCAAGCCGCCGGTGAGTACCCTATTCCTGCCTTACATCTAGCCGCCGACGACGTGCTGGACACGCAGACCGAAAAACTCGCCCTGCAACGCCGCATCACAACCGACATGCGCGACATCTGGGCGATGCAACCACGCTTTGATCGCCGTACCGGCAAATCGCCTTACAAGCTGCTGGAGCATCCCCGCATGCGTGCCGGCTACGATTTCCTGCTACTGCGCTGCGAATCCGGTGAAATCGATGCAAGCATTGGTGAATGGTGGACTGACTTCATCGCAGCCGATGGCCCGGGACGGGAGGAACTGCTTTCTCGTAAACCCAAAGTCAATGGCGAACAAGCAGCGCCTAAAAAGCGCCGCCGCCGCGGCGGGCGTAACAAGCAGAAAGGCGCCTTTGTGGAAGGTAGCAGTACATGAGCGGAGTAACAACGTCCTGCTATATCGGCCTTGGATCCAACCTAGGCGATGCACGTAACAATGTATTGCAGGCCATCACCTTACTCGACGAACTGGCCGATACGACTCTGACAGGACAGTCAAGCTTGTTCCGCACAGCCCCCGTAGATGCCGATGGTGATGACTACATCAATGCCGTAGCACGCATTGAAACACGGATGACCGCTTCCGAACTTCTGGTGGCACTGCAAGCGATCGAACAACACTTTGGGCGCGAGCGGCCGTACCGAAATGCGCCACGCACGCTTGACCTGGACCTACTCCTGTATGGGCAACAGACGATCGCCTCAGATGCGCTGACCATCCCCCATCCTCGCATAACAGAGCGTGCATTTGTGTTGATTCCACTGCTGCAGATCGATCCATTCATCACTATTCCCAGCCAAGGGCCGGCACACGCTTTTGTTCCGAGCGTCGTGGGCCAGACGATCCAGAAAATCTGAATCATGCAATTACCCGTCGTTGCCCAAACTGTTGGTTTGCTAGCCTTGTCGAATGTTTTCATGACCGTCGCGTGGTACGGGCATCTGAAGAACCTGTCCAGCAAGCCGTGGTGGATCGCCGCGATTGTGAGTTGGACCATCGCGCTGTTCGAATACCTGCTGCAGGTCCCTGCCAACCGTATCGGATACACCGAGTTGAGCCTCGCGCAACTCAAAATCATGCAAGAGGCAATCACGTTGACCGTATTTGTCCCTTTCGCGATGATCTACATGAACCAGCCGTTCAAGCTTGACTATGTATGGGCTGCCCTATGCTTGGTGGGGGCTGTCTACTTCATCTTCCGCACATGACATTCGACAGATTCAAATACATCGTGGTCGAAGGACCCATCGGCGTTGGCAAGACGACGCTGGCCCGCCGACTTGCTGATAGCTTCGGCGCCCATCCCTTGCTGGAATTGCCCCAGGAAAACCCCTTTCTGGAGAAGTTCTATCGTGATGCGTCACGTTTCGCGCTACCGACGCAAATGTTCTTCCTGTTTCAGCGGATGAATCAGTTACGCGACTTGGCCCAAACTGATTTATTCGATGCGCGCGTCGTGTCGGACTTCCTGCTCGAAAAAGACCCGATCTTTGCCCGATTGACCCTCGACGACGATGAACTCAACTTGTATCAGCAGTTGTACGGTCATTTGCGTCCACAGGCAGCAATACCCGATCTCGTGATCTACCTTCAGGCTCAGCCTGAAATCCTGGTCGAACGCGTGAAAAAGCGCGGTATCCCAATGGAAGCCGGCATTTCCGAAACGTACCTGTATCGGCTTTGTGAAAGTTACAGTCGATTCTTTTATCATTACGACGCCGCTCCGCTATTAATCGTCAATACGGAGCATCTCAATCCGGTTGGGCGCGACGAGGATTACCAGCTACTGCTGAACCGCATTGCCAATATGCGCGGCAAGCGAGAATTTTTCAATCTTGGGGAATAATATGTCGGGATATCTGCAAGAAGGCACTTCTGCCGTTCGCAGCAAGTCCGTTACCGTGCCATCACTAATGACGATGCGTAGCAACGGGGAAAAAATTGCCGTCCTGACCTGCTACGATTCCAGCTTTGCTGCACTGATGGACCGTTGCGGCGTAGATGTTTTATTGGTCGGCGATTCGCTCGGCAATGTGTGCCAAGGGCATAGCTCCACACTTCCCGTATCACTCGCCGATATTGTGTACCACACTGCTTGCGTTGCACGCGGCAATCAGACCGCGTTACTCATTGCAGACATGCCCTTTGGTACCTATGCCACGCCAGAAACCGCATTCGATAACGCCGTGAAGCTAATGCAGGCAGGCGCCCAAATGGTCAAGCTGGAAGGTGGCGCCTGGTTAGCTGATACGGTGAAATTCTTGACCGAGCGAGCAATCCCGGTATGTGCCCACCTAGGCCTGACACCGCAGTCAGTGCATCAGCTTGGCGGCTTCAAAGTGCAAGGCAAGACGAGCGAAGGCGCCGATCGCTTAAAGGCCGATGCACTGGCTTTACAAGCTGCCGGTGCTTCCATGTTGGTACTGGAAGCAATTCCGACCGCTTTGGGTAAGGAAGTGACCGACATGCTAGCCATTCCGACCATCGGCATCGGTGCCGGCCCGGCTTGCTCAGGCCAAGTGCTAGTGATGCACGACATGCTGGGTGTCTTCCCTGGCCGCAAGGCGCGCTTCGTAAAGAATTTCATGGAAGGCCAGTCAAGCATCGAAGGTGCCGTGCGCGCCTATATCAACGCGGTCAAAGATAATTCCTTTCCCGCAGAAGAACACTGCTTCTAGTTGGACGATTAGAGGGTTTGAATATGCGTGCAATGGAGGCCTGAGATGCCCCCTTTCACGCACAGTCAAATCGCTCTAGGCTTGCTC
>CBHCMF010000114.1:0-14362 GCA_965974465.1 uncultured Noviherbaspirillum sp.
CGCCTTCGAGCGACCGGCAGAAGCCGAAAATTGGGGTGTGATGGACCACTAGAGCGCTCTAGACACTTACTCAAGCCTTACCCATACCATTTAAACAAGCGATCCGTGGCATCAATCCCGCGGAGACTGCCCATAAATGGCGCATTAAGTGGGTTATAGACCTTCTTGCAATTCTACTATTGCGCTTTGTCACAGGAATGTCACTACCGCCTCGCAAGAAACGCGAAAGCAAAATTGCCGGCGCGTGTAAAATGCTCGGGTTTCATTCCTGCGATTTTTCCAGCAAGTCATGAATCTCAACGACAAACGCATTACCGAAGCGACCCGCCCCATTCGTCCGCTGCCCAATCTGATTTTCATGAGCCGGTGGCTGCAATTACCGCTGTATCTGGGGCTAATCCTAGCGCAGGCCGTTTACGTGTATCACTTCTGGGTCGAACTGGTCGATCTGATCGGTGCCGCGATGGGCAACCAAGCCGCATTGGAGCATATCCTAAATGCGGTCGCAATTGACGGTGCAGTACGACCATCAAAATTAAATGAAACCACCATCATGCTGGTGGTTCTGGGTCTCATCGATGTGGTGATGATCTCAAATCTGTTGATTATGGTTATCGTCGGTGGCTATGAGACCTTTGTCTCCCGCATGAATCTCCAAAGCCATCCCGATCAGCCTGAGTGGCTGTCGCATGTTAATGCGTCCGTGCTGAAGGTCAAACTTGCTACCGCGATCATCGGCATTTCCTCGATCCACCTGCTAAAGACCTTCATCAATGCCAGCGCCCACGACGCCAAGGCGCTGCTTGCGCAAACCGGCATCCATCTCGCTTTTCTGTTATCCGCGCTGGCCATCGCCTACTGTGATCGCTTAATGACGCCGGCCAATTACACGAAGAATTCCCACTAACCTTTGCAGACATCACCATGACTATCATCAAACAAGAAGACCTCATTGAATCGGTCGCCGCCGCGCTGCAGTACATCAGCTACTACCATCCAGTGGATTACATTCAGCACCTGGCACGCGCTTATGAGGCCGAACAGAGCCCGGCCGCGAAGGACGCCATCGCGCAGATTCTGACCAACTCGCGCATGTGCGCGGAAGGCAAGCGTCCGATCTGCCAGGACACCGGTATCGTCAACGTATTCTTGAAGATCGGTATGGAGGTGCGCTTCGAAGGCTTTAAGGGTTCGATCACTGATGCGGTCAACGAAGGCGTGCGCCGCGGCTATATGAACCCGGACAACGTGCTACGCGCCTCGGTGGTAGCTGATCCGCAGTTTGAGCGCAAAAACACCAAAGACAACACGCCAGCAGTGGTGCACATGGAACTGGTGCCAGGTAACACCGTCGACGTGCAACTTGCAGCCAAAGGCGGCGGCTCCGAAAACAAATCGAAATTCGTGATGCTGAACCCCTCCGACTCACTGGTTGACTGGGTGCTGAAGACCGTGCCGACCATGGGTGCCGGCTGGTGTCCGCCGGGCATGCTTGGCATTGGCATCGGCGGTACCGCCGAAAAGGCCATGCTGATGGCCAAGGAAGTGCTGATGGAAGACATCGACATGTACGAGCTGAAAAAACGCGGCCCACAAAACAAAACTGAAGAATTGCGCATCGAACTGTGCGACAAGATCAACGCACTTGGCATCGGCGCGCAAGGCCTGGGCGGCCTAACCACGGTGCTGGACGTCAAGATCATGATGCATCCCACGCATGCTGCGTCCAAACCTGTAGCAATGATCCCGAACTGCGCGGCGACCCGCCACGCGCATTTCGTACTCGACGGTTCCGGCCCGGCCTACATTGAGCCGCCTTCACTGTCCGAGTGGCCGAACGTACACTGGACCCCGGACACCGAAAAATCCAAGCGCATCGATCTCAATACGCTGACAAAGGAAGAAGTCGCCTCGTGGAATCCCGGCCAGACGTTGCTCCTGAACGGCAAGATGCTGACCGGCCGCGATGCCGCCCATAAACGCATCCAAGACATGCTAGCCAAGGGTGAAAAGCTGCCGGTCGATTTCACCAATCGCGTCATCTACTACGTTGGCCCGGTCGATCCGGTACGCGATGAAGTGGTTGGCCCGGCAGGCCCCACCACGGCAACCCGCATGGACAAGTTCACCGACATGATGCTGGAAAAAACCGGCCTGATCTCGATGATCGGCAAAGCCGAGCGTGGTCCGGTCGCCATCGAATCGATTCAAAAACACAAATCGGCCTACCTGATGGCTGTCGGCGGCGCCGCATATTTGGTGTCAAAGGCGATCAAAGACGCGAAGGTCGTTGGCTTTGCGGACCTTGGCATGGAAGCAATCTACGAGTTTGAGGTCAAGGACATGCCGGTAACTGTTGCTGTTGATTCCAACGGCATCTCAGTACACAACACCGGCCCGAAAGAATGGTCAGAGCGTATTGCGTCAGGGAGCCTGGGCAAGATTCCGGTAACCACCGCCTAAGCATTGCATCAAGTCCTACCGTCAAGAGCGGGCCGCACCATGCGGCCCGTTTTTCTTTTTCCCTCGCCATGCTTGCCAACAACAGCAAACTTGAGAGCGAATATCCCATAGAAAAATTACTTGCGCACATTCTGTAGTGCCGTTCCCCAGGTAATCACTTGCTCAAGCATTGTCTCTACCGACTTCCCATGATGCGGCGCAGGTTTAAAGGTGCTGAAGTTTTCGAAATCCGTGTATAGCGACAGCATCACCTGCGCTCGTACGTCAGCCACCATTATCTCCCCCATCACCAACCGTAAATGTTCCACCGCACGCACACCACCAGCACTGCCATAACCCACAAAACCGGCTGCCTTGTTATTCCACTCACGATACAAATAATCGATCGCATTCTTGAGCGCAGCAGAAGTGCCATGGTTGTATTCGGGCGTGACAAACACAAAAGCATCAAAAGAATCGATTTTCGCCGCCCATGCCTTCGTGTGCGGATTGCTGTACTGCCCCATCGATGGGGGCACTGGCTCATCCAGTAGCGGTAAATTGAAATCCAGAATATCCACCAGCTCCACTTCGACATCGTTGCGTTTCTTTGCGATGTCATGCACCCAGCGCCCCACCACGTCCGCCTTACGTCCGGGACGCGTGCTACCGATGATGATTGCCAGCCTGATCATGGTTTTGTTCTCCGTAGATTGCCTCTAGTTAAAGAAGAAAAAGCCAAGGCACAAAGCGGCCCAGCCGTGGATGTAGGAGTACATCGCGTATGGCTCGGTTCAATGCAGAATTGGCAATTTCCTGCCGTAATATAGATGCCTGGAGACAAGGTTGCATCAGTGTAAAATGAGCGACTTGATGCATGGGAAGACCGGCAACTTTTGGCCGCCCCTCATGCAGTCCCATTGTTGCGGCCCAACTTCTCTCCATGTCAGACAAGCCTATCGGTATTTTCGATTCAGGCATCGGCGGCCTGTCGGTGCTGAAATATATTCGAGCATCGCTGCCTCATGAACAGTTGCTCTACTTTGCCGACTCCGGCTATGCCCCCTATGGCGGCAGGACGGACGGCGAAATCGCTGCACGCTCGCTGGCCATCGCCGAATTCCTGATGCAATACGAGGTAAAAGCCCTGGTAGTGGCATGCAATACCGCAACCGCTGCAGCGATCAAGGCATTGCGCGAACACTACCCCACCATGCCGCTAGTCGGTGTGGAGCCCGGTTTGAAACCGGCTGCTGCCTTAACCAAGACTGGCACGGTAGGCGTATTGGCAACCAAGAGCACACTGGCAAGCGAGAAATTCAAACTGCTGCATGAACAAATCAGCGCCACCACCAAGGTGAAATTCCTCCCGCAACCCTGCATCGGCCTGGCCGATCAAGTGGAAAAAGGGGAGCTACAATCCCCCGACACCGCCGCCCTCGTGTACCGCTACCTTGAACCACTAATCGAACAAGGCGCCGATACGCTAGTGCTGGGGTGCACACACTACCCTTTTGTACAACCTTTAATGGAAGAGGTTATACGACGCCTCACCTCCAGAGCAGTCACCATCGTGGACACCGGCGAACCCATCGCACGGCAACTGGTTCGCCTACTGACTGACCGAGAGCTGTTGCGTATTGAAGGACCTGGAGCCATTACCGGATTCACCACGGGCAGCGAGACAGCGCTCAAGACAGCGTTTTCCCGACTTTTAGGATTGGAACCGCCAGTCATGCAAACTGAGAACGCAAAACCGGGTTAGTAAATAAAGCAGCGCGATAAAGAAACACATTGAATTTGCCAGTTTCTTCAGAAGTTTGTATAATTGCTGGCTCGCTAGGAACTATCTAGCGAATCCCATCAGTGGTGGCCGTAGCTCAGTTGGTAGAGTCCAGGATTGTGATTCCTGTTGTCGTGGGTTCGAGTCCCATCGGCCACCCCACAGAATAATTACCTTCCGACCATAGTGTTTACTAACCTTCGGAAGATGATCTTTCCAAATTTTGGAAGATAAAAAAGGCCCACGTGAAAACGTGGGCCTTTTTCTTTATCGGACGTTAGCCCTAAAATATGCGTTTAATTTTGCTCTTATTGCCTCTAATCCTTGCTCAAGGTTGTGCGACAAAACCGCCGGAGTACAGCATTGGTTATGATGGTCCACTGCTTATACGCGAAGCTGCACAGAAATCTATTCAGGGCCCTCTACAAACTCAGATTAAGCTACCCTTAGATTCCCCCCTGGAAGTAATTACCGCATCGCTCCCTAATTATCCTGATAGCTTTCGAAAGGCTAACATTGAAGGGAAAGTGAAGATTATTTTTGTTGTCGAGAGCGATGGAACCGTAAGTAATCCGTTAATTGTTGGTTCGCCTCCCGCCCCACTCGCGGCAATCTCGCTCAATGCCATTCTTCACTGGAAATTCAAACCTCCCATTCGAAATGGGCAACCAGTTAAACTACGCCTTGGTCAGGTGTTTGACTTCATTCTCGAAAATAGGGGCACACAATCCGCACCAGTAGACGGTCAACCAGACTCGCTGACTGACCGCCACTGAACTTCGCGTTAGGCCACTCATCTCCTGCACAGAAGGAGCACCAAATTGTCCGAACCAGCCTGACTCACCTACGCGGCTGCAATAACAGGAGTCGTGGGCGCCGTCACTGGCATAGCCGGCACAATTATAGGTTACGTGAGTTACCGTCGAACGGAAGGTCTGAAGGCTTTAGATCTCAGGCTAGCTGCTCTGCAGTTACTGACTTATTCCTTGCCTCGAGCAACATCCAATCCCAAAGTATTTGAGCCGGTTTACGCAATCGGTGGGCAGGCTTGACCAGATAGTAGGCACGGGGGGAATCCACATATATGTCAAACGGAGCAATAAGACGTCCGTCTGCAAGAAAATCGGCAATCAATTCGCTATACCCCATCGCAATTCCTACGCCATTCAATACAGACTCAATTATCAAGTTGTAGTCGTTGAGAACGATCCCGTCACTGTTTTCCAATACATCAAGACGATCAATTTCTTGCAGCCAGTAGCGCCAATGCGCATCATTAGTATCGTGGAGTAAGGGCAATGCGTAACGCCCTCCTTTTATGGCACCCAAACGCTTGATCTGGTCTTGTCGACATACTGGCATAAGCTTGTGCCTCAATAGTAATTCAGCCTGCATGCCATCCCATTTTCCCATGCCATCCCGTACAGCGAAATCAAACCTAGTGCGCTCAATATCTGCCAATGAAAGTGATGCATCCATATGGACCGTAATTTCTGGATAACGGACATTGAATTGAGGAAGGCGGGGTAATAGCCAGCGCGCCCCGAACGAAGGCGTGACGCTGATATGAACATCACAAATCGGCAGCTCTTCCCGCAGTTCCCGCGAGAGCGTAACAAGTCCGGAAAGCATTTCCTGCACTGTTTGGTATAGATGCAACCCGGCTTGTGTCAATGCCACACCTCTGGCGAGACGTACAAAAAGCGGTCGATTGAAGTGTTCTTCAAGTGCTGCAATTTGTCGGCTGATCGCACCATGTGTGAGGTATAGCTCATGTCCGGCTCGGGTGAAACTTCCCAGCCTTGCCGCTGCCTCAAACGCAGCTAATGCTTTCATAGGAGGGAGTCGCATAACCATTGATCTGTGAATTTTTCTGACAGCTTACGTGTTTTTTTATCGCTTGTCCCAGTGACATCCATCCCTATAGCCTTTTAATCTTTGCACGGAGGATGAATGGACACTAGAACGCAAACAAGGGGACAACCAAAAACATATCGCATTGCTTTGGCCATCGGGATAACTGTCTTCATGTGGGCCTCAGCCTTTCCCGGGATTCGCATTGCACTCATGTCGTTCTCTCCGAGCGAACTTGCGTTTCTTCGCTTCTCCATTGCATCGGTAGCACTTGCCGCCTTTTTAATAGCGACTCGCCTTTCACTGCCTCGGGGACGTGATTGGGTTCGCATCGCCTTCGCCGGAGGGTTAGGCATCTCTGCTTATAACCTAGCGTTAAATGAAGGCGAAATGCATATTAATGCTAGCACCGCCAGTTTCCTGATGAGCTTGTCGCCCATGTTTACAGTATTGCTTGGCGTACTATTGCGTGGAGAGCGCTTGACGCGCTGGGGAATAGTCAGCATAGCGCTAAGCTTCGTTGGGATTGAACTGCTTGCGGTGTTTGGGCAGGGCAGCCTCGTCTTCAATCATGGCGCTGCACTTGTGCTATTTGCCGCAATATGCCAAGCAATACAGTTCGTTATTCAGAAGCCGCTACTTGAGCGTTACAGCGCATTAGCAGTAACAAGTTGTGTGATCTGGGCCGGCACTTTGTTCCTTCTGCCGTTTGCTTTCTCAAGTGTGACGGCACTTGAGAAAGCAGCCCCGACATCCGTTGTCGCTTTACTGTTCCTGGCGCTAGGACCAGCTGCCATTGCTTACATAAGCTGGTCTTACGTATTAGCCCACTATCCAATGAGCCGAGCAGCGCCTTTTATGTACCTGATACCGCTTGTGTCGCTACTTATTTCGTTAGTCACTTTGGGTGAGGAACCCACAGGGATGATGCTTCTGGGTGGCATACTAACTCTTTCAGGTGTCATCGGAATAAATACATTTGGAAAACGCGTTAATCAAGGAAAAGGATAAAAGCCAAACGGCATCACATTCACTTCAACGAGATTCATGAAATGAAAGCGACGGCGACTTGACTTGAGACAGCCGAAAAAACTTTTCGAAAAGTCGTCGGACACGTTGGCCACATCACCCGAATCAGCAGACGGCCCATGTTTTTCCTTCACCGACCTACCTGGCAGGGATAGGCCTAACTATATAAAACAATGGGGGTTTTATATTTTTGCTTTTGGGGATTGATAACAAATAAAGGCCATGGACTTTTTGGAACGAGCCGCTACGGCCAAGGCCATCGAAATTGAAATTGACACACATAAAACGCTGGCTCCCTTGCTTCATCAAAGACCAATCTGCCAACAAGGGGGAAAACTCTGTAGGTAACTTAGATGGCTTACCAAGAACAAGAGCATTCTTTAGTGGAATGATAGATGTGTCCCACACCAATGCAGCTTGCCTGCCTTTTTCTGCATACCCGATATGTCGACCATTCACCTTAAACAACGTGGCCTTGTAGCCCTCAAGAAAATTGTCGTCTAAGTTAACTTCATTTGTGGAGATCTCGATCCATTTTGCTTGCCCAATCGTCTCACCCTGTAGGCAGGCAGTAACGACGTTTTCTGATGGAGGTTCGGCATGCACATGGTTTGCAAATAAATACGGCAGAACACAGATCAATCTGGTTAACTTCATTTGTATTCTTTACACCTGCGGTCTTTAATAGTCAGCGCCGTTTTAATGATTCTACAGTGACTCGACAACATCACACAGTTCGTCAACTCTTCGATTGTGTCTGAAATTTTCGGCAACAGCGCTACAACGTTGGGCAATCTCGCCTGATGATAAGAGCCCTTGGAGCTTACTAAAGAAAGGCTGAAACCGGAGACGTGAGGTAATCAGGATTTCGCCGCACCCCAAAGACTGTACTCTCATGGCGTTATCGAACTGGTCATGGGCCAATGGGAGAATCAACTGCGGAGTCCCGGAAAATAAAGCTTCGGCAACGGTTCCTATTCCGCCGTGATGTACGAATGCGGCCACTCGCGGTAACAGGGCCCGAAGCGGAATAAATTCCTGCCATAGTATCGTGCGCGTTATTTGTGACGGCACTTGTTCACGGTAAGAAGTCAGGAAAATGCCCCGTCTGCCAAGTTTCTCGCAAGCGGCGACCGCCATTTCAAAATACCTTTGCGCATGACGATTCCCGCTCCCCGGTGTAAACACAATAGGCGGGTCGCCTTCTCTTAAAAATTGTTCTAACTCGGGCGACACCGTTCTGTCAGGCCAAGGTTCATACAGCTGAAAATCCCCGTTAAACATTGGTTTAGGCCAATCTGGCTGGGGCTTTGCAAACCATTCTGGAAATAGCGATACGTATAGATCTACAACGCTATGCAAGTGCGCAATGAAGTTTCGGACTGGCGGAAGGTGATAGTTTGACCGTGTCGAATTTAATCCTGGCAAAGCGGCGGGATCGATAATCCATGAATCAATTAATTTCCATATGCACTTTCTGGCACTATGAGGTATCCATTGCGGGATTTTTGCCGGCCCTATGGTCCATGGATCATGGATGGTTCGTATATTTGAAGGGGCGAGATAAAGCGCCACAATCTTGCATTTCTTCCCCAATGATTGTGCAATGGCCGCGGCAGCCAATATGAGAGGGTGCGCCAGAATGATGCACTCTCCCTCCATTGAAATCTTATTGAGTGCATCAAGAAAAGGATCAATTCCTTCGTGGATCGATCTGAATACCAATGCGACTCCTTTGCGCGGATGCCACAGATCAGGATTATTAACGATGGATAGATATTGCTCTTTCGTTCCAAGGAGTAAATAGGAAAGCCCGGTCATCTTGACGAACTCCTCGTGAATAGCGGGACATAGAAACGTGACCTGGTTTCCTCTCCGGTGAAGGGCAAGCGCGACATTTAGAAAGGGAAAGATATCGCCGGCGGTACCAACCGTCGCAATGACGAAATGCTTTCGTGTCACGCTGGAAGAGGAAGACATGCGATCTTAAAATGCAAGGTTGCCCGGTTTCGGACTTCTTAATCCACCGAGAAGGATAGCGTGGCTCTTAAGGGAGGTCTTCCGCTATTCCTGATGACATGCGCTACGAACACGAGCAACTTCCTTATTGCGACGACTTGCAAAGTAAAGCGCGCCATGTGAGACGTAAGAATAACGAGAAACACTGGCCGAAATCCGGATTTTCTATGTTCGAGTGAGCGCATGTCTATCTGCGCCGAATTTCGTTAAAAATTATAACAACATTTATAATTTGTTATTTCAGCACGGCCCTGCTCTTATCAGCTTTGATGGGCTTCCCACAAAAGCACTTTCGCCTCGGACTTTTGAATGAAAAATAGGATTGCCGCGCGTACTGCGCTAGTGCTCGAAACGAACAACTTGAGGGGGGGCGATCAGGCCGCCTGCACGATTTCCAGCCTGCAGCGGGTCATCCGCATGCTGGCTAGCCAAAGCATTCCGATTACCGAACTAGCGCAGGTCGTCATCACGCATGACGGAATCAGTGATGAATATTGTGCGGCGCTAACCAAACTCGCAGGTCGCAGCATCGACTTTGTGCAAATTGCTTCTTCGACTGGCTATTACGATGCCAAGAATTTAGGATTTGCTGCCACTGACGCCCAACGCTGTGACTATGTCGTGTTCGCCGACTCGGACTGCATGCCTGCCCAAATTTGGCTTGAAGAGTTGCTAAAGCCGCTTGAGCGAAGCAACGCTCTTGCCATAGTCGTCGGGCGCACAAGCTACTCGTCTGACTTGGTAGGCACTGCGCTGACGACCATTGATTTCATGTACTTCCCGAGCCCGCTCCAGTCAGGCGCGACGCGCAACTTCTACGCGAATAACGTCGTATTCCGACGCGACGTTTTTGCTCAATACAGCTATAAGGCGCTGAATGGCGTCTACCGTGCACATTGCCAAGTGTTGGGGCTGCGCCTGCAAGAAGCTGGGGTGCCTTTGCACTACGCAGCAGAGGCACATACTGTTCATCGACTTCCTGATACGCGTTTTGAAGCGCTGAAACTGCGCTGGCTTCGAGGCCAAGATACCCATGGACTCACTCCTCACTTGGTGCGCGCCTATTTGCCTCGCTACATGCAATGGTTGGGAAAAAGCGGCCCTGTCGGCCCGCTTTGTGTACTTGTTTCCCGACTCTGGTTCAGCGTCCGCGCGCTTAACCATCAAGATCTCCCTCCGGTACGCGGCCTGCGCCGGATCGGTGCTTTGGCGCTTATCATCAGTTTTTCAGCGGTCGATATGCTAGGTGCTCTGTTCCGCGGCATTGGGATGCGCAGTTCCGCTAACGCTGATGCCCAAGCGCTTTCCTACCATCGTTCCTGACTACTCCAGAAAGCCATTTCATGTACCAGACAAAATCCCGTAGATTTTTGGCCAATCAATTCATTTTTGGCTTACTGCTGGCAGGCCCCCTTCTTTCCGCACATGCATCTGAATTTGTCGGCCGAGGCGTTTTTTTGTTCCAGTCGGACAGTGGCTGTCCCTTGCATACGCTGACTGGAGAATCCAAAGAATGCAATCGGATCGCCCTGGACGATGCCGATACGCGCGCTTCCCTTGATACTGCCTCGCGAACGATTCATTTACTTAATTCAAAGAGCTACGGCAAAAAGACAATTGTCGGTGACGTTCTGTTGCAAGGAACGGGACAGGCGAGTGATGGCAAGCGTGTACCACTCAGCTTTCATCTCGTATTGAGCAAGTCTGGCAAAAAATGGTCCACCAGCTACCATACACATGCTCCGGTGAGAGGGAAGTTTAGCGATGTAAAGATCGATCCGTATCAGGTCAACATCGCAGAACAGGACGGCGAGCGTACGGTGCTCACACCTTCCGAGATCATTACTGCCTTGATCGATCCGTCATTTTCCGCCCGCTTTGCCAGTTCACTGGTTCAAGTGCTCGACAATCGCGCAAAAAACGGCCAGGACGCAGATATCACGATTGCGGTAGGTGTCAAGAAGGCCGCCGCGTCGGTGATGCGTGCACAATTTCACACCAAAGAGGTATCAGCCAATAACGTCGACGCTATCTTAAAAAAGGGCACGTGGGCATTCGAGCTTCAAGCATTGACTGGAAAAATTCCTGACCGAGTTGCCCAACGGGAGCTTTTCCTGGCCGGCGTTGAGGGGCAGTCGCTAATCAAGCCCTTGGTCGAGCGAGGCTTTAAAAAGCATGAAAAGCTCATTGTGGGCGCCTTGGATGGTAAAGGCTTCATCCGCTATGGTAATCAGCAACAAGAGTTTGCAGGCGCAGAGGCGGCCGCACGAGCATTTTTACAGCAGAGCTTCATTGGCTTGATCTTGGGCTGGCATCAGATCGACGCCAACATCGGTACGCCGTAACATGGTTTCCCCGTTCGCCAGCCTTGATGCTCCTGCCCTTAAAGGCTGGCCACGCCTCCAAGCGCGTCTGGTCGACGAAATCAAGCAGGCAGCACTTCGCCATCTGCATGCAAGCATCGCCGGCGAACGCTTGATACTACGAATGTATCTAATCGGAGAAGAAGCCACTGAACTCGCATTACAACGCGAGTTGCTCGGCAATCGGCCAGATTGGCTCGTTCGGCAAATGGATCAGCATTTAATGGAGGAACAGCGCCATGCCAGCGAATTTGCCGCCGCCCTTCGCCTGAGAGGCGAAGGGCCGACGGCATGCCAGCCTGATTGGCTTAGCCGGCGCAAGATCGCGAAATGGCGTCAGCTCGGCAAGCAATATGCAGCAAATTTTTCCAATGGGGTTTTGGTACCTGCCTTTGCCATCGGGTTGTGCGCAGAACAGATGGCCACACGCGTGCTGCAGCGCCATTGCGCAGTGATCGGTCCCTTGCATCCTCTACATGGGCTGTTGTCGGACGTACTCAGAGATGAAGCGCGGCATGTTCGACTTTGCCGCCACACCTTGGAAAAGATTGTCGAACCTCACGAATATGAGGTACTCGGCGCGCTTTTGAATGACATCAGGGCCATTGACCGTTCCTACGGTGTCACGGGTGCGATAGGCATGTATATGGCAGGCGTCGCACTGCGCCTCCTTCCACGCAAGTCACTTCTACCAGATTAAACAATGCGCATCGTCTATCTCGCAACCGCCGATGCTCGCGGTCATTTGATGCGTGCTCAGCTGCTGACCCACGCGCTACGGGAGAACGGGGCAGATGTAAAAGTACTTACCACATCAGAGGAGGGACGCCGATTTCTCGCTGAATTCGGCGTCGAGGCGCCGGTACTTTCTCGCCATTACGCAGTACAGTTTGACGCGCAACAGAACATGATGCGCCAAGCTACCGACTCCAATGTGGCGGCCTACATTTTCCGCCCCTCCCGTATGTTGCGTGACATCTTCCGTCTCCACCCTCACATACGGGAGGCGGACCTGGTCATCAATGATTCATTTCACCCAGCGCTATTGTTCATGGGATGTTTGCCACCTTGGCGGAACAAGGTCGTTCACGTGTATGGAGCAAGCTTGCGACACGCGCTGCAAACGAATTTTCAGGGGCGGCTGCCTAAATGGATTGCATCGCTCTTTGGAAGCATCGTATCGTTCCAGATTAACCGTAGTCGCGCACGATTGGAGCATGATTTTGCTTATCCTTAACCCGTAGGCTACCACAAGGGGAATTATCGTTTGCCAACGCCTGTTGCTGTCGTACAGTCGGATGCCTAGCATGAAGACACAGAAAAGAAACGCGTCGCGATCTATCTAAACCCTCATTTTCGTGACCCCGCGCTTGCTGATGCGCTTGAAAGAGGATTTGCGTCGGCCGAAGTGGGCCTACATTTAGTCGGGGAAGGATATGCACGCCGCCCTGGGTGGCTCCCGCATGATCAGGATTGGGTGCGTCACGCTGCAAACAGTGATTTAATCGTTTCCGCACCCGGTATGGCTGCGCTATCGATAGCAATGGTCTATCAACGGCCTATCCTACTGATTCTTACCGAACAACCCGAACAGCAAATCAATGCTGCACGGGCGGCCGAACTAGCGTTGCCTTTGCATACAGTTGTATGGCGTAATAATCCGCTCGCGTTTGCTCAGGCAGTAAATGCCGCTTGCAGGCAACTCCTTGGCACTGCAACGACTAAAACTTCAAAGGAAGGTCATTCACGCGCGGCAGTACGCTTGCAAACTTGGGTCTCCGTGCTTGCCACGCTGGCCCGTCAGCATTGACCGCCTCGATTATTCCTTCAAAACATGCCGGCAACCGAGATGCAAGCGTCAAAATCCATGAGTAATCAACTGCCTAATGAACTGACTAGAATTCTTCCATTGCGCTCGATGGCAGCTCTTGGACTGGATTGGGCATTGATCATTTGCTGCTTTGCCTTTGCGATTTATTTTCCGCATCCCATTGCCTACCTTGTAGCGGCGATATTCATAGCCCGCACCCAGCTGGCACTAGCCGTTCTGATGCACGAAAGTGCCCACGGCATTCTCCTTCCGAATCGGAAGCTGAATGACATCATAGGACAAGTCTTCACCGCAGCGCCCCTCATGCTTTCGATGTATACCTACCGTAAGGGACATTTGCAGCATCACCGCGCCCCCATGGAAAACGACGATCCTGTCGCCACGGTATTCGGCATCGGGGACTATCCCGTTCCCAAAAGGGAACTGATATGGCGGCTTTTCAAAGATATCACTAGCATTTCCTATTTCCTGAGCATCCGGGATTTCGTCACGGGAAAACATCGCGCAGTGATGGCAAAGAGCACCGACATTCCGCAAGCGCCAGGTCTAGTTATTGCGTCCCTACTCATTACAAACGGCTGCATGGTTGGCATTCTTGCTGCCATTGATCATGTTGGCTTGTATTTTGGCTTATGGATCCTGCCAGCGCTGACGTTTCTGCAGTTCTTTGCTCGAGTGCGAGCCATTACTGAGCACGCCGGCTATCCGCCAGGTGAGGATCAAATCCGAAATGCGAGAACCATCGTGCGCCCGAGCTGGCAGACCTTTTTCTTTGGTCCGCATTGTATTCATTACCATATCGAACACCATCAATACGTTCGCGCACCTTTTTACCATCTCCCCAAAATACATCAACTCATGATGCACCAAGGGGTCATACCGCCGCAGAACCTTTATTCCGGTTATGGCCAAGTGTTAAAAGATGTCTCGAGTTAAGGCGCTGGTACGGCACAAGATCTACTTTTCATTCTGTGCCGCATCTTGGCTAACGCGCCTACAGCTATACGGGGAATCTCATGATCACTCAGCCGAATTACCCAA
>CBHCMF010000115.1:0-14188 GCA_965974465.1 uncultured Noviherbaspirillum sp.
GGCCCGATGCCATGGGAGCGGTATTCGGCAAGAACACGAAAATCGTTTGCACCGCGCACGGTCACCAAACCTTGGCCGGTTTCAATATTGTTTTCCGTGACGAAGAGAAGATGACCATCCGCGCTATAGCATGCATGACCGAAGAAATGCCGGTCTTCTTCGGCCTCCCATTGTTGCAGAACACGTCCGTTTGTCAGATCGAGTTTGATGGCTTGTGTGCCAGGCCTGCGCGCAATGATCAATGCTTCATTGGTGTTGCGTGGATCGATTAGCAATCCATGGCCTCGCATCGGCAATGCCGTCAGTTGCGGTTCCGTGGCGTCAGGGGCGAAACAGGCAGCAAAGTGCTGCCCGGCTCGGCTAAGGGGGGATAGCAGTCGGAGGCGAGAGGACGCTGCCTGAACTGTCGAGGGCAGGAGTAAGGCGCCCAGGCCGGCAAGCATAAAATCACGGCGGGGCAGGCCGCCGCGATTCGCAAGTAGTGG
The DNA here is from genome assembly GCA_965974465.1 of uncultured Noviherbaspirillum sp. GTDB lineage: Bacteria > Pseudomonadota > Gammaproteobacteria > Burkholderiales > Burkholderiaceae_D > Noviherbaspirillum. The sequence goes on from CBHCMF010000115.1 coordinate 486, forward strand.
CTTGTCAATCTCCATCATTGGCATTGAATCCCAAATCGACCTTCAATGCGTCCGCCACTTCGGTTTCCAACAAATGCTGGAGCCGGCCGAGTGCTTTGTGCAGGTTTTCGACTTGCTTGCGTTGCGTAAGGACGGCATTCTGCAGGGGAGGGCGGATGGCCGCCAACGCTTGTTGTACCGCATCTAGCTCCTGGCGCACGATGCGCGCCAAGCCGGGCCGTTCTATCTTTGTCAGATAATCGTCGAGGCCAATACCATTCGCGCCTGTGCCGAAGAACAGCTTTTCGAAGCCGCGCAGGTTGTCGCGAATATGATCGAGCGAAGTGCCGGCACGCCAGGATTCGATGCGTTCAAGCGCTGCGCCATCGCTGCTGCTCTTTTCCAGAACTTTACCTATCTTGCGAACTTTGACGGCATCGATGCCGGCAATGAGCAGGTTCACGACGTCGCTCAATGCCTGGTCGCTGGTGGCGAAGGGACTGTTCTCAGGATGTTGTCCCGCTTCAGCCAGTTGACGCGCAAACCCGCCGTTCGGTGCGCGCCAATCCGTCGCCAATCCTTCCGCTTCGCTTTTGACGTGGGCCGCAAGTGCTTGCAGTACATTGCAATGCGCAGCGGCAAGCGACTTCTTGCGCGCCTCGTCTGCCTTGTCCTTGTTTTCCGCGAATAGTAAATATTCCAACGCCGGCAATCCTTTTCCTGCTGCGCCCAGTGCTTCTATCGTTTCTGAATCGATAGTGCTGCTGTCGGTGAGCAAAGGGGCAAGCAGTTTGGGGCGCACGGGCCAAGAATTCACTTGGCGTTGTGTCCGGCGTTCGATGGTCGGACCGAGCTGCAGCATTTCCAGCGCTTGCCATGCTGATTGGGTGTCGCGCCATGTGGCTTGTACTTGGCCGAGGTCACGATGCCCAGAACAAAATGCCTGACTGACATGGGCAAGCTTGTCTGCAGCGGTTGCGAAGTCCTGGGTCAGAGGCAGCAGCACGTCTTCGGCCCAGTGCCGCAACAGCGCCTGTTTGGGCGCTTGTTGGGCAAGCACATCAACTTGATCTGCCGCGTATAGCGAGGAGCTGAAAGCGACAGTCAACAAGCTCAGAGTCAGGCGACGCATGGATCTGCCTATAAGGAATTGAGAAATGCCAGCAGCGCCTCGCGCTCGGCCTTTGTCATATTGATGAATTTCTGCTTCGCACGTTCCGCTTCGCCGCCGTGCCACAGAATCGCTTCGCTCAGATTGCGTGCGCGGCCATCGTGCAGATAAGTCGTGTGGCCATTGATCGTTTCGAACAGGCCAATCCCCCATAGCGGTGGTGTGCGCCATTCGCTTCCTGTCGCTTCAAAATCTGGCCGGTTATCGGCCAGGCCGGGGCCCATGTCATGCAACAACAGGTCGGTGTAGGGGCGGATGGTTTGTTTCGACAGCTCGGGAAATCCTTTCATGGTTCCGGTCACATGTTTCGGCGCATGGCAGGCGATACACTGGGATTGATGGAACAACTGTTTTCCCTGTAGCACTTGAGGATCGCCCACGTCGCGCCGTGCGGGCACAGCAGTAGTAGCTGTGTAGAAGATCAGCTTGGTCAGATTCTTTTCGTTGATTTCCGGCTTTCCCCCGCGCGGCGCAGCTTGACAGTCTTTCTGCACAGGCATGCATTCTTCGGCAGGGAAATGGCGCGAAGTGATTCCCATGTCGCCGTTGGCAGCGCCAGCCGTTTGATGTGCGACCGTCGGTGTGTTTGCTTTCCAGCCGAAGCGGCCAAGTCTTTTCGTTTTTGTGATGGCATCCCATACTTGATTGGGGCGGCCGGAGATGCCGTCACCATTGCGATCGTCCGGATCGGCAAGAGACAAAATCGTTTGTTCGGGAATCGCTTCCAGCAGCCCGAGGCCGATCACTTGCTGGGCAATGCGTGGCGATACCATCGTTTGCGCGTGCATCGGGCCAAAGCCGAGATCCGTGAAACGGTAGTTGGGTTTGCGCAAGGTGTAGGGCGTACCATCAGAGAAGCGGCCTGATATCTCCTCATACGTAATAATTACCTTGCCTTCTGGTTTGACTCCATCGATTGCCTGGTTGTTGAACTGGCCGCCATAGGTCGGTTCCGGCACGGGACCACCATACTTGTCTCGCCCCGGCACAGACAGACGTAGCAGCAGGCCGATCGGTTGCTCGCCGTCTTCCGGCGGTTGTGCACGACCATCGTGCGTGTGACAGGCGGTGCAGGAGCGGCCAATGAAGTGCGGTCCCAAGCCGTCGCGCGCGCGGGTAGATGAGGGCGGCTCGACCCAGGGCATGTTGAAGAAGGAATGGCCGACAGCGAAATCGCTGCGACGGTCCAGTGACATGTTGGCCGCCGGCAGCGAAAAGGCGCGACGGTTGGTTTCGAATACCGTGGTATCGCCGCCAGACATGTCTTCACCTGATTCCGGTTTGCTCCAGTCAAACTGTGAGGCAAAGCCGACGGAGCAGAGGGCAAGTCCCGCGGTCAATGCAGTCATTAGCGGACGGCGTAAAAATACCTTATGCATGGTCATCCATTAAAACAAAATGCCACCCATTGAAAAACAACGGATGGCGAAGAGGGAGCGGCTGTACAGTGCCACCGATTAATTAATGAAGGGCAGTCATTGCCTTTTATTATTGCGGCAGATCGACGGACATTTTCTTGATGCCCAACACACGGGCACCTTCCACCAAAGTCTGCGTCTGCTTCTTCAATGCGGCGATCACGGCTTGCACGCGTTTGCGGCCTGGCGCGTCTTTCTTGCCGATGATCTCTTGGTCGAATGGGGCCTGGATTGCTTCTGCTACGGTGACGCTTGCGCTGAAATCGGCGGCGAGTTTATCCGCCAGTTTTGCATCCTTGTCTGCCACCAGGTCTTTGATACTAGGACCTTTCACGATGCTGCCGTCGATACGCTTGTATTCGCCCATCAGTACATTACGGATACCCAATGCGTTGGTGATGATGTCGCGATGGGTGTTGTCGGAGAAGCAGCTGTGTTCGTCTTCTTGATCCTGGTTGTCGAGCGCGACCTGGATCCGTTCGCCGGCCAGTTCGGCACTGGAAAGCACGGCAATACCGGTCAGCACTTTGCGCAGAGCCGCCTCGGGCTTTTCCTTTAAAAACTTTGCGCGGTAATTCGCTTGGCCATCACTCCATTGGTTCGTCAGATACTGCAAATCAGCCACGACCTGATCAGTCACCAGTTTGAGGTACTGACGCCGCCGATCCGCATTCTTGCCCTGGCCGTCGATGAAGTCGGTGTGCGAACGCTCGCCCGGGCCCTTCTGGTTGAAGTCTTGGCCCCATAGCAGAAACTCGATTGCGTGGTAACCAGTGGCGACATTGGCTTCACCGCCTTTGGCGTTCAGCTTGATAAGGCTGTCAATCGTCAATGGCGTTTTCGGCTTGTTGATCAAGCCGCTGTCTGCCTTGCCCTTGACGTAATCGATATAGGCCTCGTCCAACGGCCATGCATTGATGCGTCCTTCGATATCTTTAGCGTCATCGATCGGACCCCCGTAGAAGCGAAACACCTCGGTCTGACCATACGGCTCACGCGCAGCAAGCCATGCCTTGCGGGCCGCTTCCAGATGGGCGGCGTTTGGTGCAGCGATAAAGTCGTCAACCGCTTGCTGCAACGCCTTGGCTGCCTGCAGCGAGTCAGCATAAGTGGCATGCACGATATTGGCATAGTTGGTCAGCACGGCCGCCGGCTCGACCCCTGCGTACGCCGTGCCGGCGAAGAGGCAGGTACTTAACAGCAATACGGCAGCCGACCGTTGTAAGGCGAATGCTGACATACAGGATCCTTTTTATTGTTAAAAGACAGTAATGTTCAAAGCTGTAGTCTATTGCAAATGATAATGATTCGCAATAATGGCGCATGTGGTGGTTACCTTTACTTCATGTCATGCACGTCAGGGGAAAAAGATTGAAAGGGTGCATGCCCGTATATTCCATGACGGGACGGATATCTACGCCCAACTTCCTAGCGGAAGAGGGAAGATTGGGATTATCCTTGTGCGATCTTTTCATGAAAACCACGGTAGAAGCATTGAAATTACCTAACGACACAGCAATGAAATCGTTGGAAGTCCTGGTCGTCGATGACGAGCCAGCAATACGACAGGTACTGGTTGCCCATTTGAGAAAGTCTGGCTGTAACGTGCGCCAGGCTGCAAGCGGTGGCGAGGCCCTGGAACGACTTGCGCAAGGGGATATCGATGTTGCTATCAGTGATATCAAGATGCCCGACTTCACCGGCATTGAACTGGTACGTCGGGCGCGTTCTGCCGGCATCGATACCAGCTTCATCATGATGACCGCTTACGCATCCGTCGATACGGCGATTGAGGCAATCAAGGCCGGTGCATCGGATTACATGATCAAACCCGTGCGCAATGAGGAGGTGCTGCATCGGCTGATGAAAGTGCGCGACTTGCGTCGGCTACATTCCGAAAACCGCATGTTGCGCACTCTTGTTCTCGGTTCGCGCGAGCCGCTGTTCGCCTTTGCCTCGCCTGCCATGAAAGAACTGGAGCGCTTGATCGCCAAGGTCGCCCCGACCGACAGCACGGTGCTGATCACGGGCGAAAGCGGTACCGGAAAAGGCGTGATCGCACGCCAGATTCACCAGAACAGTCTGCGTGCCGAAGGGCCTTTCATTCCGGTCAACTGCGGTGCCATTCCAGAAAACTTGATGGAGAGTGAACTGTTCGGTCATATGAAAGGCGCCTTCACCGGTGCGGACAAGACGCGCAAGGGGCTGTTCCTGGAGGCAGACAAGGGCACCATTTTTCTCGACGAAATCGGCGAATTACCGCTGGCGCTGCAGGTCAAGTTACTCCATGTAATCGAGGAAAAGACAGTGCGCCCGGTCGGTGGTGAACAAGCTAGGCGCGCTGACGTGCGCATCGTCGCTGCTACCAATCGTGACTTGAGCCAGATGGTGGGGGATGGACGGTTCCGTGAAGACCTCTACTTTCGCCTGAGCGTTTTCCATGTACATGCACCGCCTTTGCGTGAACGCCGTCAGGATATTCCTGGACTCGTGCAGTTCTTGCTGCAACGGGGGGCGAAGCGTTTAAGTAATGCGGCCAACCTCTCCATCGATCGGGATGTCGAGGAGATCCTAATTGCTTACGATTGGCCTGGCAACGTGCGAGAGATGGAAAATGTGGTGGATCGTGCATTGATTCTGGCGGATGAGGGGCGCATCAGCCGCGCCGACTTGCCACCGCAAATTGCGCGTATTGCCCCTGTCGGCAAGAACGGCGTGGCGCTCCAGGAATCCGGCGACAGTTTGCGCGAGCAGGTAAGACGATTCGAGAGCGCGGTGATCTTCAAGGCGATTGCCGAGGCTGGCGGCGATCGACGCGCGGCAGCACAAAAGCTGGGCATCGGTCTGTCTAGTCTTTATCGCAAACTGGACGAATACGAGGCACTCGGATTATTGCAGGATGGTACAGATCCAGCGCAAGTATCCGCAGGTAGGGAGTAGTCTCTCTGCGACATTTTCAGAAAGCCATTGAGTTATGCCGATGTAAGTTTCTTCGATTGAAAGAGATTAATGAGAATTATTCTCATTAATATCGTATACTTGCCGCTATCTCTTTGAAGGCGTGGGTTTTGTCGAAGAAGATCTCTGTCTTTGTGCATGTCGACCATCTTTCAAGCGGCTGTTGGCGGCCCCTTTCCCTTTGTAGGCGAACGGTTGAGATGAAGCGTTAAGGTTCATCGCCATTCCCCGTACATTGCACTTCCGCGACCTGAAAAGAGAATAACGCCGGATGGAATTCTCACAGGAGCGACCATGTCAGTACCATCAGACCACGTAAACAAGAACGAAGCGGTCTATCTTAGTCATATGAAAAAAGGGGATACCGCTAGGGTCATCGGCATGACGGACGTCGATGACGAAGGGCAAGCGGCGATGAAACGCCGTCTGCTAGAACTCGGCTTCGTCGCCGGTGAAACGGTCCGTATCGTTGCCGAATCTTTTCCCGGCCGTGACCCGATTGCAGTTCGCATCGGTAACACCACTTTTGCATTGCGGCGCTATGAGGCCTCGATGATTCACGTCGAGCCGGCCGCTGCTCATTCAGCCACAATCCACACACCATGAATACAAGCAAACCATTGCACCTCGCTCTGGTCGGTAATCCCAATTGCGGCAAGACCGCGCTGTTTAATCGTCTGACCGGTGCTCGGCAAAAAGTGGCGAATTACGCAGGGGTGACGGTCGAACGCAAGGAAGGGCAGTTTACCTCGGCCGCCTCTGGCCGTGCCTACAAGGTCGTCGATTTGCCCGGCGCTTATAGTCTGAATGCAATGACGCCCGATGAAGCCGTCACACGCGACGTGTTGTTCGGCAGGCAGCCGGACGAAAAACTTCCTGATGTGATTGTGCTGGTCGCCGATGCCACCAACTTGCGCTTGAACCTGCGCCTGGTGCTGGAAGTCCTACGCTTGCAGCGTCCAGCAGTGTTGGCGTTGAACATGATGGATGTGGCCAAGAAGCGCGGCCTGATTATCGATACGGCACGGTTACAGGCGGAGCTTGGCATTCCAGTGATCGAGACTGTCGCGGTCAAACCCGGCGGTTCGGAAGCACTCGTTGCTCAGCTCGACCAACTGGCTGCACAGCCTCAGCGTGCCCAGGCAGGCGGTACAGAGGCGTTCAATCAAGGCAATTATGATGTGCTTGAGGCGACCCAGCATAAAGTACGACGTATCCTCGACGCGGTGATTCGACGCGAGGGCAATGCACACCTGGCCGGTGATCGCATTGACGCCGTTGTGTTGCATCCGGTATTGGGCTATCTGATCCTCGCCGCTGTGTTGTTCCTGGTTTTCCAGGCCGTGTTCAGTTGGTCGGAAGCGCCGATGGATTTGATTGAGCGTAGCATCGGTGCCCTCGGCGAAGCAGTAAAAGCTGCTATGCCGGACGGCTTGCTACGCAGCCTGCTGGTGGACGGCATCATTGCAGGTGCTGGCAGTGTGCTGGTTTTCTTGCCGCAGATCCTGATTCTGTTCTTCTTTATCTTGGTGCTGGAAGACTCTGGTTACTTGCCACGGGCAGCCTTTCTGCTTGACCGCCTGATGGGGAGTGTCGGCTTGTCAGGGCGTGCATTCATTCCGCTTCTGTCCAGCTTTGCCTGTGCTATTCCGGGCATCATGGCTACCCGCACCATCCAAAACCCGCGCGATCGTCTGGCCACAATCATGATCGCACCGTTGATGACGTGTTCCGCGCGCCTGCCAGTGTATGCGCTGGTCATCGGCGCGTTTATTCCGGAACGCTCGGTTGGCCTCTTCAACCTACAGGGGTTGGTGCTGTTTGGTCTGTATGTGGCCGGCATCATTTCGGCGATGGCGGTCGCTTATGTCTTCAAGTGGACGATAGGCAAGGGCCGTTATCAGCCGCTGATGCTTGAGCTGCCCAATTACCACTGGCCCAACCTGCGCAATCTTGTCCTTGGCCTGTGGGAGCGTGCAAAGATTTTCGTTACCCGCGTCGGCACCATCATCCTTTCCCTGATGATTCTGATCTGGTTCCTCTCTACGTTTCCGGCAGCCCCGGCAGGTGCGATAGGACCGGCGATCCAGTACAGCTTCGCCGGGCAGATCGGACAACTATTACAGCCGCTGGTGGCGCCGATTGGCTTTAACTGGCAGATCGCGATTGCTCTCATTCCCGGGTTGGCTGCGCGTGAAGTAGCGGTCGGCGCTCTCGGCACCGTCTATGCGTTGTCGGCGACGGACGATGCGCTGGCGACAGCATTGACGCCGATGATCGTCGCAACCTGGAGCTTACCGACGGCATTGTCATTGCTGGCCTGGTATGTATTTGCGCCGCAGTGCATTTCCACGTTGTCGACTGTCCGACGCGAGACCAATTCCTGGCTGCCAGTGTTGGCTATGACTGTGTATATGTTTGCGTTGGCTTATGCGTGCTCGTTCATCACCTATCAGGTTAGCCGTCTTTTGCTTGGAGGCGCATGATGCAAGAGTGGATTGTTGGGCTCATTGTCGCCTCTGCGTTTGGCGTCGTAGTGAAACGCTCGATGCCTAAGGCGATGCAGCGCGCTGCGCGTACGTGGATGGCGGGAGTGGTAACTTGCCTCGGATGGAACAGCCTCGCAGCGTACTTTGTTGTTGCGGACCAGGAAGCGTCTAGGTGTTCTAGCGGCTGTGGAGCGTGCGGTGGTTGCGGGTCAGCTGAGCCTCCGCCAGTAGATGGTCAGTTTGTTATCAAGCTGAAGGAGCTGAGAAGAGAGCCCTAATGGCGCATTCTTCGTAGGTTAGCCAGACTACCGGTGAGAGATGCGTTTTGCGCAACTAGAGCAATTTGAATGCGCATGCATCGCAGGCCCGAGATGTACCCTTTCACGCGTATTCAAACCACTCTAGTGAGGAAGACTGCACGCCCACTGCGCTTACATGCAGGGGGCGTGGCCTTATCGGTTGGTTCCACGGTGACCGTATTCAGCGCTCTGGTGAGTACATCATCACTCCCACTACCTTACGCCATCGGATGCTTCGGAGGAATGGCCGGCTGATTGGTAAAAAACTTATTTGCTTTGAGGATCGGTAACGAACCCGATTTTTCCGAGTCCTCCTGACTGTGCTGCAGCCATCACTTGCGCGATCTTTTCATATTGCGTGGTGCGCTCCGCGTGCAGGTGCAATTCCGGTTGTGGCGTCTTTTGTGCGGCCTCGGCAATGCGTGCCCTCAACTGGTCTGCATCAATCACCTCGTTGTTCCAATACACCTTACCTTGGGCATCGATGGACAGGTTGATGTTTTGCGGTTTGGTCTCGTTCGGTTGGCTGGTGGCACGTGGCAGATCCAACTTTACGCTGTGGTTCATGACCGGTACGGTGATGATGAAAATAATCAGCAGCACCAACATCACGTCGACCAGTGGCGTGGTATTGATCTCCGGATTGAAATCGTCTTCCGAATCGGAAAGAGAACCCATCGCCATTATGCGCTCCCTTGCTGACCACGAATGGCGACGAGTTTTGCGCCGCCTTCATTGTCGGAAAGCTCGGCACGGGCGCCGGTAACGAATAGCGCATGCAGGTCAAAACCGAACTTGTTCAATCTGGCAATGATCGCCTTATTGCCACGCACCAGTGCGTTATAGCCGAAGGTGGCGGGAATCGCGACTGCAAGGCCAAGTGCGGTCATGATCAACGCCTCGCCCACCGGGCCGGCGACTTTGTCGATGCTGGCCTGGCCTGCCGTACCGATCGATACCAACGCGTGATAGATCCCCCAGACGGTACCAAACAAACCGACGAAGGGGGCGCTCGACCCGACCGATGCTAACACCGCCATGCCGGTCTGCAGCTTGCCGGACGCCTCGTCGATGGCCTGACGCAGCGACAACGTGACCCAGTCGCTCACCGACAGCTGATCGTGCAGGTGCCCCTTATGTGCATTGTGATGGCGCATGGCGACAACGCCTGCCTGAGCGATGTCGGCAAACGGATTGTCTTTGCCGAGCGAAGCCAGTCCTTCGTTGATGCTGGTGGTATCCCAGAATTCATGACCGGCAGCCTTGCCGGCACGCCCGTAGCGCCACAGTTGCAATGCCTTGGTGATGATCACATACCAAGAAGCGATCGACATTTTGATCAACAAGAAGGCAACCCCTTTGGTGACGAGGTCGCCTTGGGTCCAGAGTGTTTCGAGTCCGTATGGGCTTGGTTGCATGATGGTTCCTTGAAGTCTTATTCCAATTGAAATGTGATTGGTTTGCGGGCGTAGACGGGGACGGCCTTGCCGTCTTCCATACTGGGCGAGCAGATTGTGCGCAACGCCGCCTGACGCGCCGCCTCGTCAAGGCGTGGGAATCCACTGCTTTTTTGTACCTCAACGCGCTCAGGGCGGCCTTTCTCGTTGATAAGCATGCGCAGCACCGTTTCGCCTTCCTCTCCCATGCGTCTGGAAGCCGATGGATAGATTGGATCTGGCATCGAACATTTGGTATCGAAGGTAACGGTCTTCGGCACAGCAGCTACGGGTGGAGCAGGTGGCGCAGGTGGTGCTGTGACGACAGGTGGAGCTGCTTCCGCCGGCGCCGGAGCAGGTGGCACCGGTGTGGTCGTGATCGCCTTCGGCGACGGTGTAGTGTTCACGACTGGCACAGGAGGAGGCGTGACCGCTTTTTTCACCACTGGCACAGTCTTTGGCTCAGCGGGTTGCGGCTTTGGTGGTTCCGGCGCACGCTGCGGCTGCGGCGTAATGAAAGTAACGGAGACTTCTTCCGGCAATGCCTCCGTTGCTTGGCGAAGCAAACCACTCTGCAAGGCGTAGAAGAAGCCGACGTGCAGCAGGATGATCGTGCCGAGGGGGCCAATGCGCTTGAACAGCTGCCATCTTTTCACGGCTGGCACGTCGCGTAGCGTAGCGCGCATGGTATTTCCTGCTGCCGTCATGCCGGAATCGCGACGCAGACGCGTACGTCGTTAGTATTGAATAGGGCGGATGGAAGTCCACGGGTAGTCATTCACGCTCCTGTCTCAGGCAATTAATATCCAGTTTCTGTCAAGCCGGGAAGAATGGCGGACAGCGGGTGAAATTCTGGATTCTTGTTCTCAGGAAGCACGCAGCCGGGCAGGGTATCTAACGCGGAAGCAGAAAATGCGGGCGCACAATGCAAATAGCATTACCTTATTTTATAAATGAGAACAATTCGTATTTGCATTATTGTCGATTTCACGAATGAATGCAATGGCTTTTGATTTTTTTAACTTATTTTGCTGAAGCTTCATGCCTCTTTGAGGCCTCATTGCCTCTACATCAAACTAGAAAATAATAAATTGTCCTCCTTCGCTGCGCGGGATTCTTTTATCTTCCCTAGTTGTCGAACTTCGCTTCTTGCTATTTCGCAGTATCGGCAAAGGATCTCATTAAACGTTTTACCAGGATCGGAGGACAATCATGGACATTCAAACCATCGGTATCATTGGCGCCGGCCAAATGGGCAACGGTATTGCGCAGGTTTGCGCGACAGCCGGCATCAAGATTGTGATGTGCGACGTCAACGGTACCGCCGTGCAGCACGGCATCGATACGATATCGGCTAATCTTGATCGCCTTATCAAAAGGGACAAGTTGGCGGAGGCGGACAAACAACCCATTCTTTCGCGTATTCAAGGGACGACGGACCTGAGTGCCACCGCCCATGCTGACTTCATCATCGAAGCCGCTACCGAAAACCTCGATCTCAAGCAGAATATCCTGAAGGACATTGACGGCCTTGTGCGCTCCCACACCATCATCGCCACTAATACCTCGTCGATCTCGATTACTAAGCTGGCAAGCAAGGTGTCGCGTCCGCATCAATTCGTCGGTATGCATTTCTTCAACCCGGTGCCGGTGATGGCATTGGTGGAGGTTATTCGCGGCATCCAGACTAGCGATGAGACCTATGCAGTGACTGAAGCGCTTGCGCATCGCGTCGGTAAAACACCGATTGCGGTAAAGAATTCCCCTGGCTTTGTGGTCAATCGTATTCTCGTGCCGATGATCAACGAAGCGGTCTTCACATTACAGGAAGGCCTTGCCAAAGCGGAGGAGATTGACTCAGGCATGCAACTCGGCGCCAATCATCCGATCGGACCGCTCGCGCTCGCTGACTTGATTGGCCTCGACACCTGTCTTGCGGTAATGGAAGTGCTGTATCGCGAATTCAATGATCCCAAGTATCGGCCAGCGCCGCTGCTGCGCGATATGGTGGATGCAGGATATGTGGGACGGAAGGCGAAGAGGGGGTTTTATAACTATTAAGGTTCTGTGTATCGTATCGCCCATCCTGGGCGCCGGTCTCGAGTGGTACTTGTCGTCTTTATGACGGCCTTGTTCCTGTAATAACGGGGGGTAGACTGGGGGACGTTTTTTTATGGAGAACGATGCGTAATGGAAGAGGGGCTTTGTCGGCCGAAAACAGCGCTGTATCAGGATCAACGATATGCCGCCATTCAATCGATTTCGATTAAGGGAGATATTCCCAAAAATGTGACGCGGCATGCGGCGCTGGTTAAAACGGCTGCCAAGCATGGCGCAAAATTTGTGCTCTTTCCTGAGCTTTCCCTTACCGGATATGCGCTTGGACTTGCGCGTGACACCTATGTCACCGATAACGACGCTCGTCTCCATGCATTACGTACACAGGCGCAGGACTTAGGCGTCACCATTATTGTGGGCGCACCGTATGTGGGAGAGCGTGGCGTTTTGCATATCGCTGCGCTCTCATTTTTCCCCGATGGACGACAGGCCGTTTACTGTAAACAGCATTTGCATGCAGGCGAAGCAGAAGTATTCGTTGCCGGCACCAGCGGCGTGCTTTGGGATATCCAAGGGACAAAGGTGGCCATGGCGGTTTGCGCGGATATCACGCATTCCAGTCACCCTAAACACGCTGCAGAAAGTGGCGCTTCCATTTATGCAGCAAGTGTTCTGATCAGCCGCAATGGCTATGACGTAGATACTGGGCTGCTGAAACAATATGCTCGGGACCATAGCATGCCCGTTATCATGGCCAACCACAGTGGAACGACTGGCGGATGGGCATCTGCAGGGCGAAGCAGTGTTTGGGATGCTGACGGAGAACTGGTGATTGCTGCGCCTGGCGATGGGGAATGTATTGTTATCGCCGGGCAGGTGAACGGCTGCTGGCATGGTGAGGTAATCGAAGGAGGCGTTTAGAGCGATTGCTTGAGCGTGAAAGCGGCCTAGAGCGGTTTGAATGCGCGTGTAAGGGAGGTCAGGTTGGGTCGAGATGTGCACCCGTACGCGAACTACGGGAAGCATCGCAGGCCCGAGATGGCTTCCTTTCACGTGTATCCAAATTGGTCTACGGTGTAGACTTATTTCACTTGTCCTTTCGACGTGGCCTCATGCACATACTGCTCACGATGCAGCTTCAGCGATTTTGATAGTTCTTGTGCATAACTGGAGCGCGACAGATATTTTTCGACCTCGGGAATCTGTTTGTGCAAATCGGTCGCTTTGTTTGAAATCGAAATATACAGTTTTCCTTCGAGCGCCGATTTGGGGAGAGGGACAATGCTGCCCTCAAAACCGTAAAGTTTGATTTGCAGTAGTCCTGCCTCTAGGCCAAGAGGGGTAAAGTCAATCCGTTCCGCTTCGAGCTTGCGAAGATTGAGCACAGGTTCATTCACTGCTTCTAACTTGGTTTGCGTGGTGAGAAACGTATCAAATTCTGCCCCCATGCTGACGCCATTCACGACGCCGGACCGTTTCCCCTTCAGATCGGGCCATTTTTCGAATGGAAACTCGCGTCCTTTTTTAACAAAGATGGCAATAGGGTTGATCCCCATCGGCACATCGACGAAGCGTGAATAGGATTCGCGCTGCGGGTTCTTGAACGAGCAAATATTGATATCCACATCGCCCGACTCGACCATTGCCTGACAACGCTTCCAAGGCCCGACATAAGAAAGCTTGACGGTATGTCCCAAGTGCTCAAATGCGCTGCGTGTGACATCGGCACAGGCGCCGACAATTTCGTTTTTTCGCAACCAATTCCATGGCGGATAGTCATGGTGACCGCATGCAGTCACTTCGCGCGCTGAAGCAAGAGAGCTCAATGTCGCGAGGAGAAGGGGCAACACGGCGTAACGATGAGGAAATGAGGATATGCCGAACATCCCAAGTCA
>CBHCMF010000116.1:0-14105 GCA_965974465.1 uncultured Noviherbaspirillum sp.
TGCGATGGCTGAGGGCTCGGCTGACATTTATTTCCATGATTCGGCAAACAACGCAGACAAGCTGGTGCCAGAGGGTATTGAAGGACGCGTACCTTACAAGGGCAGCGCACTGGCAATTCTGTATCAATTGGTAGGCGGCGTTCGCTCTTCCATGGGCTACTGCGGCTGCGCAACGATCGAGGAATTCCATGAGAAAGCGGAATTCGTAGAAATTACCTCTGCAGGCATGCGTGAATCGCACGTGCACGACGTTCAGATCACTAAAGAAGCACCAAATTATCGTGCGGACTGATTGTGCGTCCCTCGCCCGGCTTAAGGTGATGGTCCGATGAAAGCTGCGGACAACACCGAACTCCGGCATTCGGAGATTTCGCCGCCGGAGGCGGTGATGACCGTGTCAGGCGAGGGCGACCAGCAATTGTTACGGATTCGCCGCCTGGGTAAGAAGCTGTTCGATGTGGCGAACTGCATCATCACGTTTGGTTGTGCGCCACCCAGCCTTTCAAGCGGTGATCGTTCAATGGCTGCTATCGAGACGAGGTTCTGTTACGACATTTCGTCGCCTGAAGGGATAACTGTGGTGGGTGATACGCGTAAGCATGTATCGCTCGGCCAGCATCCTGCGGTCAAGGAAAATCCGCATATTCGGTTCTATGCGTCGCATCCGGTCTATAAGGTAGATGGGACACTGGCAGGGAGTATTTGTCTGATTGACTATACGCCACGGCCTGTTTTCCGTGAAGGTGAGCGCCAGTTATTGGCCGATCTGGCTGCACTGGTCGAGCGTGAGCTGGAGCTGCGGTCGATGAATGCGTCTCAGCTTGATTTGCAGAAGAAGAACAAAAACCTGCGCCGCAAGTCGCTAATTGATCCACTGATTGGGACCTGGAACCGGGGCGCGATCATGCGCATTTTGACCATCGAGGCAATTCGTTGTGACAAGGCTGGCGTGCCCTTGTCGTTGATTGTTGCCGATCTTGATTACTTTAAGCGGATCAACGACACCTACGGGCATCCGGCGGGTGATGCTGTGTTGGTTAAGGTGGCGAGCAAACTGCGCTCTTGCATTCGGCCGCAGGAGGCATTGGGCCGTTATGGCGGTGAGGAATTCCTTATTGTCCTGCCGGGCTCTTCGCATTCGACGGCAATGGCTGTAGCGGAACGTATGCGGTCAGCGATTGCTGCGCAACCGGAGTTGATCGGCGGCACGATGCTGAACCTGACAATCAGCGCGGGGGTCGCATCGACAGATCTCTTCCCCACTGCGACGACCGAAGAGTTGATTAGCCGAGCCGACATGGCCCTGTATGCTGCGAAAGATGCGGGGCGTAACCGGGTCGTGAACGCAACACCAGATTTATCCTGATATTTGAAGAACATCCATGCATTCTAAAATTCTCATTCTCGATTTCGGCTCTCAAGTTACTCAGCTGATTGCACGTCGTGTACGTGAAGCCGGCGTGTTTTCTGAGGTGTTCCCGCATGATGTCAGCGATGACTTTGTGCGTAATTATGGCGCTGCCGGCATTATCCTTTCGGGCGGGCCGAATTCGGTCACGGAAGGTGATACGCCGCGCGCACCACAAGTAGTTTTTGAACTTGGTGTGCCTGTGCTGGGAATCTGTTATGGCATGCAAACTATGGCTGCGCAGCTCGGAGGCACGGTTGAGAATGGCAAAGTGCGCGAATTCGGCTACGCCGAAGTACGTGCGCGCGGTCATACCGCTTTACTCGATGGTATCAGTGACTTCGTGACGGACGAAGGGCATGGCATGCTGAAGGTATGGATGAGCCACGGCGATAAGATCATCGATATGCCGCCCGGATTCAAGCTGATGGCCTCCACGGATAATTGTCCTATTGCTGCCATGGCCGATGAAGAGCGCAAGCTCTACGCGGTGCAGTTCCATCCAGAAGTGACGCATACGCTGCAGGGCAAAGCGATCCTTGGTCGCTTTGTGCACGAGATCTGTGGTTGCAAATCGGACTGGAACATGCCTGATTATATTTCGGAGGCGGTTGAGGCGATCCGCAAACAGGTCGGCAGCGACGAAGTCATTCTCGGTCTTTCCGGCGGTGTCGACAGCAGCGTGGCTGCTGCACTCATCCATCGCGCGATTGGCGATCAGTTGACCTGTGTGTTCGTCGATCATGGCTTGCTGCGCCTGGATGAAGGCAAAATGGTCATGAACATGTTCGGTAAGAACCTCGGCGTCAAGGTGATTCATGTCGATGCGACGGAGCAGTTCATGAGCAAACTGGCCGGTGTTACCGATCCAGAAGCAAAGCGTAAGATTATCGGACGTGAGTTTGTTGAGGTATTCCAAGCAGAGGCTAGCAAGCTAAAGAATGCAAAATGGCTTGCTCAGGGTACGATCTATCCAGATGTGATCGAAAGTGCTGGCAAGGGGAAGAAGACCGCCCATACGATCAAGAGCCATCACAATGTCGGAGGTCTTCCGGAAACGCTCAATCTGAATTTGTTGGAACCACTACGCGAGCTGTTCAAGGATGAAGTCCGCGAATTGGGTGTGGCACTCGGTTTGCCGCACGACATGGTGTACCGCCACCCCTTCCCGGGGCCGGGCCTTGGTGTACGAATTCTTGGTGAAGTGAAAAAGGAATATGCCGACTTGCTGCGCCGTGCTGATGCGATCTTCATTGAAGAGCTACGCGCTACCATCGATGAGGAGGGGCGCTCTTGGTATGACAAGACCAGTCAGGCATTTGCAGTATTCTTGCCGGTGAAGTCGGTAGGCGTTATGGGTGACGGTCGTACTTATGAATATGTGGTGGCGTTGCGTGCGGTACAGACGCAAGATTTCATGACCGCCCATTGGGCGCATCTGCCGCACGAATTGCTTGGGAAAGTGTCGAACCGCATTATTAACGAGGTGCGCGGCCTCAATCGTGTGGTGTATGACATTTCGGGTAAACCGCCTGCGACAATCGAGTGGGAATAAACGCCCCTGACCGCATCTTGGCTGCGGTCTAAACTATATGAAGATGGCTGCGTCAACGAAGGAGCGCAGCCATCTTTCTTATTTGGAAACACTAATTGACTTACAGCGTTAAAGAAATTTTCTATACCTTGCAGGGTGAGGGTGCCCATACAGGGCGCCCGGCTGTATTTTGCCGTTTTTCCGGATGCAATCTGTGGACCGGTAGAGAGCAGGATCGGGCTACTGCTGTGTGCAAGTTCTGTGACACGGATTTTGTCGGTACCGATGGTGAATTAGGGGGGAAATATTCCAATGCGGTTAGCCTGGCACAGAGGATCGATTCGCTCTGGCCCACAAGGTATGGAGCAAGCAAGTTTGTGGTGTTTACCGGCGGTGAACCCTTGTTGCAACTGGACGAGGTATTGATCGATAGTCTGCACAAGTGTGGATTCGAGATCGCCATTGAGACCAACGGCACATTGCCGGTTCCAATGGGCGTCGATTGGGTCTGTGTCAGTCCTAAGGTTGGGGCAGAGCTGGTGGTTAAGATGGGAAATGAACTAAAAGTGGTGATTCCACAAGAAAACCAGTCGATCGAAAATTATGAATCGCTCCAGTTCGATCATTTCTATCTGCAGCCGATGGATGGACCAAATATTGAGCACAATACGCGACTCGCGATTGCTCTCTGCAAAGAGCATCCTCAATGGAGATTGAGTCTGCAAACGCACAAACTTTTACAAATACCTTAATCATGCTGACTATTACCCGCAAACTGGAATTCGACGCCGGCCATCGGATTCCTGACCACAAAAGCCAGTGCCGCAATCTGCATGGGCATCGTTACACGTTGGAAATTACGCTGATTGGCGCCGTGATTCAGCAGGAGGGATGTTCGGACAATGGCATGATTATGGACTTCTCCGATGTGAAGGCGCTGGCGAAAGAACATTTGGTCGATGTCTGGGACCATGCGTTCCTGGCCTACGAAAAAGATACCGTGGTGCGGGAATTTCTGGAGAGTATTCCCGACCATAAGACAGTCATTATTGATAGCATTCCGACGGTCGAAAATCTAGCAAAAACTGCATTCAACATTCTGAACGCCGCTTATCAGGATCGCTATGGTACTGGTTTGCGTCTGCACAAATTGGTGTTGCATGAAACGCCCAATTGCTGGGCAGAGGTCACCGCAGACCAATGACGATCACGCGTGATGCTCTCTTCATGCTGCAAGCCATTTCCCAGGCGCGTAACGCTTGGGCGTTAGGCGAAGTGCCTGTGGGTGCCGTCGTCGTAAAGGATGGTGAAGTGGTAGCGACCGGATTCAATCAGCCGATTGGCACGCATGATCCTACGGCCCATGCAGAAATCATGGCTTTGCGGGCGGCAGCATCAGCCCTTGGAAACTACCGTCTGCCGGGTTGCGAACTCTATGTCACGTTGGAACCCTGTGCGATGTGCTCTGGAGCAATGATGCATGCACGTCTGGCGCGCGTTGTCTATGGCGCGTTGGAGCCCAAGACTGGTGCTTGTGGATCGGTTGTTAATCTTTTTGAGCAAGAAAAACTTAATCATCATACTGAGGTGGTCGGGGGTGTTCTGGCCGAAGAATGCAGCGCTTTACTTAAGGAATTTTTTGCGGAGCGTCGGCGTGCGATGCAGTGCGTAGCCGAACAAAGTGGTGAACCGGATCAGCAGTAATACTGACGGCCGCGCCTCAAACATTGATAGATCGGATGATCAAGACATGAAGAAGGGCAATATTGGTGTGGGAATTGTCGCGCCGAGCGGTTATGCGCCTGATGAAACCGCGCTTGCGCGTGCAATTGACCGGTTGCAAGCATACGGGTGCAAGGTACGTAACTATTACGAGCCCTCCAAAAAACACCAACGCTTCGGTGGCACAGACGAGTGCCGAATTACGCAGCTTTATGCGGCGGCAGCCGATCCTGATGTGCAGATCGTTCTGGCATTGCGTGGGGGGTATGGCATCTCTCGACTGTTGCCAAAACTGGATTTGAAGACGCTTGCGGCCAGCGGCAAACTGTTCGTCGGTCATAGTGATTTCACTGCACTGCAAATGGCCCTGTTGGCACAGGAAGGCGCAGCGACATTTGCCGGCCCGATGGTGTGCATCGATTTTTCTCGCGACGATCCTAGTGCGTTTACCGTCAATCATTTCTGGCAGTGCATGAATGGGCCGACGCACACAGTGCAATTCGATGCACAGGGCAATCCAGAAATTGATGTGTCCGGGACTCTTTGGGGCGGCAACCTGGCGATGCTGACCCATTTGATCGGCACGCCTTATTTGCCGCGTGTTGAAGGCGGCATTTTGTTCATTGAGGATGTGAATGAACATCCGTATCGCATTGAGCGCATGTTGCTTCAGATGTTGCATGCAGGACTGCTCGCGCAGCGGGCGATTGTGTTTGGTGATTTTTCCAGCTATTCGCTGAGCGACTATGACAATGGGTATGGCTTCGAGACGATGCTTGCGTACTTGCGTGAACGGATCGGTGTGCCGATTCTTACTGGGCTGCCTTTTGGGCACATTCGCGATAAGGTTACGCTGGCTGTCGGCAGTCAGGCGCGGTTGCAATCAATAAGTGGGCGTTGCTCGCTTTCCATGAGCGGTTACCCTGCGCTGTCATCTGCTGATTGAGGGACCTACAAGGAATTTTGCCCTCAGGGCCAGACTATCTCCACGCGACAGATGCGTCAAGCCAGGCTGGTCTGGCATATGAAAAGCGTCGATCGGATGTGTGATCGGTTCGAGGCAAAAGTAGTCCTGTTTTGGAGGGCGGTAGAGCAGCGTATAGCCGTTACAGTCTGGCATGACGATAGTGAGGGATAAGCTGCGGTCCGGATAGTCGATAAGCGCTTTGCCATTCCACCCAGTGAAGCAATGATCAATCAGTGGTCCCTCCAATGGCGACAGCGTGTTGTAATTCCAGGTGGGTGGAAAGTTTGTCGTGTGCTCAGTGGGGATGGGGTCTTCGCCGGATAGCCAAACGCCCTCGGCTTTGAACCTCAGCAGCGTGTGTTGATTGCGCACGAAGTAGGGATGCAACCCTAGTCCAAAGGGGAGGGTGTCTGGCCCTATGTTAGTGACAGTCAGGTCGATCTGCATACCATCGGGTAGTAACAGAAAGGTCTCTGTGCTGCGATAGGAATATGCGCTGCCGTCGAAGCCGCGTGATTCAAGTAGCAGTTTGATTCTGTTGCCGGTGCGTTCCGCAACGTGCCAAGATTGCAGCCAGCCGCTGCCGTGAATGGGGTAATGCTCCTCTGTGCGGTTGACATGAATGGGATAAAACACGCCAGCATATTCGAATCCGCCTTGGGTAATGCGGTTTGACCACGGTACCAGCGGAAAACAGGCAAGGGTGTAACGGTCACCGGATATGCCGTTCCAAGGGCGAAGCAACGGCATCCATTGGTCACTGGCTTTCCAATCCCAGGTAGTTACGCTGCCGCCCATTTCAGGTGCCAGCTGCAAACGCTGCATGTCGGTTTCGAGAGTAATGATATCGGCAGTCATGGTAAAGACGTGTTATCCGCGGAAGAGGTTGGCCGGCATGCCGGCAATATCCATGTTTACCGCGAATAGACCGCCTGCCAGCGGTTCTCGTTCCAGTTGCTGTTCGGACAGGCCGATTGCCGCAGTCGTGATGTATAACGTCTTCAGGTCGGGACCGCCAAACGCGCAACTGGTCACTTGGCTGCAAGGTAGCTCGATCGTTTGCAATACCTTTCCTTCCGTATCATGGCGTGTTAGCTTGCTTGCTCCCCAATGTGCAATCCATAAGCCACCTTCACTATCGGTAGTCATGCCATCCGGTGAACCATCTTCCGCGCTGAATTGCAGAAACACGCGCTTGTTGGAAATGTCCCCTGTTTCTGAGGCAAAGTCGAAAGCGTAAACACGGCCATGCACACTGTCGTTGTGATATAGCGTGCGATGATCTGCCGACCATGTTGGCCCATTGGTGACAATGTATTCCGTATCCATACGTTTGCAGATGAGATCAGGCGACAGGCGGTATAGTGAACCGGTGGGCTGTGCGCAGGCAAAGTCCATCGTGCCTGCCCAGAAATGGCCGCGGTGATCACATTTTCCGTCATTGAAGCGATTTGTCGGGATATGCGGTTCAACATGCAGCAGCGGGGTCACTTTCTCCGTCTTCGGATTGAAGCTGGCAAGGCTGTGGCGGCGAGTAATAAGCAGTTCCGGTATTTCCGCACGCTCGGTGACGGCGGAGATCTCTTCATCAAATTGCCAAGTCCGCTGCCCTTCTTGAACGGAGTATCGATGTAGGCGATGACCAAGAATGTCGACCCAATACAAGGCCTGTTCGCGGATCGACCATAACGGACCTTCACCCAATTGTGCATGCGCGTTCCATACGCATTCAGGCGTATTCATGTTGCTTTCCTTTTGAATTATTACGGGATTAATGTGAGGGTTAATGAGATTCGCGCGGAACGGGCGCGCCACTCTTGCCGACTAAGAAATCAAGATCTGCGCCGAGATGCGCTTGTTGTACGTGATCAACATATAACTTCGCATAGCCGCGTGTGGGGCGTTCGGGGGCGTTCCATTCCGCTTTACGCCGGAGCAGTTCCTCGTCGCTCACTTCGAGATGCAGGCTGCGTTCGCCGACGTCGAGCTGGATCATGTCACCATTGCGTACCAAGGCAAGCGGGCCGCCGATGGCAGCTTCCGGCGAGGTGTGTAAGACGACGGTGCCATAAGCGGTACCGCTCATGCGCGCGTCCGAAATGCGGACCATGTCAGTGATCCCTTTTTGGAGGATCTTGCGTGGCAGCGGCATGTTGCCGACTTCAGCCATGCCGGGATAGCCACATGGGCCACAGTTCTTCAATACCATGATGCAGCTTTCATCGATGTCGAGGGTTGGATCGTCGATGCGCGCATGAAAGTCTTCAATTGTTTCAAAGACGACAGCACGTCCCCGATGCTTGAGCAATTGTGGCGATGCAGCGGATGGCTTGATCACTGCGCCGTTCGGTGCAAGATTGCCTTTAAGTACCGCTATACCAGCTTTCTCTTTGAAGGGCTGATCGAGGCTCTTAATCACTTCGCGGTTGTAACAGGAGGCGTTTTCAATGTTCTGCCCGAGGCTTCTGCCGTTTACTGTAAGCGCATTCAGGTGCAGGAGATGCTGAATTTCACGCATCACAACAGGCAAGCCACCAGCGTAGTAAAAGTCCTCCATCAGATAATGGCCTGACGGTTGAAGGTTGAGCAGGCACGGTAACTCACTACCAATGCGGTCCCAATCTTCTAATGTGAGATCGATCCCCATGCGGCCTGCGATAGCAAGCAGGTGTACTACAGCGTTGGTCGAGCCCCCGATTGCGGCATTGACCCGGATGGCGTTTTCAAACGCTTCTCGGGTCATGATCTTGTCCATGGTTAAATCATCTTCAACCATCTGCACAATGCGGCGTCCGCTTAATTGGGCCAGACGATTTCGACGTGTATCAGGCGCTGGAATGGCTGCATTCCCTGGCAACGACATGCCAAGTGCTTCTACCATGCTTGCCATCGTGGAGGCGGTACCCATCGTCATGCAATGGCCGGCCGAACGGTTCATGCATGCTTCTGCCTCACTGAACTCTTCCGGCGTCATCAAACCGCCACGCACCATTTCCGACATCATCCAGACACCGGTGCCGGAACCAATATCCTTGCCGCGGAATTTGCCATTGAGCATGGGGCCGCCGGAGACACCAATGGTTGGTAATCCGCAACTGGCAGCCCCCATTAACAAAGCCGGCGTGGTCTTGTCGCACCCCATCAGCAATACCACGCCGTCGATTGGATTGCCGCGTATGGATTCTTCCACGTCCATACTCGCGAGATTGCGAAACAGCATAGCGGTCGGGCGCAATTGCGTTTCGCCCAGCGACATGACAGGGAACTCCAGCGGGAATCCGCCTGCCTCAAGTACACCGTGTTTGACGAATTGGGCAAGTTCACGGAAATGGCTATTGCAAGGTGTTAAGTCGGACCATGTATTGCAGATGCCGATGATGGGACGACCGTCGAAGGCGTCTGAGGGGTAGCCGGGCTTTTGTGTCCAGCTGCGATGGACAAAGCCATCCCGATCTTGTTTCTCAAACCATGCCTGGCTGCGACGTTTCCGGATTGGGTTGGTCATGGGATTCTCAAGGGGATTTTTTACAATGCTCGGGAAGGGCATGCGTTTCGACTTGGCAGCAATATTGATTAGCGAGGGAATCGAAAGTTCAGGAGAAAATCATGTCTGCGCAGGATGCATTAGCAAGCTTTGGCAGCTTGAGAGGAAAAAGGGTTTTCGTCACTGGCGGCGGCTCTGGCATTGGGGAAAGTATTGTCGTTGCCTTCGCCGAGCAGGGAGCTAAGGTTGCCTTCGTCGATATTGCCGTGGATTCTAGTTTGGCGCTATGCGAGCGCTTAGCAGTGGCGGGGCATGAGAAGCCGCTGTTTCAGCAATGCGATATTCGTGACATTTCGGCATTGCAAAACATTATGCATTCGTTGAGTAGTGATATCGGTGACTTCGATGTCCTGGTGAATAACGCAGGCAATGATCAGAGGCACAAGCCAGAGGACGTTACTGTTGATTTTTGGGATGAGCGCATCGCTATCAACCTGCGTCCCATGTTCTTTGCCGCTCAGGCAGTCATCGAAGGGATGAAGAAGCAGGGGGGAGGGGCGATTATCAATCTTGGCTCCATTAGTTGGCATATCGCCAATGGCGGTTACTCAGTGTATACGACAACCAAAGCAGCGGTCAGCGGCTTGACGCGCGGGCTGGCGCGTGATGTGGGACCTTTCAATATCCGCGTGAATACTGTGACACCAGGATGGGTAATGACTGAGCGCCAAATTACGCTCTGGCTGGATGCGGAAGGAGAGAAAACGATTGACCGCAGCCAATGCCTGAAGGGGCGAGTACAGCCATGGCATGTGGCCCGCATGGTTCTCTTTTTGGCATCGGACGACGCCGCAATGTGTACTGCGCAGGAGTTCATCGTCGATGGCGGTTGGGCCTAAGAAATATCTAAAACTTGGGAACGCCAAGGAGAAGGCCTGCATCCAATTAAGTATGTGATGCAAGGCCTTCCTTCTTTAACCTCTTCTCTGTTCTCTCCACTGCGGATATGCGTCAATCTCCATCGACATTGCTTGGTATTGACTGGGGGACCAGTAACCGTCGTGCTTATGTGTTGAGTCCGCAAGGTGATCTGATCCAACGGCATGAGGATGCCGCAGGTATTTTGCATATTGATGGAAATTTTGAAGACTCGCTGAAAGCCTTGCTGCAACTCTTGCAACTGAAGCAAGTGGATGTGCTGATGTCCGGTATGGTCGGCAGCCGTGATGGGTGGCAACAGGTGCCTTATTTGTCGACCGATCAACCTTTATCGTGTTTGCGCGTATGGTTGGCGGAGATCGAAACGACGCTTCCCGGCGTACGCAGCCGCATCGTGCCGGGTTACCAGTACACCGATGCGCATGGATTAGCAGATGTCATGCGGGGGGAAGAAACGCAGGTCTTAGGCGTGTTGGAACTAAGTGGGGCAAACGGCTGGTTCCTGTTACCGGGAACGCACAGTAAATGGGCGTTGGTCGAAGAGGGGCGAATGACCAGATTTTCCACTTTCATGACTGGCGAGTTGTACGAATTATTATCGCAGCATGGCACGCTTGCCAAGCTGATGGCACAAAGGGCGTCCGTGCCGGAAGCCTTTGCCGCTGGTTTGCGTGCTGCAGCGCATGGGGGATTTACTCATACCGCATTTTGTTGTCGGGCGATGGTAGTCACGGGCAGGATGCCGGCCGAGCATGCGGCGTCTTATTTGTCGGGTCTTTTGATCGGCACCGAACTGCACGAACTTATGGGGAAAGCCGGTAACGAGATACAAACACCGATTCAGGTCGTCGGGAGTCCTACCTTGACACCTCGCTATCTCAGCGCGCTTGAACTGCTTGGTATTCAGGCACGAGCATGGCCAGCGGACGAGGTGTATGTCGCCGCATTGCGCGCATTGTTCAATCTACCCAGGTAAATCATCATGGACTTGTTTAATCCTTCACCATGCCCATTGGTAGCGATTTTGCGCGGGCTGACGCCGGCGGAGGCACCTGTTGTTGGGCAGATATTATTCGACGCCGGATTCCGTATGCTCGAAGTGCCTTTGAACCGGCCGGGAGCCATGTATTATATTCATGCGCTGCAGCGCATCGCCCCGGACGATGCTTTGATTGGCGCAGGGACGGTGTTAAGCGTGAATGAGGTTGAGGCGGTAAGAGAGGCGGGCGGTCGGCTGATCGTGTCGCCACATTGTGCGCCCGACGTCATTGCACACGCGGCGCAACATGGCATGGTGGCACTGCCCGGCGTAGCAACTCCGACCGAAGCATTTCAGGCATTGCGGGCTGGTGCGCACGGCTTGAAACTATTTCCGGCAGAGATGATTACGCCAGCTGCCGTGAAAGCAATGCGTTCGGTACTGCCGGTTGATACGGCATTGTTCCCTGTAGGGAGTATCCATCCGCATAACATGGCGCCGTATATTGCGGCAGGCGCAACGGGATTTGGCATTGGTGGGCAGTTGTATCAACCGCGTATCGAAGCCGCTGCCCTTCGACGTTCTGCCGATGCTTTCATGACTGCACGACGGAATTTACTGCATGATGTATAAAAACAGCCAAGTTGTAGGCGATGAAGCTGAGGCTGATGGAGCACGGAATGGTAGAATGACGGGTTATTCCGCAATTTCTGCAAAAGGTTTTTACCCGTGCTATCCACCGCAAACATCACCATGCAGTTCGGCCCCAAGCCGCTGTTTGAGAATATCTCTGTCAAATTTGGCGAGGGCAACCGTTACGGCTTGATTGGAGCCAACGGCTGCGGCAAATCGACCTTCATGAAAATCCTGGGTGGCGATCTTGAGCCGACTTCGGGCAATGTGATGCTGGACCCGAACGAACGCCTCGGCAAACTGCGCCAGGACCAGTTCGCGTTTGAGGACATGCGCGTTCTTGACGTGGTCATGATGGGACATACCGAGATGTGGTCAGCAATGACAGAGCGTGATGCCATCTATGCTAATCCGGATGCTACCGACGATGACTACATGCGTGCCGCGGATCTGGAAGCGAAATTCGCTGAATACGATGGCTATACGGCGGAAGCGCGCGCCGGTGAGTTATTGCTGGGTGTCGGCGTGGCGATTGAGCAGCACAATGGGCCGATGAGCAATATCGCACCAGGCTGGAAGCTGCGTGTGCTGCTGGCGCAGGCACTGTTTTCCAATCCGGATATCTTGCTGCTGGATGAACCCACTAACAACCTCGACATCAATACCATTCGCTGGCTGGAAAACGTGCTTAACGAGCGTAATTCCACCATGATCATCATTTCGCACGATCGTCACTTCCTGAACCAAGTGTGCACCCACATGGCGGACATGGATTACGGCACATTGAAGATCTATCCAGGCAATTACGACGATTACATGTTGGCGTCTTCGCAGGCTCGCGCACAACAGATGGCAGCCAATGCGAAAGCCAAGGAACGCGTGGCGGAATTGCAAGAATTCGTTCGCCGTTTCTCTGCCAATAAATCCAAGGCCCGCCAAGCGACCTCGCGCGCCAAGCAGATTGAAAAGATCAAGGTGGAAGATGTTAAGCCCTCCAGCCGCCAGAATCCGTTCATCCGCTTCGAAGGCGAGAAAAAACTGCATCGTTTGGCGGTCGAAGTGCAAGCGCTATCGAAAGCCTACGACCGTACTATCTTTAAAAACTTCAACCTCCTGGTCGAGGCAGGTGAAAAGATTGCCATCATCGGTGCCAATGGCGCTGGTAAAACCACGCTGCTGCGGTGCATCGGTGGCGCACTGTGCGGCTTGCAACCGGACAGCGGTATGGCGAAGTGGGCTGAAAATGCCAACGTGGGCTACATGCCACAGGATCCAACCGAAGAATTCGCGGCCGACAAAAACCTGACCGATTGGATGGGCCAGTGGACGAAGGAAGGCGACGATGATCAAGCGGTGCGTTCGATTCTGGGGCGATTGCTGTTTTCCGGCGACGATGTAAAGAAGTCAGTCAAAGTCCTGTCCGGAGGGGAGAAAGGTCGCATGATGTACGGCAAGTTGATGCTTGGCCGTCACAACGTGCTGCTGATGGATGAACCCACCAATCACATGGACATGGAGTCGATCGAGTCGCTCAACATCGCGCTGGATAAGTATGCAGGCACACTGATTTTCGTGTCGCATGACCGAGAGTTCGTGTCCTCGCTGGCGACCCGTATCCTGGAAGTTCGGGACGGCGAGATCATCGATTTCCAAGGCGGCTACGAAGACTATCTCGCTAGCCAGGGAATCGAATAGCATCGACAGCACCTTTTACCAAGTAGGTGTACTCTTGCTGCTATCCGTTTTTGCAGTGGATTAACAATCTTACGATCATGCAGATTCAACCCATCAAGACCGTCGAGTTTGAGCGCCCGCAAATGGAGGCGGGAACCAGTTGCGTCGCTAATGCCTGGGCACGTGTCCCGGCTACACCTTCTCCGGAGGAGAAGCAGGTGCTTAAGGAGCGTATCAAGCGCCTGCTCAAAGAAAAACAGGCCGTTCTGGTCGCACATTATTACGTCGATGCCGATCTGCAGGACCTGGCGGAAGAAACCGGCGGCTGCGTGTCCGACTCGCTGGAGATGGCGCGTTTCGGTCGCGACCATCCGGCCAGGACGCTGGTGGTGGCAGGCGTGCGCTTCATGGGCGAGACCGCGAAGATCCTGAGCCCGGACAAGACCATCCTGATGCCCGATCTTGACGCTACCTGTTCGCTCGATCTCGGCTGTCCGGCCGACGAATTCGCTGCTTTCTGCGACGCACACCCGGACCGCACCGTGGTTGTCTATGCAAATACCAGCGCAGCGGTGAAGGCGCGCGCCGACTGGATGGTCACTTCGTCCATTGGTCTCGAAATCGTTGCTCACCTGCATGCGCAGGGCAAGAAAATCCTGTGGGCGCCGGACAAGCACCTCGGCAGCTACATCCAGAAGAAGACCGGTGCCGACATGCTGCTATGGCAGGGCTCCTGCCTGGTGCATGACGAGTTCAAGGGCATTG
>CBHCMF010000117.1:0-13955 GCA_965974465.1 uncultured Noviherbaspirillum sp.
TTGCGCTTCTCGGCCCGACCTGACCTCCCTTTCACGCACAATCAAACCGCTCTAATGGTATCCCTCGCCTGGCTTCACTTTTCCTCGGAACAGCCAGAACACAAGCACCGTGTAGCCCAGAATCATCGGTAGGAGGATGATTGTGCCGATCAGCAGGAACAGTTGCGAGGAGGGATGAGCAGCTGCCTCCCACAGCGTAATCGTAGGTGGTACCAGATAAGGTGCGTTGGAGACCACTAGACCGACATAGGCCAGCAAGAATAGCCCGACTGCCGAGACAAAAGGCAGGATCGTACGATTTTTGCGAATGTTGTGCCAGCACAACCACGCCAGCAGCAAGGTCGCCAACGGCACTTGCGAAAGGACGTAAAAGTTAGGTACGCTGAACCAACGTGCAGCAATGCGCTCGATTTGCATGGGTGTCCAGACACTGACGAGTGCAATAAAAGCGAGCAATCCGAGCAAGAGCGGAACGCTCATGCGGCGTGCATGTTGTTCAACATTACCACTGGTCTTCATCATCAGCCAAGTCGCCCCAAGCAATGCATATCCGACTACTAATGCGATGCCACACATCAGACTGAACGGTGTCAGCCAGTCGAATGCGCCGCCCGCAAATTGACCATCCTCGACACGAATTTCCTGTAACAAGCCTCCCAATACCACGCCTTGTGCAAAGGCGGCTGTCGTTGATCCTGCAGCGAAGGCAATATCCCAGTTACGATGGTGCGGTTTGGCGACCCAGCGGAATTCGAATGCGACGCCACGGAAAATCAGTGCTAACAGCATCACAATGATCGGCAGGTATAGCGCAGGCATTACGATCGCATATGCTTTAGGAAATGCAACTAGTAAGCCGGCGCCGCCCATGACCAACCATGTTTCGTTGCCATCCCAGAAAGGAGCGACGGAGTTCATCAACTGGTCTCGCTCTATCTCATTTCGGAAGAACGGAAACAGAATGCCGATGCCGAGATCGAATCCGTCCAGAATCACATACATGGCGACCGATACACCGATCAGGAGTGCCCAGATGACCGGCAGTGTGTACTCAAGATTGCTCATGTCGTGTTTCCTGCCGGGGGATGTGCCGCTGCCAGAGGCCGGTTCGGCAGGCCTTGTGGCTCGGGGAGCGCAGCTTGCGGTCCCTTTTCTAGCATTCGGTAGATATACAGGATGCCGATCGAGAATACGACAACGTAGACCAACAGGAAGAGCACCAGTGACGTGGCAACGGTGGAAGCTGCTACCGGTGAGGTTGCTTCTGCGGTACGCAGGATGCCGTAGGCGACCCACGGCTGGCGCCCGATCTCAGTGACCATCCAGCCGGCGAGGATCGCGATGAATCCGAGAGGCCAGCAGTAACTGAGCAACTTGAGAAAACGTTGAGATTCAAACAGGTGTCCGCGCCACCATAACACCGCGCCAGCTATGCCGAGGACGATCATGAACAGCCCGATGGCGAGCATCAAGCGAAACATAAAAAACACTGGCGCCACGGGTGGACGGTTTTCAGGAGGGAAGTCGCGCAAACCCGGAAACAGCCCGTTGGGATCGTGTGTGATGACGAGGCTACCGGCATGGGGAATCGAGATTTCGGCGATATTGCGCTCCGACTTTTCGTCGGGCCAGGCAAACAGGACGAAGGGCGCTGGATGGGCGCTGTCCCAGTGCGCTTCGATGGCGGCAATTTTTGCCGGTTGATGTTCCAACGTATTCAGACCATGGAGGTCGCCTACCAACAACTGCAAAGGCGCCATGATTGCTACCATGCCGAGTCCCATGTGCACCATCGTGCGGGCTTCACGTTCAAAGCGATTGGTTAGTACATAACGTGCGCCGGCTGCGAGCACCACCAATGATGTCGTCAGATAGGTGGCAATCATCATGTGCGCAAAGCGGTAAGGAAAGCTGGGATTAAAGATGATTTGCGACCAGTCGACTGGATAGGCGATGCCATTGCGTAATTCGAATCCGGCCGGTGTTTGCATCCAGCTATTTGCCGACAGAATCCAAAAGCCAGATAGTGCCGTGCCGAACGCGACGATGATTGAGGACAGCGTATGTAGCCACGGCGGTACGCGATTCCAGCCGAACAGCATGACGCCGAGAAAACTCGCTTCTAAAAAGAAGGCAGTTAGCACTTCGTAGCCAAGCAGCGGTCCGATGGTATTGCCAATCGCTTCTGAGAAACGGCTCCAGTTGGTGCCTAACTGGTAGGAGAGCACGATGCCCGATACTACCCCCATCGCAAACGATACTGCGAAGATTTTTGTCCAGAAGCGCGCAAGCGTGTGGTAATGGGGATTGCCGCTGCGTAGCCACAGGACTTCTAGCGTGGCGATGAAGGCAGACAGTCCAATGGTGAAGGCGGGAAAAATAATATGGAAGCTGATAGTGAAGGCGAATTGAATGCGCGCGAGAAGTGTGGCGTCAATGCCGGCGACGGTTTCCATCGATTTCTCCGCAAAGCGTAATGCGAACCTTTATAACCTGCTAATGGCGTCGGAGGTCGTGAGAAAGCGCAAAGATTCAGTACTGAGAATTTCTGAGTAACAGTGGACGCAGCGATGATGTCAAAACACACTGAGAAAGTGTTTCGTGCGTCACTGTATTACTGGCCTTACCTTGATTTCATTCAATCCGTACATAGACTGTTAATAATTGAATGCCCCTGGCGCGAGAAAAGGGGAGAGAATCTATGCTATCGATTCACGACCAGATACGCAGAGCGAGACAGGCCCGGATGATCTTGCAACTTGAGATGCATGCAGCATTGAGTAGCAAGGTGATGGACAGCATGCAACAAGTGGCGGATCTTAACTTAAATCTTGCGAGAACAATTCTCGAACAATCCAACTTCGCTGCGCGGCAATTGATGTTGGCAAAGGATGCGCATGAGTTTCTTTCGATCGCTACTGCGCAGATCCATCCGAATGCGACGCGAATCCTCGACTACGGCTATTACCTCGTTACAATCACGACAGGCGCGCAGGCCGACGTTATCAAGGCTATTGGTAACAGAAGCGCCGATAGCAATCGCGAATTGATCTTGCTGGCAGAATATCTTCGTGAGAGTGGCCCCTTTAGTTTTAAAGCATCGATCGCCTGCCTGCGGTCGATGATGGATCTTGCCGCTTGCCTTTATGCGGAACTGGCACGGATTGCGCAAAAGAGTTTATTGCCAATGAATCGGGCCGGTGATAGGCAGCCAAACCGTATGCATACCTTATACGAAATACAGGTAGGACGATATCGAAGTCAAGGCAGGCATTCGTGACCATTGCACATTTCCGCTTTTATGCAGAGTTGAATAATTTTCTTTCGCCCTCGCAACGACGGCGTACGTTCACACATCCATTTTCGCGCGGAGCAACTGTTAAACACACGATCGAGGCACTCGGCGTACCGCATACCGAAGTGGAGATAATTTGCGTGAAGGGAGAACCGGTCGATTTTGCCTATCGTTTGAAGGAGGGAGACCAAGTGAGTGTGTATCCTGCATTCCTGCAAATCGGCATCGTACCGCCACGCCTTTTGCGGCCACTACCCACAGCGCCTCACTGGTTCATTGCTGATGCGCACCTTGGGCAATTGGCAAAGAGCCTGCGCATGCTTGGATTCGATGTGCTTTACCGTAACGATTATAGTGATGCTGAGGTGGCGCATATCGCTAGGCAAGAAGACCGCATCGTGCTTACACGCGATCGCGACCTGCTGATTCGCAAAGAAATTGTGCATGGCTGTTATCTGCATACATTAACGAGCGATGCACAACTGATCGAGGTACTGACTCGATTTAATTTGAGCGGATTCACACGCGCATTCAGTCGTTGCCTGACGTGCAATGGCATGCTGCAAGCTGTGGGCAAGGAAGATATTGAACATCGTGTGCCGCCGCACAGCCGTCAGCACTATGAACGTTTCTATGAATGCCAAGGATGTGCGCAAGTGTATTGGGAGGGATCGCATGTGGCACGCATGCGGGTGCGATTAGCGAAAATGTTGCGTATGGCTGGGATCGATGGACTGTTCCTGCAGGCGGGAATTTGATATAAGAACGGGGCTAGTCATCTACTTCTTTTTCAGCCATGACAAAACCTTTCTCTGCCGCATGCGAACGCAACTGCGGACCGATTCTTACCGTCCTGCGGGAAGTATTGCCTGAACAGGGACGAGTGCTGGAGATCGGCAGTGGTACTGGGCAGCATGCTGTGCACTTCGGCAGCCATCTTCCGCATCTTCTTTGGCAGACGAGTGATTTGCTGCAGCACCATGCCGGTCTCAATGCGTGGTTGAATGAGGCGAAACTACCTAATGTGTTACCACCGCTGACACTGGATACGACGTCCGCAGATTGGCCGCCGGGACCATTCGATGCTGTATTTACTGCGAATACCTGTCACATCATGGCTTGGCATGAAGTATGCGCGATGTTTGATGGTGTTGCACGGGTGTTGCGACAGGAAGGTTTATTGTGTGTATATGGACCGTTTAATGTTGGAGGCAGATTCACTAGCGAGAGCAATGCATTGTTTGATGCATCGCTCAAGGTGCAAGCGGCACATATGGGAATCCGCGACATTGAGGCGGTGGAAAAGGTCGCTGCAGCGTGCGGGTTGTCACTGCGCGCGGATTATGCGATGCCGTCGAATAATCGTCTGGTCGTGTGGCAGCGCTTGTAGCTCGCACATCGGTTAATGCAAGTGCAGATTCGCTTGCACTTTGATCAGATCGCCAAAATGCTCCGCTGGCATCGGTTCGCTGAAATAAAAGCCTTGCACACTGTCGCAAGCGTTTTCACGCAAGAAGTCGTATTGCTGCTGCGTTTCTGCTCCTTCTGCAATGACGCTACATTCTAGGCTGTGGGCGAGATTAATGATGGCTTTGGTAATCGCCGAATCGCCACGGCTGAAAGGAAGACCCTGGACAAAGGAGCGGTCTATCTTAACCGCTCGGATTGGAAACTGCTTAAGATAAGTGAGCGAGGAATAGCCAATACCGAAATTGTCGATTGCGACGGTAATGCCGCGTTCACGCAGGGCGTTGAGAACGGCAATGTTCTTTTTGGGGTCAGCCATGATGGCGCTTTCACTGATCTCCAGTTCCAAATAGGTGGGATCCAATTGCGTGTCGTGCAGGATGGCAGCGATATTGTCGATCAGTTTGCTATCTGTGAGTTGTCGTGGCGACAGATTGACGGCGACCTTGAGGCGTGCGGTGCTGATTTGTTGCCAATATTTGTTTTGTGTGCAGGCAGTACGAATTGCCCAATAGCCGATGGGTTTAATCAGGCCACTCTCTTCTGCAATCGGAATGAACTGTTGCGTGGGAACAAAACCCATCGTCGGATGTTGCCATCGGAGAAGTGCTTCCATGCCGGTAATGCGATTTGTCATTACGTCGATTTTTGGTTGGTAGTACAGATGCAGCTCGTCATGTTCGATGGCGTGATTGAGGGCGTTCTCAAGTGCCAGCCGCTCCGAGGTGTGGACCGCCATTTCTGAGGAAAAATAGTGGTAATTGTTGCGGCCCATTTCCTTTGCACGGTACATCGCAATATCGGCTTTTTTAAGCAGGGTATCAGCATCCCGCCCGTCACTTGGAAAACTTGCAATGCCGATACTGGTACTGATAGATATCGGATTTTTGTCGCGCATGAAGGGGGATGTGAAAGCTGCCAGGATTTTTTCTGCGATGATGCCACCGCGATGGGGTTCATCGACGTTTTCTACCAGTACAACAAACTCATCACCGCCCAGGCGCGCTACTGTATCGGATTCGCGCAGGATGCCTTGCAGCCGTGCTGCCGTTTCTTTAAGCACAATGTCGCCGGTGGCGTGACCCAGCGTATCATTGATGTTTTTGAAACGGTCTAGATCAAGAAACAGAATCTCTAGCGAACGGCCAGGACGTTCGGCGATTGTGAGAGCATGTTCCAATCGTTGATGGAACAAGGTCCGGTTCACTAAGCCAGTAAGTGAATCGTAGTGCGCAAGATAGGCCATTTGTTCGATCGTTTTCTTGCGTTCGGTGATGTCACGCATGATGTAGAGCGAGGCAAAGCGGCCCTGATGCAGGAAGGGAGATGCATTGACTTCGACATCGACTTCGCCGCCATCCAGACGGACGAACTTGTTCTCGACCGCCGTCATTGCTTCGCCGTGCTGCAGGCAGGCAATGCGTTCTTGTGTCATGGCATGGAAGTCGGGATGGAGGAAGTGAAATAGGGATTTGCCAACGATGTCTTCCCTCCGGTTGGCACCGAGTAAGGTGACTGCTGCAGGATTGGCATAAACAAATGCGCCTTCTTGTTGCACAAGAATCGCATCTGGTGAGAGTTCTACGACTTTTCGGTACCGTTCCTCTGCTTCGCGCAGTGACGCTTCTGCCTGCTTAGCATCGGTGACGTCTTGTACAGTACCAATGACACGTAGTGTCTTTCCATCTCGGTCAATGGTCCTTTGCCCACGTGCAGTGACTGTGCGCAGATTTCCGTTAGGAAGCACAATGCGGTACTCAATTTGAAACGCTTTGCCATTGTCGACGCAGTCACGCACGACGGTATTCAGATGATCGAGGTCTTCCGCGTAAATCAACCTACAGCAATTTTCCGAGGTTACCTCGAACGTTTCCTTGCTGACGCCATAGATGCGATACAGCTCATCTGACCAAGTGATTTTTCCGGTATTGACGTTCCAGTTCCAACTCCCAAGTTGCGCTAGGTGCTGCGCTTCCGCCAATTCTTGTTCAATACGTTTGCGCTGCGCGATATCCATCATCAATACATTGGTTCGCTTGAGAACGTGCTGTTCAAGGTCGTCGCGTTCTTCGCGTAACTGATTTTCCGCAGTGCTAAAGAGATAAACTTGATTCGCTAGTACCAGACCCATACTGCCGACAACGCTGACATAAATCATCAAGAGCAATAGGGAGACATTCAGATCGTCCCTGATAAAAGGGCCGTTGCCATGGACTGTGTTCCATGCTGAGATGCCACAGATGACGGCGGTAGTCCAGGTGACGGCAGGCAAATCGAAACGCAGTGCTGCCCAGAGAAAGAAGGGAATCGTCAGATAAGCAATTGGCCACCGTCCCAGCACGTCGCCGAATATGATCTGTGTCGTTGTTAGCAAAAGTACCGCGAACGCGACGGCCTCCAGGATTTTCGCCGGATGCCATTGCACACCAGCGCCAATGCGCCACGCGAGAATCAGCGGTACGCCGATGATCATGCCTGCAGCGTCTCCCATCCACCAAGTCAGCCATCCAACAGCGAGCATGTTCGTTTCTGTGTGGCCAGCAAGGGCTAGTCCCGTGGTGCCACCCATAGCCCCGATGAGACTGCCCAAAAGCGCGATGCCGATGAAGCGAGATACCGTGCGCTGATAAATGAAATCAATAGGCGTGTCGTACATCGCTCTGACGAGTTGCGTTGTTGCGCAGGCCTCCAGCGCGCAGCTTGCACCAATGACAAGAGCAGGAAGCCATGGTTGGCGAGTGGAGAGTATGCCGAGGGTAGCGCCGATCCAAACCGCAGGAAGCATGCGTAAGCCCCATGCAAGACACCCGCATAGCGCGATGGCGGAGGGTAGCCAGAGCGGTGTCAAGAGGCCGGGCGGAATGGCGAGACTCAAGGAGAATCTTGCAGTAATCGCAAGCGCTCCCGTCAAGATCACAAAACGGACCAAGTATGTCGTATGGCCGGCAAACCAGTTAGGTCGATGAGAACCGCGTGCTTGCGTGAATAAGTTGCTAATAAGCCCCATCCCCAGTCTTTCAGTGAACAAGCAGCGCGTTGGTTAACGCAAGCCAATATGCCACCTTCTGCCTGCGTTCTCCTTGCACATCGTCAAACGACTAAAAAGTGCCTTAGCATTCCCCTGCGCTCTTGCTCAATTTTTTATGACTTATGCATTTGCGTACGGTTCCAGCGGTTTGTACTTACTTGTGGAGTGAGTTGTTGCGGTTATGCTCTTAGGTAAATCTTTCCTGTATTTCCGCATACGAATGAGATGTGTTCGGGGCGCAATGTGTTCGTACATCTATGGAGTTTGCACTGTCACAAACGCAATCCTTGTGAAATTTACCCACGCATTGCGCTATAGTTACTTTCTAAAAGGCAGGGATAGAATCAGTAGGGTGCGTCCAATCTACAAACAGCAATGCCGATTGCAGAAGGGATGAGAGACGACATGAGGTGGGTATGCCAAAGAATGATGAAATGAATTCGATTCGTGTGTCGGACAGTTTTAAGCTGATGGGTGCCGGTGCGGCGTTCAAGGACGAAATCTGCGAAATGATCTCAGACACGCGCGTGTTCATGGATCTGGAATGGAGGGACATCGAGGCGCTAGCAAACTATGTGCAGTGCTATGAGGTAGCTGCTGGCACCATCGTGTTCAAGGAAGGTGACGCTGGCAGTTATATGTGCATTCTAGTGAGCGGCCTAATGGAAATTTTCAAAAATGACCAGGACGGAAAGCCGCATCGTATCGTCCAAGTAACGCAAGGAAAAACCGTAGGGGAAATGTCAATCATCGACGGCGAACCACGCTCGGCTACTTGCATTGCCGCGCAAGCCAGCGTGCTGCTATTGCTAACCAAAGACAACTATGCACGACTCATCAAGGAGCGGCCTGCCTTGGCTGTGCATATTCTTTCTAAACTCGCCAAGCTGATGAGTCAGCGATTACGTGGCGCGAGCGGCCAACTAGTAGAGTATTTAGTGAACGACGCCGCGCACTAAGGTGCTGCGAAAGGCATGCAGAAGCATGCGACAAATTACTTAATACAGACCAAACGCACCTGTTTGATATCGGTAATTCCGGAAAGTATTTTCTCAATCCCATCCATTTTCAACGTCAGCATGCCGTCTTCTAGCGCTGCGGCGAGCATGACGGCAACTCGACTGTGCTCCTGGATGAGTTTCTTAAGACGATCCGTGCCGAGCATCAGTTCATGCAGGCCGACCCGGCCCTTGTAACCGCCACTGCACTGATCGCAACCAACTGCCTTGTACAGCTTGAATTTTCCGTTGCTATCGGCATAGTTTTTCTTCCATTTCTCCAGCACGCTTTGCTTCCCGACCTGTTCATCTTTGAAAGCATCGGTGTTCCTCAGCTCTTCGCAATATTCTGAGAGCAATGCTTGCAGCTCTAAGTCGGACGGCTCGTATGCGATCTTGCAATTCGAACAAAGACGTTTGGCCAGACGCTGTGCGAGTACGCCTAGGAGTGCATCTGCAAAGTTGAACGGATCCATGCCCATGTCAAGCAAACGCACGATCGATTCCGGCGCGCTGTTGGTGTGCAGTGTGGCGAACACTAAGTGGCCTGTTAGTGAGGCTTCGATACCCATCGACACAGTTTCCTTGTCGCGCATTTCCCCGACCATGATGACGTCTGGGTCGGCACGCAGGAAGGCGCGCATCGCCGTGGCAAAGTCGAGGCCACTCTTGCGATTGACCTGTACCTGGCGCAATCCTTTTTGCGTGATTTCGACCGGATCCTCCGCGGTCCAGATCTTGGTGTCAGGCGTGTTCAGATAGTTCAGGACAGAATGCAAAGTAGTAGTTTTGCCCGAACCAGTGGGGCCGCAAACGAAGAAAAGTCCGTATGGTTTGCTGACCGCGCTTTTGAGACGCTCCAGGTTGTGTGGAAGTACGCCCAGCTTGTCCAGCGGGATTGGCTCACCAGCAGCCAAAATACGCATGACGATATCTTCGACGCCGCCCGCAGACGGAATGGTGGCGACGCGCAATTCAATATCGAGCGGTCCATATTTCTTGAATTTGATCTTGCCATCCTGGGGTTTGCGGCGCTCAGAAATGTCGAGGTCGCACATGATCTTGATACGCGCTGACATCGCGTTTCGGTAACTCGCCGGAATTTCAATGTAAGGTTCAAGCGACCCGTCCTTACGGAAGCGGATCATGGTTTTTTCCTTGCCAGGGCGCGGCTCGATATGGATATCCGACGCGTTTTGCCGGTAAGCGTCGATAATGATCTTGTTAACCAGTTTGACGAGTTCGTTTTCTGCTGCGGCAGACAGGTCGGCTTCGGAAAGCTCCGTGCTTTCTTCGTCGCCGTCATCCATCTCCGACAGCAATTCGCCAACCGACCCCATATCACTTTCCACGCCAAAGAAATGATCAAGCGTTTGCTTGAATTCGGCATTGGTCGTGACGCGATAGGTCAGTTTTGACTTCGGAAAAATACTGTTGATGATCCGCGCGTTCTTGACCTGGTCTGGGTCGATGGCGAGGATCACAATACCTTCTGGGCCTTCTTCAATCGGCAACCATTGGCTCTGTTCGACAAATTCACGCTTGAGGTTTTTGAGCAATTCTATCGGCTTGACACGATCTGCCTTGAAGGGCTCATAGGACACGCCGAAGAACTTGCCAAGCGCCTGCCCAACCGCCGAAACCTTGACCTGAAATTCCTTGATCAGCACAGTTTCGATGTCTTCATTTTTGCGGCGTGCGGAACGGGTAGCCAGCTGCATTTCAACAGCCGACAGAACTGCCTCGGCAATCAAATGATCATATTTGGAGCGGATGACCGCTGGGGGCTTCAGTCGCTGTGCGTAGGCAATCGCGAGAGTCTTCGTCAGTTCTTTGATGCCTTCTTCCACGATACCCGAGAAGGGAGAGCCGTCCCGATTGTTGATGAGCTGGACCACCCCAAGAATCTCATTGGGGCGTTCGCCGATGATCGGGGCCACCAACATTTGCTTGGTGCGATAGCCGGTGCGTCGGTCCACTTCGCGCAGGAAATGCAGCTCCGGCGAATGCTTCTTCAACTCCGCTTCGTCGTACACATCCTGGATATTGACCACTTTACGCATCAGCGCGACATAGCCAGCGATGCTCTGATCAGAGATGGGAAGCTTCAATTGATTGACCGAGTTTAGGCCGGTCTTGATCTTCGAAACAATCGACGTTTTATCTTCACTAACGGCGTAGATGGTCAGGCGGTCGCAGTGGAATAAATCACAGATATCCTGCGAGA
The DNA here is from genome assembly GCA_965974465.1 of uncultured Noviherbaspirillum sp. Classification (GTDB taxonomy): domain Bacteria; phylum Pseudomonadota; class Gammaproteobacteria; order Burkholderiales; family Burkholderiaceae_D; genus Noviherbaspirillum. The sequence continues at coordinate 11,016 of CBHCMF010000117.1, forward strand.
GATCCAGCATGATCTCATCGACATTGCTGGTGGAATGAATTTTGTTGGTAACGGCTTGAAGTTTTTTGAAAAAACTTAGGCGGATGTTGACGTCATCCGGATTGCCGTTGCCTGTCTGTGGTCCGAGAACAGCATTCATTGTGTTATCCATTCGTCATCATTCGACCGTAACTGCGAAGCGGTGCGCAGCGCTTTTAATAATAATAGATCGCGTTGCAAAAATGTATCATGCGCGCATGCATAATTTTGTTCGACCCCTTCCGCACCACATAAAAGCCGCAATCGGCTGGAATCGGTCTACAATCATTTAAAAAAGCAAGGGAGGGCAGTGAATGGGTTCGCCAACTAACGCCTCGGAACTGCCGGGTGCCGTACGATGAAGTTGCAAGTGCTTGGATGCGCCGGCGGAATCGGTGGACGTGAACGCTTTACTACCAGTCTGTTGGTTGATGACGATATTCTTCTAGATGCAGGTACGGGGTTGGCTGCACTGGATATCGATCAACTGGTCAATATCGATCATGTGTTCATCACCCATTGCCACCTCGATCATGTGGCGGGACTTGCCTTGCTCGTGGATGCAGTGCAAGGTAAAAAGAATGGGCCTGTGACTGTCCATGCGACGGAAAAAATCATCGCGGTCCTGAAAAAGCAATTGTTCAACTGGATGTTGTGGCCAGACTTCACCACGATACCGGACACGGCACATCCAACCATGCGTTGGGAAACGATAGCGCCGAATGCAACCACCGCTCTTGGCGGCAGATTCATTACTCCGTATTCGGTCAATCATATGCCAGGCTCGGTGGCGTATTGGGTGCATAACGGCAATGCAGGTTTCTTGTTTACCGGTGACATGGCATCAACACCATCCTTATGGTCTGCCCTTGCAAATGAAAAGCGACTGCGAAAAGTCATCGTTGATTGTTCTTTTTCTAATGCAGACATGGTGATCGCGGAACGTTCGATGCACTTCTGCCCGCGCTCACTTCTTGCCGATATAGGCACCGTGGCGAATACAGTCGAATTTCTCATTTATCACTTGAAGCCTGGCCATGAAGATTTGATCATGGAGGAGCTGCAACTTGCAGGCAGTATGCGCGAATTCACTGCGCTTAAGTGCGGCGACGTATTCCATTTTTGAAGTGCGCGGTGCTGATGGTTTAATCGGCATCACCTGTTTGCACCTGAATACCTTGCAGGATTCACGAGGATGATTGGGATGACCTAATCCGCTATACGCTTCGGAGAATGATGGCTGACGCAAATCGACCTGACATTGCACTGAGATTGGAGAAGCTCACCGAACTCAGTCTTGAGCTCAGCGCTAATCATGACACGACGCTGTTGCTCGAAAAAATTCTGCGTGCGGCGAAAGTCATCACGTATGCCGACGGTGGAACCCTCTATCGCACCAGTGCTGACAAAAAGCGTCTTTCCTTCTCGATTTCCCTCAACGATACGCTTGGCATGTACCAAGGTGGTGCGAGCGGGCATGCCGTAGAGATCCCCGATATTCCGCTGGTGACATCGACCGGGACCAAGAACATGTGCGCGGTGGCAGCCTATGCCGCCAATACTGGCGTGTCGGTGAATATCCCGGATGTCTATCAGGTGGATGCCTTCAATTTTTCCGGCATGCGCCAGTTTGACCAGACTTACCGCTATCATTCGCAATCCTTGCTGACTGTGCCGATGATGGATCACGAGGATGAAGTGATCGGTGTGCTACAACTCATCAACGCCAAAGACCCGAAAACCGGCGCAACCTTACCTTTCACCAACACCGACCAGCGTTTTATCGAAGCGTTGGCCTCGCAGGCAGCGATCGCGCTTACCAATCAACAGCTGATTAATCTACTAGAAAACCTGTTCGAATCCTTCGTCAAGATGATCAACATCGGCATTGACGAAAAGTCCCCCCACACCAGTCGCCACTGTGAGCATGTCCCCTATTTGACGATGATGCTGGCCGAGGCGGTGCATCGTACCAATGTGGGGCCGTTTGCCACATTCCAGATGACGCCGAAAGACCGCAAGCAGCTGTGGCTGGCCGGTCTGTTACACGATTGCGGCAAGATCACCACACCGGTGCATGTGGTCGAAAAAGCAACCAAGCTGGAAACTATCTTCGATCGCATTCACCTCATCGATACGCGTTTTGAAGTGCTCAAACGTGATGCTGAGCTGCGTGCGCTCAAGGAAAAACTCGCGAGCGGCAACGATGGGCTGCGGCATAAGGAGATCGATCGTAAGCTGAGTGAAGACCTGGCCCGCTTGAACGGGGACCGTGAATTTTTGCGCCATGCCAATATCGGCAGCGAAGCGATGTCTCTGGATCATCAGAAGCGTGTGATCGATATTGCTCGTTACCGCTGGGTGGGACCTGATGGTATCGAGCGCGACTTGCTCAATGAGGAAGAAATTGCCAACCTAACGATCCGTGCCGGCACGCTCAACGCGCAAGAACGCGAGATCATCAACAACCATATCGCCGTTACCATCAGGATGTTGGAAGCGCTGCCTTGGCCAAAACATCTGGAGGCGGTGCCGGAATACGCTTGCGGACACCACGAGCGCATGGATGGAAAAGGTTATCCACGCGGCTTGCGAGGGGATCAGATGTCAGTGCAGGCACGCATGATGGCGATTGCCGATATCTTCGAGGCCCTGACGGCGAAGGACCGCCCATATAAGAAGGGTAAGAATCTCTCTGAGTCGCTACAGATTCTCGGTGGCTTCAAGTTGCGCAACCATATCGATCCTGACTTGTTCGATGTTTTCATTCGCGAGAAGGTCTATCTTGAATATGCACAACGCTTCATGGACCCCGCGCAAATCGATGACGTCGATGAAAGCAAGATCCCAGGCTATGTTCCCTGATTTGCGGTTATTCAATTTCTAGGAGTCATTATGCGGCGCCATCTTTCTAAACACGGT
>CBHCMF010000118.1:0-13714 GCA_965974465.1 uncultured Noviherbaspirillum sp.
GTTGCAGATCTTCGCCTAAAATCCATTGATCCTCTGAGGCAAAGTCCTCTCCGTAGTAGTTCGTTTCAATGTCGCTGACGTACCAATCGTAACTCGCGGCAGAAATCCCAAGCGCATCGAACACCAACCGCATGTCGGTGAAAAACTTAACTTGATCTGTACGTTCGAGGATGAGGTTCATTTCGACCAAGTCATTCATCAGGTTCAACTGAGCAACAAGCGCAAAGCTACCATAACAGGCAAGTATTCACGCCCTTGTTTTAGCCACGATGCTGCACTTCACCAAAATACCAGCGCTCACCAACAAGCGACCAATCGTCTTCCTCGCTTCTGTAATCGACCGCCACTCCAAGCTCAGAAACCCCTTCCGGCAAGGTGAGCCCCCATTCTTCCGCTAAGCTCCGTTCTTTTATCGTTATCGTCGTGCCGCCCCGCCCAACACTTTCTGCCGTCATACTTTGAAAATAGTCTTCTTGAAGGTAAATACAAATCTCACTCGAAAACATGTCAGGCAAGCATATGACGCACGTCACTCTGAACTTGTTAGCGTATGCGGGCTTTGACGCGATCAAATGACCTGTCGCCTCGATAAGTCTTTGGGCACACTCGATCTGTATTGGCCTTTTTGCTCGCCGTCCTTCGACAAGACTACTTAGAACCGGGATTTTCCAGTGACAATACCGGCTTTCCGCCTCCAATCCCTCGGGAAACCAGCCAGAAAAGCACTCCGCCCATTTCTTTAAAGCGCGTAGCCGGCGAGGAACACCACGAACTTTTTTCTCTGTGAGCGATATCTGTCTCATTGATGGCTAAGGCATTTATAAAGACGGTTGGCGTTCGTGATACATGATGCAGAGATGCTATGCAATCGGCCCAGCTGTCTGTACAGCTGTCTGTATCCATTGCCACGTCTGTTCATATCCAGCCGACACGCTTCGCCCAATCGCGTTTTCTTTGCCGGTATTCGGCCAAATCAGTTGGTGGTGTTCCTCCTTCGGCGGCCACTTCGCGCCGGTGCTGTAGAAGGTCTTCATTAAATGGAGAGAGTCCGACTTCTGCACGTCGCGTATCAAGATTCTCCCTATCCTCTACATCACAGGAAAGTTCACCTGCATCGTTCCAGTCCAATACGGTTCCATAAACCTGCGGCTTATGCTCGTTGTACCGGATACGGTCAGTCAGTAAGGCAACCAAGCGCTTAGGCGCATCGCCTCGTGCGGCAGCCATTTCCAAGGCATCCAAAAAGCCTCGCTGTTTGTCCGGTGTGCATAGAGCATGCTGGGCAACAAACCATGCTGCCCTACATCCTTCTATTCCAACTAAAGAAATGCCTGGCCAACCCTGCTGTGAAATGATCTCGGCCAGCTTCTCGGCGTTTTCGATATGAACTTGTTGCATCTCCTCGTCGTATCCGCCATATAGCCGACCTTCTCCTAGAAGCTTAGAGCGGACTTCCTCATCACGACGCTTCATTGCAAGAAGCGCATCGAACAAGGCTTGATTCATGACATTCTCCACGTAGAGGTATAACGGGCTATAGAAAAAGTGATTTTACCGATTTTTTAACGCGGTAACTCATTGCGTTCTATAGATTGAAAATTGGCGTAAAAGGCATCTTTTGCCTTTTTCTATAGTCTTAACATGGAAATAACCGCACTGCATGGCTTTTCGTGCAAGCCCGCTGAGTATGAGCTTAACCGTTGCTTCTAAAGTGTGAGCGCATCGGATGGACATAGGCGAGAAAAATGGCAGCGCCCCAAAGATAGGAGGACAAGTACGAAAACGCGATAGCAAGCCCGGACTGAGCTAGTGGGCCAGAAAATGACACTGCCAAAAGCAGCACTGCTGTTCCAATCACCGCCAACCGTGGCGCCCAGGATCGGAACCGGTAAAGCCCGTAGAATGACACGACGAAAAGCACAAAACCCAAAATCGTTATACTAAGGAACGACAACGCCCCCAGCACAGAAAGCGAAGCCTCGTAAGCCTCTTGCGCTTGGTGCATGCTTTCAGGAATGAGAGTAGGGAACAAAGGGTCGATCGCTGCACTGATAATACCGAAGACGAGTGACGCAATGAGGAGTAGACGATATTGGCTAGTGCTCATGGTGATGGCTAACAGTAGTTTGATAAAAGAAACCGACATCCGGTATGCATGGTGTCGAGCAGCAATGAAAAAGTTTGATATCCTCTGGAAGCAAGGTGGAACGAACTATCTATATTTTATTGACGAAATTCTACACTCGCTTTCATTATCTCCTTTCCGCAGATAGGGGCCGACTGAAAGTGGTGCATCTACTGTCCTCGATGCAGAGGTCGCATCGAACATAAGCGTTCCCCTAGTCTTCCCAATAGAACAGCGCATCAAAATGCGTGAATCCTCGGTCGGTGAGAATCGTCGGAACGTGCAGAGTCGATGGTAATGGCTCGGATAGATTTTCCCGATGGGCGCGAATCAGCCCAAAGCTCTCAAGCACAGGTTGAACTTGCTGCGCTAACACTGAAACGCTTTGGGTATCCAGCTTATCCAACATCTCGAACTCTGGGAGGTAGGTTGCTCCGCCATGAGGATGCCAGTACTTCTCCCCCTCCATGAAGACGAAATAGGGAGAAAGACGGCTCAAGAGAACTACTAATCCCACATGCTCTTCACCATAGCGAAGGGGGCGCTTTACATTGAATTCTGGCGTGTTCTTATAGAACCAGGCATCGACAAATGACGCATACCCAGATCCATAGTGATCCCACTCAATTCTGGAATCCGCTCGCGTGACACGCGATACAGCCGCACATACGCCTTTGAGATAGCCTTCTATGGCTTTCTCGTCCCCGGTGGCCCACGGGTATTGCTCTGAAATGGCCTGCTGAGATAGCAGGCGCTCAATCTGATCGGGTGAAAGAAGTATTGCCATCGTTACAGCATCCAACATCAATTAACCAGCATGTCATGTGTCCGCGTTGGACCTTGTGCTATTCCCATTCATGAAAGATAAAGCATTCCGTCCATTCTTCAAATGAGGAGGCTATCTTTGTCACGACCTTAAAGGCCAACTCAAAGCACACAATCGCCATACTCGCCAACACATTCGCAATCAAAGCAGTAAGGAGCGTCCTCATCTGCTTGTATCACAAGAAATCGGTTCGGCAGCGCAAACGCTTTACGATAACGGCGCGTATCCCCGTATATGGAACCAGTGCGCTCCTCCAAAACGTCTCCCCCCACGATTCCGGACACGGTTGAGTCGTGGACTGCTAATGCGCCGATCGTTTTTAAAAATTCTTCAAAACTAGGCGGAAGCCGTGCGCTTGCACCCGCAGGGCCAGCGGTCCACACCTCTTGGCCTGAGTCTTTCGCTCGCTGAATAAGGCTTCAAAATCTCCCACCGGTATCACGTCCGTCTATATTGCTGTTGAATAGATAGATGCTGGGCTTGGCCTCTCACTGCACAAGTACTACGTGTCTCGGGGGAGCCCTGGCGCCGAATGACGCATTGACAGACTACGTATAGTCAAACGTCAGTAACGCCACATCTGTTTGAGGGTCGTAAAACAGGACGATGGCGTCTGCACCGTCTTGCCGATAATTGTAACCAGCAACATAACCTATGAATTCGTAGCAACGGCCGTCTGGCGTGATCGGTCTGGAATCCTCGTCGTGAATTTTGACTGGAAAATCCGACGTACTGACCCAATTGCGGTTGCCGGTCTTACCCCCAAGTTGATCAATCAGATTAATCTGATCTTTTTTTGCATATGTGCCGTCGGCTTGAGCCTGAGCCCAGGTGTGGTACAACGCGCCATGCTGCAAAAAACATGCTTTTTTTGCTTCGTAGCTGGCTTGCTGCTCGGCATAATGCGCTTCTAAATCAGCACGATGCCCTTCGTAGAGTTCTTTCACCTCCGGGTCATCTGGGGAATTCTCAAGCAGAAAATAACGGAAGTCACCTAACAGGCGGTATCGTCCATCTTCCCGTTTAAATGCTATCCAGTTAGCGCGTAAATACGCATTATGGTAAGGCGCTGTTGCATCGCCAATGCACCCTTCGTAGGGCTCCAAAGGACTCACAAAATGAATCCATCCATTCCATTGAGGATGAATGGCGGATAGGTCAACCGATACGAGGGGATGCATATGCTTGGCATATTGCGACGCCGGCTCGCAAAATACCTCTGATGGGTCGGGAAAGGGCCGCAGGAAAGGGGTTACTTCGGTAATGTTTTCTATCATGTTGCGTGGGCAGGAGTTCAAATGAAGGCAGCCTTCATGCTAGCTAGAAGCAGGCATGCCAAAGCAAGCACCTTGTGGACCAAAAATGTTTGCATTTTCCCGCTGTTCTCTCTTATCACTGATTGATTATTGATACAGACCACACGTCATAGGGTGACCTTTAATTTACGGCCACCGCTTATCGCAAATCCCTCCCGCTCATAAAACGCTAAGGTTCTGTCGAACTGCGGAAGTGGCGGTGTCGTCACCTCCAAACGTGCCCAGCCACGCGATGCGCCAAAGGACTTTGCTTGAGACAGGAGATGAAGCCCTGCTCCTTTTGTGCGGTAGTCGGGACGGACGTACAGCTCTGGTATGGTGCCGAAGGTGCCTTCGGCGTAAAGAGCATAGCTCTCGTAAAGGGCAACAAACCCTACTAGGGTTCCACTTCGGTGACGCGCGACAAACACAAAATACTTTTCATGCTCGAGAAAATCTCTGAGTCTGGATGTTGTTTCAGCGAGGTCAAAATTGAATGCCTGGACACCAATAGCATGCATGATTTCAGACAACAATTCCCCGACCATCACCGCAACTTCTTCTGCATCGCTGGCAGCTGCTCTTTGAATGGTGAACTCGGTGCTCATTTCATGTGGCCCAATACTTTTTTGAGTGGCCGGGTAAATACCACGGCCACAGAGAAAAATTCCCAATTTCGCTTTTCACTTTTCTCATCCGATGTGAGCAAAAAATGGTCTACCCCCATCCTTAGAGCAGTTTGAGGGTCGGTGTATGGGGGCCAAGGTCGGGCCGAGGAGCGGACGTGTACGTGATGTATACCGAGCACCGCAGTGCCGAGATTGGCCGCGGCCGGCGAGGCCCGTACACTGATCAGCAAACCGCTCTAGAGCCTGTTCGGTTTAGCCCACCGCTTTACCTAACGTGTCCCCCTGCACTGCAGGAAGTCGTTTCTGGAGGGCGAGAGGAAGCCATTGCACCAAGCGTGCACGGGCCCCTTGCCAAAACGCAGATAGCAGGAGCAAGGCTGATCCAATGATTAATGCAGTAATCGCAAAGCCCATACTGACCATTCCGTAATGCTTAAGCAGTGAGCTAATCGTGTAGAGAACATAGGCGAGTGCTGAGACCATCAAAGCGCGACGATCGATGGCCAATGAAAGGAGCCCCAGTAAAAAATAGACAGCCACGACGACAAAAGCGTCCATGACCGCCACTTCGCCATATCGTGTCAAACTTAGCGCAATGAAGATAGGATGCACGATCAAGGGTGCAGCCAATAGATGTAGCCAGAACGCGACGTCTGAGCGCCATGTCTGCCGTTGGGTATCCTTCCCATCCCAGTACATTGCCCACACAAACACGAATAGTCCCGACACCAGAGAGATCATGCTTGTCCATTCTTGTGGCTGAGGAATGGACGAGATCAACACTGCGGCTAAACAGGCGAGCAGCGCTGCAGTTCCTGCAGCCACCGTGATCGGCACCTTGAAACGACGCCAGTGCAAATAAGCAATGCCGGCAGCCGCCGCGCCAGCGCCGATCAGATGCTTTTCCTCATTACCAAAGTAAGAAAGCCATGCCCAAACAACGCCCCCTACACAAGCCACAAGCAGCACAATGGATGGCAGTGCCATACGTCGCTTACGGGTAAAGAATTCGGCCAAGATCCATGCTGTGACGGCGACCCCAGCTCCACCGATCCATTCCGCTGTTACCGAGCCAATCCACTCAATCGAGACCAACAGTAGCACGCAAGCGATAACAACGAAAATATCATTAAAGCCGGTGATGAGGCGAAATGCTTCTTCATCCACGCGAGGCATTCTGCGCTGCCGCGCGACATGGTGACGAAACGCTCCTGCAGTCTCTTGGGAAAAGATGCCCGCAGTTACCGCGGAGTTGATGTCTTCTTCGCTATACATAATTTTTTATTGACATTGTGGCAGGAAGGAGTCTCTCGGCCCCTTCCACACCATCCTTCCTATGAATCACATATCCGACTGTTCTTTGATAGACAGTGGATCGCATGCTGTCCTTACTGATTCAGGTAAAGACAGCTCCGCACGAACAGCCACTTCCAGCTTGCCGGCTGAAGCGCAAGCCGCCGTCTTTCACTTGTAAGCAAACTGTTTTAAGCGCCGGACTTCGGATAAAGCACCATCTGCGTACAACGAAAGAGAGCGATGGTTTTCCCTGTCTCTCGATGGGAAACGACAGCGTCCCATACCTGCGTACTCTTCCCTAGGTGCACCGCCTTGGCAACGCATTCGATGGTGCCTTCACGCGCCGTACCGAGATGGTTAGACTTGATCTCGATGGTTGTAAAACCGGTGGCCTCTGCCGGCAGACTGGCGACACAGCCATAACCTGCGGACGTGTCAGCGAGAGTGACAACACTACCGGCATGAAGGAAGCCATTGGGCGCCATGAGCGAAGGTTTCACTTGAAGTTCAGCGTGAATCTCGCCCTGACCAACATGGGTAATGACAATGCCGAGATGGCCTGGCAGGTGGCCGGCGCCGCGCTTGTTGAAATCGTCTGGTGTGATCATAGGGTCTAAGTTGTTATGCACAAAACATGGCAATTTAACATGCCCCGTTGCGCTTTAACACGGCATTTTTCTATGGGAGAACGTTGCTTTACCTATAGGTCAACGAGGGCACAGATTTCATGTCGGCATGGGCTGTCAATTCGCCACGTCCAGAGGGGCGATATACAGTTACGGGCTTCGCCATCAAGGCTCAATGGGGGCGAGAAAAAGGCTTACGAACGCCACACCGACGCTGAGTGCATTGGCACCCGCCAGTGCGAAAAACTGTTTGCGCCCGACAGGCAGCCTGAAGAAGCGTCTGAGGACAAAGGACTCTACTGCCGCATTGATGAGAATGGCAAGAACATATGTCGCCCCCCACGTGATGGGGTTAAAGGTGCCCCATTTGAGAAAATGCATGTAGACGCTGCCTGGGAACAATTCCCACAAAATCCCTGCCATGGGAATAAGCGGAATACCAAGTAGCGCAGAGCCAAAGTTCGCTGCAACATCAGCGACCACCGCCTTAGACCAACGGATCTTGAATATCCATCGAATTGCAAGAAACTCGATAAGCAGGCCAAGCGATATTGCCCACCATGAGAACAATCGAACCTCAAGAAACAGTGCTGGCCACACCATATTCGCTAACGCGGGTGAAGCAGTGAGCATCAATGCGCAGACAACTGCAGTGTATCGGGAGCACATGTGGCGCCTAAGGGGTCTGTAGGAAAAGTTGTTTTTCAAAGCAGCTTCTGTAATGCATGCAACGAGTGGTTTCACAAACGTCTTAGGCACTCCCCGTTAATGCATTCATCACAGCGGCCAGAGGTACGGCTGCAGTCCGCTCCCTCGTGCCCTTCCTAGCGGCCAGTTTCTTGTTCTTCAGACGATTCCACCGCACCAAGTATAAACGCCCAATGTATCGGTTGGCCACGTAAACTTATCAGTCCAACCGGGCGCACATGGTACCTTTACTTCGACAGAGGAGATGCATCAGCGAATGCCACGCCTTAATGAGCGTAGACAGGCGTAGCGATTGTGGTTAGTAAAATCCGGCCCTATAATTTTGTTCGCACCGATTCGAAGAAACGAAGACATATCGGTCCAAAGATTGCGTATCGAGTTCAGCAATCAAATGGTGCGTGGAGTGCATCCTACGCTCGTTGGCGGTATCGTTTCCAGTTATCTAGCACATTAGACCGGATCAAAAAGAAATCCGCCTCTTGACCACACATACCACTTCAATAGGAATTAGAAAAGATGGTCACACTGTATTCTTTTGGACCGGCCTTCGGCTTACCTGATCCAAGTCCCTTTGTGACAAAAGCTGAAATGCTTTTGAAGTTGGCCGACATACCCTATCGCAAAGACACATCAGGATTTCGGAAAGCACCGAAAGGAAAACTGCCCTATATCGAAGATGAGGGCAAAATCGTGGCAGACTCGACCTTCATTCGGTGGCACATTGAAAAGAAATACAAATTCGACTTCGACGCCGGGTTGTCCCCAGAAGAACGCGGCGTTACGTGGGCCATAGAGAAACTACTTGAAGACAATCTATATTGGGTCGCGGTGCAATGGCGTTGGCTAGACGACGCTAACTTTGCGCGTGGCCCCGCCCTGTTTTTCCGGAAAATTCCATGGCCAATACGGCCTGTTATTGAGACATTAGTGCGGCGCAAAGTGAAGCAAAGTCTTCATGCGCATGGAATGGGTCGCCATACGCTCAATGAACAGCTTTCGATTGCGACAAAGACCTTCGACGCGCTCGCAGCGATTTTGGCCGATAAGCCCTATCTGATGGGCGCTAAACCGTGTGGTGCTGATGCCACCTTCTTCGCCTTCATGGCCAGCGCGCTATGCTCGCATTTTGAAACACCCCTGCGTACCGCTGCCGAAGCACACAAGAATTTGGTTCAATACGTCGAGAGGATGTGGGACTGCTATTTCCCAGAGGTCGAGCGGAAAGCCGCATAAGCGGTTCAACGAGTAGGCGTAACGTGTCAGGCGCTTCCCTGATTCGCCAGTTTTTCAGAAGCACCATATGTCCACACCATTATTTGTTGCAGGTATCATCGCTTCAATGACTGCATTTCTGATATGGCGTCAAGGTGCAACCAAAAGACGGTTGCGGCGCCTGGAGGAATACGCATTCCATCCGGCGATTTCACGCAAGGTCAAGGAAGCCTATCCTCAGCTGACTGACGCGGACGTGGCAACGATCATGCAAGGATTGCGCGAGTTCTTCGGGATCGCATTACTGGCAAAAGGTCGAATGGTGTCGATGCCGAGCAAAGCGGTTGATACAGCCTGGCATGAATTCATCCTCTTCACCCTCCACTACAATGCATTCTGCCAAGATGTCCTTGGCCGCTTTCTGCATCACACCCCTGCGGAAGCGATGAGCACGCCGACCCTTGCACATGAGGGTATCAAGCGTACGTGGCGCCTGTCGTGCCAGCGCGAACATATCGATCCTGCAGCTCCGCAGCGCCTGCCACTACTGTTCGCGATCGATTCCATGCTGTCTATCCCCGATGGCTACAAATACTCCCTCAATTGCCAACCTGGGTCGGACAACTATTGCGCATCCCATATCGGATGCGGCAGTAGCGGGTGTGGAGGCAGCAGCAGTGGAAGCGATGGCGCGGGCGGCGGCGGTGACAGTGGCGGTGACAGTGGCGGTGACAGTGGCGGGGATGGAGGCGGGTGCGGCGGGGGCTGCGGTGGAGGCGGAGGCGATTAACGTTTTCCCGGCAAAACGACTACAAGGACTTCCTCCTAACCTCTTGTTTCAGGCCGTGGTCATTGCCATGTCCGTCCGAAAGTTCCGCAGCATCGCGTAGCGCCTGATTAGAAAGCCGGCTTTCCACTCTGCATTTTGTTCATGAAATTCATGCGCGCTTGTTGGTATCGCACATCACTCAGTTCTAACTTCGTGGCACCAAGCTTAAGAATCGGCCCTTGGAAGTCCGCACAACCAAAACCAGGGTTGCTATGCGGATGGAGACACCACTGGTAAGAAACACCAATGAGGCCGTTGGAAGGTGAGCCGTATTTATCAAGTGCAGCCTGCTTCATTGCATCAACGTTTTCGGGGGTCCATGGCTGTTCGTAGATCACCATGCTTACCACCATCGGCTTGGCTTTGTCCTGGGGAATTTTTGGTTCAAAGTGAACGGTGACCGACGCAACGCCACTCTTCGCGGTGAAATATTTTGGTTCCTTTGTGTTCGTTACCGGGCTCAGCTGCGGAGCTTGCTCGAATTGAATCGCGCGCTTATTCAGGTGTAATTTTTCGGTGATGGCGGCGACCGCGTCGTTGCGCCCCATACCGAGTTTTATACCAGCAATGTCGAATTGCTCCGCGTCGACCGAGCGCGGCGTATCGGCTGCGGCGTGCATTGCGCAAAAAAGCGTTGCAGTCATCATCGAGAGGCGAATTGCGTTCATACGGGCTCCAGTTTTCTAACAAATAGTGGTGTACCACTCTAAGGGAACGGGACCATCTATACGGCTACAGGCTTTTCCCTCATGCCTTCACTATCGCTCAGCCCTTGTACTTTGGGCCTCCATATAGGAGGGGCTAGGCTGCACTTTGGGAAGGGTAGATATCGAGCTGAATCTCCACCTTCGCCTCGGTCAATTTGCTCATTAGCCCCGGAGAAAATATCAACCCGTAGTTCTGGCTTCCATAGAGGGCAATAAAATAGTTCATGGTTCCGCCGGTCTCGAAGAACTCCGCTAGTTCTGCTTGATAACGCAAGACTTTGATGACTGATTGATGAAGAATATCCTCGAGTTGCCACTCCTCTGAGGAGACCTTTTCAGAGGTGACTCTGCCAGACCAGTAGCTTTCCTGTCGCGTTCCTCCGAGGAGGGTTCCCCTCGGAGTCTTACGTTCATCGCCAGCCGTCCAACCATGACGACGTTCTATCGAGAACAGGTGGGAAAGAAACGAGAGGTCGCGGCTCGGATGGTTTGCGCGCAAGGAGACGATGAACGAGTATGGATGCATGTGCGTGGTCTAAGGATTGATTTCAGCAATCGCTGCATGTTGTCTGACGAGACGCTGGATCAGCGAGATCCTTACATAGCACCAGTATTTGAAGACCTTCGACCAAAGGCGTTCCTACCCCGGCTGAGAGTGGATATTCCTCAGTCTCGCCAGTACGCACATAACCTCGCCGTTCATAGAAGGCAATGAGTTCAGCCCGAGAAGACAAAACGGACATCTTGAAACTTGACACGCCATAATGTTCTGACGCGTATTGCTCGGCGTGGCTTAGCAACTGCTTGCCCAAACCTTGGGCTTGGCGACCAGGAAGGGTTGCGAGCATGCCAATGTAGGCATGCGCTCCCGCAGCTTGCACGTATACACAGCCAAGGATTTCTGCCTTCTCCTGCAACACCAGGATTGCGGACTGAGGGCCAAAGAGCGAAAGAACTTGCTCGATCGATGTCCTTTCACCAGACACCAAATTGGCCTCATGGGTCCACCCTCGCTCAGAGGATGCCGGTCTATAGGCCCGATTGACCAAGGCTGCGATCTCGCTTGCATCCGCTTCTGAGGCCACGCGAAGAAATGATTGCATTCGTATTCTTATCCACTAAAGACGCTGAGCGCTATCGCCCTCATCGTTCCCGCTCAGGCGGGAGTCGCAAAACATTAATCTCCCAATTGGATAGAAATCCTGTTATTCCTCAAAGCGACGCTGTTCCATTCGCCCGCAGTCGTCGATGCTCTGATGATGGGATATTCAACACGCGGAACACTTAACCCGCTGGTAATCAGTCGCAAACTGATTCGCCCGTCTCGAATCGGCAGCGCCGTCTTTTCGAAAGTCTGAAAGGGCACCGTGATGTAATCTGATGCTGTAAATTTCGGATTCAAATCCTTCAGCATCTTGCACTCCGTTACCGGCATGTCATTCCGCGCCAGACGCCATGTGTTTGCATCAGATACTTCCAGACACACATTCCCAAAATGGATATCCACGATGAGTGTGCCCTTGTACCCAGCCTCTGCAACAATACCCATCAGCCTATTCAGGTTAGATACCTGGAGATCATTCAGAGGCTGCTCCCCATAATTAAATTGGAAATCGGCATTTTGCAACCAGCCAATCGCTTTTAGTAACGCTGTGTTGGTTGCACGATTTGTTGCATCGTCAGGAAGCATCCGGCTTACCGGGGTTGCCATCACAGCCGCTGTCGCTTTTTGGGCTTCGCTGGCTGTCTGATAATTTTTCGATACCTGCTTCAATTCATTTTGAACCTGCCAGAACGCTCCCCCTAAAAAAACCACGCATCCCAAAAGAACCACGCCAAGCACGATCGCAACGAGCAATAGGTTGGAAGCAAAAGTAACTCTTTTCCCTTCGGCAGCAACGACATCCTTGACTGCCGACTTAACCGCCGATAAAGACTCATCTCCGATGAACGCGTCCCTGTTCGCATTCTTCTCGAAAGAAGTCGATAGACGCTTAACGATAAACTGCGTGCTATTGTTAATCTGGTTTCTGACATCGGCAATATGGATTTCAAATAGCCGACCGATTTGCAGCCTTACTCTATCGAGATCCTGCATTGGTTGTTCCTTCGCAGGCAACGTCGCTGGCACATCGAACTTGGGCGTGGCGGGAGGCTCCTCAGCCTTGACCTCTGTTTCTACATTACTCGTTGTTTCTACATTACTCGTTGTTTCTGCATTACTTTCTGCGACTGGCTGAATATTCAGCACTTGCAGCACGCGCTCCAGATTGGACGGCTGCATTGCACCTTTGGATAAGATGTCTTGTGCGCCTAACGCTATGGCCTGACTGACGAATAAGTCATCTTGCTGAGAGGTATACATAATGACGGGGATCAGTGCCGTATGGGGGCTGGCCTTGATCGTTTTTAGCGCCTCGATACCCGTCATTCCCGTCATGTGCTGATCAAGAAAAATGACCGCTGGATGGTTGTAACTCAGATAGGCCAAAGCTTCTTCTGCCGAAGAAACCGTATCGATTTTCAAATTGAATTTCTGCAGCATCCGTTTAAGAAGATGCTGCGCAGTCTTTGAATCATCGACGATGAGTGCCAGGCCCGGATTCATGTATTCCCCCCCTATTACTTCACACCAAAATGGAGTCAGTTCTAACACTCCAACACTTCCGCTTCATTTCCCCTAGAACGGTTTGCTATGCATGCATTGCAGGCCCACGATGGCCCCTTTCACGTATAGGTAAACCGCTCTTAATGCACGCACCGCACGATTCACTGCCATGCAATGCACGCCAAAGTGCTCCGCAATGTCTGCCATCGTATAAGTGCCGGGTTGGCATGCCTGCGCCAGCACCTCATTTCTGTCGGCCTCTCTTTGCTCCACATTCGCCAAGAATTCAATTCCAGCCATTGGCACAATAGATCTTGCAGAAGATACAACATATTATACTTTTTATATTTCTATTTGGCATGATGTTGGTAGGGAGGCGATGTGACGGTCGCATCCCTATTCGGCTATTTCTCTGTATTTGCATTTTTCTGACTCTTGGAGTGGCAATGGCTTTTGATGCAGACAAGGTTTTAGCCACCGTATTCAGTGACGATCTACATGAATAAGCTTCTCCACATAGGTCTACACGCCGTTTATGCGTTCGGTGTGCTTCTAATCATTCTGTTTTCTGGGAGTAAATATGCCTGGATGACGGAAATGGCCCCCTCTATCCCGGCAAACACAATTGCGGATGGATCGGGCAACAGTGCTGTATTTTCCGGCCTAATTTTGGCCTGCATCATCGCGGCACAATTGGTTATCGCAGTAAAGACCAAAAGAAAATGGGAAAAGTGAGCCTCTGGATTTCTGGTGCTATTCGCGAGTCTTGTATGCGTAGTAAGTGTTCCGGCCAGCCCTCTAGAGCGGTTTGATTGTGCGTGAAAGGGAGGTCAGGTCGGGCCGAGAAGCGCAA
>CBHCMF010000119.1:0-13652 GCA_965974465.1 uncultured Noviherbaspirillum sp.
CCAGTGCACGGACACCGGAAAAGAAATGAGGGACGGTGAACGCGACTTTCTTGCGTCGTTCCGCGTTATTCGTGGTGACGCCGCATTCAAGGTCAGCTTTACCTTCGATGAGGGCGGAAAAACGTGTGGCGGTATCGACCGCTAAGTACCGTACCTTCAGGTTCGGCATCTTCAGCTCGCGTTTAACGGCATCGGCGATCTTAGTGCACAGGTCAATCGAGTAGCCGATTGGCTGTTTATTCTCGTCGAGATAAGAAAATGGTGGCGAGCTCTCGCGGTAGGCAATAACGATACTTTGCCGATCCCGAATACTCGACAACGTATCAAGCGCCGATGCGACCGCAGGCATCAGCAGGCAGGCGATTGTTGAAAGGCTCGTGATTGTCTTTTTCATGCGTCCCCTCCCATCGAGCAAAGATGGTTTACCTCGTAAATTTAACAGGCTGAGGGAAATAATAACACCAGAACAGGGAAATATTTCCAAATTTAAATTTATCCTTTCGCCCTAATTAGGGAATGAATAGCACATCGTCAACAATGCTGCAGCCACCAACGCCGTTCAACAGGCCATTTTTTCCGGCATGGTTAACGACTAGAGGCGACGGCTACCGGCAATCGCCGTCGCAGTAGAGATTTTGAAGGAAGACGGTCACATGGAGAGAAACGCGGTGGCCGTCATTCTGCCGATGAGATGAACGAGACGCGCACCTTCATGAGTACGAAATGCACGCTACTCGCCAACCTTATCGGTTGGAAAACGCAACGAATCGCGCAACAGATATCCCATTGGCAAGTTCAAATTGACGTTATTGGGCGGAATCGGCCGCATAAACCAGCGGTCATAGAGCCGGAAGATTTCACCGTCATGGACGATGCGCACCATTTCCGTATCAACGATTTTTTTGAATGCGGCATCATCCTTGCGCAGCATGATCGCGTAGGGTTCGACCGACAAGGGATCGCCAATGATCGAATACTTGGCGGGCGTCTTCAGGTTGGCACGCAGGCTATAGAGCACCACCTCGTCCATCGGGAAGACGTCAGCCTTGTTCTCTATGACCAGTCGTAAAGAATCCGTGTCGTCTGCGCCTTCGATAAACTTAACATTGAGCGAACGTACATCGTTGCGATGGTTCAGCAACTGTGTGGTCGTGGTATTGCGCGTTACCACGACGGTGCGGTCACGCAGATCAGGCCAGTTGCGAATGCCGGAATCAGCGCGCACCAGTGCACGGACACCGGAAAAGAAATGAGGGACGGTGAACGCGACTTTCTTGCGCCGTTCCGCGTTATTCGTGGTGACGCCGCATTCAAGGTCTGCCTTACCTTCGATGAGAGCGGGAAAACGCGTGGTGGTATCGACCGCTAAGTACTGCACTTTCAGGTTCGGCATCTTCAACTCGCGTTTAACGGCATCGACGATCTTAGTGCACAGGTCAATCGCATAGCCGATGGGCTGCTTGTTCTCGTCGAGGTAGGAAAACGGGGGTGAACTCTCACGGTAGGCGATAACGATACTTTGCCGATCTCGAATACTTGACAAGGTATCAAGCGCCGATGCTACCGCAGGCATCAGCAGGCAGGCGATTGTTGAAAGACCCGTGATTGTCTTTTTCATCTAACCCTCCCATCGAGTGAAGATAGCTCGCCTGATAAATTTAACAGGTCAAGAAAATAATAACACTAGGAAAGGCGAATATTTCCAAATTTAAATTTGCCTTGTTGCTGCTACCACAGTAATGAACAAAGGCCTCCAGTAACGCTGCAGAAGCCGAGCTAGATGAACGGGCCACTTTTGCAAGTTCTTACTTTCTCTAAAATGCCGACAGCGTGCCACCCCACCGCTCTTGCACGGCATGCAGGATTTGCCGGACCATGGATAAATTTACAAAACCGGCCTGTCGTGTCGTATCTTTCCCCCTGAAGGCCGATTACGCTCTTCGTTAGACGTGTTCGTCTTTTGGGAAGGTACACAGAACATTTCGGCATGCTTATTGCACGCCATGCTCCTCTTAGATCATGTGGAGCCCATCATGGCAACCAGTACCTTGGATCCCGACAATCTCCCGCAACCAGACCGCCAGCTCGGCAAAGGTCATGGCACCGCCGCACTTGGCCCGAGCGATATATCGGACACTGGTAGCGATATCCAGGGGGCCGGACCGCGTATCGGCGATGCTAACATCGATAGCGATACCGATGCATTCGGTACCGGTGAGCGGGCTACCGCGGGTATAGATTCGGATATTGAGGCGGGAGGCGACATTAACGTCGATCACATTGATACGCTTCAGCCAGAAGAAAATCCGGAGGACATCGTCGACAAGACGTTACCGCGCTCTCCCTTGCCGCATCGGTCGCCCCAACATCGATAACGCTACCTAAACAGAGGAGACGAACTTGTCTTCCCATTCTGAATTGCTCGACTGCATTGTGATTGGTGCCGGGGCCGCGGGATTGACGGCGGCCATTTATCTTGCACGCTTTCAGCGCCGCATTGCAGTAATCGACGGCAGGACGAGCCGACTGTTATCCATCCCGGCTTCGCACAACTATCCTGGATTCCCAAATGGCATTCACGGCGAAGATCTGCTAGCGCGGCTGCGTGCGCAGGCAGTCGAATATGGCCTCGCCATCACGAACGGCACCGTTGATCGTCTCGACCGCCTGGGCGATGGCAACTTTATCGCGGCCTGTGGCTCGCAACAATGGCAGGCTCGCACTGCCATCATTGCCACCGGCGTAGTCGATGTTGAGCCGGATTTTGCGGATGTGAAACGTGCCGTCACAAAAGGCTGTGTACGTTACTGCCCGATCTGCGATGGTTTCGAGGCGATCGGTAAAAAGGTCGCCGTGATCGGTCGCGGCAAAGATGGTTTACAGGAAGCCCTGTTTATCCGGCATTTCACCCCTGAGGTAAGCCTGTTTTCGCTCACCGAACCGCTCATGCTCACTGCACAAGACCAGGAAAGAATCACCCGCTCAGGCGTGCGCGCCGTCCATGATCCGGTGGAGCGACTGGCTCTCGACGAAGCCGATCTGATGAAACTATATTTGCGCGGCGACACGCAAGAATGCTTCGATGTGGTCTACGTGGCACTCGGCACGATGGTCAATTCCGGAATAGCACAACAGCTAGGCGCGAACGTCACGGATAACGGCGAACTGCTGGTGGATGCGCATCAGCAAACCTCGGTTGAAGGTTTATATGCTGCGGGCGATATCGTTGCGGGACTAAACCAGATTACCGTGGCGATGGGGCAGGCCACAGTCGCGGCAACGGCCATCCATCATCGTCTTAATGCCTATCACGCTTAACAAAGTGACGTTACAGATCACCTTCGGATACAAGGAAATCAGTCACCAGTACATCTTGCACTTTATCCGTGTGTAGTGTCTGGTTACTGGCGTCACGCACAGAAATCTGTAAGGCCTGCAATCCATCCGGGGTCCGGACACGTATGGGATCAGCGGCCAGCAGTGCCTGCGTCATGACTTGCTCCAGAACCGGCTTGTGTTGCGATGCCCACTTCGCGTCCGCTGCGCTGGTCCTGATTGCAAATGAAGCGGAAATAGAATGTCCATCGCGGCTGATAGCGACATCTCGCAATGTGAGGTATTGGATTTCCCGGCTCTGTTTATCCGCATACTGCAGGTAGAGCCAGGCAAGCGCAAAGCCAATGGCAAGTGCAACCATGACGGCACCAATCACGTATAACAGCAAACTATCGCGCGCGGCTCGCTTTGGCATATTAATCGTTTAGAAGAGACCGGGAAATGGAATACAGATACCTCATTTTATTCGGGCTTTAGCTTCTGTACCAGAATCCATGGCTTCACCACGACTGTCCATAACGTCGCATCAGCCTCCAGCCACGCGCTCGCTTGCGCATCGCTGACCTTGCCGATACGGCCTTCCTGCATCCATTGCGAGACCGCGTTCTTGTCGTCATTGGCAATGCGCACTGCGACATCAACCAGATCCAATTCTTCACTGACGGCGATCACCGCGCCAGCGGCGAAGAAACGCAGCAGTTCCTTCCACTGCGCACGAGCAGTTTCTCCATTGATCTTGGCGCGGAGAAGGTCGCCTTGTTGTGGTTTGTCGTTCATTGTTTCGTCGTATTGCTTCAGTAATGGGGAGGCCGATCATTCGCAGGGCCGCGTTCGTTTGTGGCGTCGCGCATCTCTCTGATTTGTCTCGCGAGTGCCGCGCATAGTGTTTCCAGCTCGTCGATCTTTTTCTGCTGCCGATAGATTGTTTGGTTGAGTCCATCCACCATGTCTTCCTGGCGCGCGATCTTGATTTCGATGTCGACCAAGCGGTCTTCGGTTGTCATTGTTGTCCCTTCAATGCGATTACATTGCTGCGGCGGTATTCTACGCTTGTGACGACCCACCAGCTTATACTGTGATAAGGACATTGCCAGCACGTCTTGCAAGCTAGCATGATTTCTATATAAAAGGATTGCGATGAGGTCAACCAAAGCCAGTGCTGCCGTTGCCCGGCTTAACGCACGCGACACCAGTTACCGTTACTCGATGGGGATTACGGGCAGCGGCCTGTTTTACTTGCTACGGACGGCGCCGGGGGCTACTACCGAGAAGATCAGCGAGGACATGGAATTGGAGGCATTTGTCGAGTTTGTGAACAAGACTGGGCCCCAGAAAAAGGTTCGGGTTAGCAAGCATGACGCCGCCTTCGAGAAACAGCTGAATGAAAAAGACCGACGACCTTGAACAGCAATGTTGCGAGTAGATGTATGAGATGTTTGTATTTGGCCGCGCTCCCAGGAAAAGAAAAGCGCACTCTGCAGCGCACCTTTTCCTGATAGCAGGGAGCGTGAGTGAAATCTAGTCATCATCAACTTGCCTGCATGCCATATTTTGCGGAACCACCTTCCTCAGCGCAGATCGAACGAGCATCGTCATGAAGTCGTTTTTTGTGCTTATTGCGATCCAAAAATAGCGTCAGCAAGGCACTATAGATATTCTTCATAACGTATTCTCAATATGCTGCCAAGCTCTTTGGCAAGGTCAATATCAGAGTGCGCCAGATTTTCGAACGCGTCGCAGACAAGTCAGTCCGCCACTCACGCCTTGCGATAGGCATTTTTCTTGGGCTGCTTCTCGTCTCCCCGTTTGTCGGCTACTGGTTGTACAGCCGGCAAATGGGCGAACAAGAATTACAAGTTCAGGCGTCGTTGTCACACATTGCCCAGATCAGGGCCACCACCATTTCTTCATTTGTTCATGAACGGATCGGCGACGCGCGCCTTTCTACGGAGAGCCCGTTTTTACGGGAAGCCGTTAGATCCTGGATACAACAAGGGTACAGAGATGACCACACCAAAATGCAAATCCTCGAGCAGCTCAGTGCGGTCAAAAAATTGTATGGCTATGTGGATGTCGCAGTTCTTGATATCTATGGAAATACATTGATCTCAACGGAAAATAACGTATTACCAATCGATGGCATCACTACTCGGCTCATCGAACGTGCTGTCGCGTCAAATGCAGTTCAGATGTCTTCTATTGATTTACGCGTCGACCTTTCCAGGCGGATCATTGATGTTGTCTCCCCCTTTTCTTTCCCGCGGGAGGCTAAAAATGGCAAGCTTAGCGCAGTGATGCTGCTGCGATTTGATCCGCAACACCAGATTTATCCCTCGCTTCGCGTCACTCCTTTTCCCTATCTGCCAAACGATACGCTGCTCGTCGAGATACGAGAGCAAGGCGTCGTTGTCCTTAACGATTCTCGTTCGGGCCTGTACCGCTACCTCGACGTTCTGCCGATCAGTCCAAAGCAGTTGCTTGACAATGCCACGGGAACAACAGCGCCCCTTTCTTGGCGCCTCGTCAATGGCAACGAGGACATTGCTGCCGCGCACGCCGTCGAGGGGGCACCATGGTATGTCATCTCTTTGCTTGCCGAGAAGGCGACACACGCCATTGCCCGGGATACAGCCTTAGTGGCTGCAGCATCGAGTATTGTCACGCTCTGCGTCCTTAGCATCGGCATCTTGTTGTGGTGGAAGTATAGGGAAACACAATTCAAGTTGGCCGCATTGCAAACGGAAGCCGAGCGACGCCTGTTGCAGAAGCAGTACGATTATTTATCGAAATATGCCAACGATATGATCATTCTGACTGATGCTGATTACCGGATTCTGCAGGTGAACGACAAAACCTTGCAGGTTCTTGATTATTCCGCCTCTTCGCTCGCTGGACAGTCGATTGCGCTCTTGTCTACCCCCGCCTGCAATGATCGCTTGAAAGACAATTTAACTCACTTGCGCCGTGATGGAACGGCCATGTTCGAGACGTGTCATCAGCGGCGCGACGGTACCGTTTTCCCGGTCGAAGTCAGTGCACGAACCATTGATTTTGAAGGGAAATCCTTTAGTCAGTTTATCTGCCGCGACATTACCGAACGTAAGGAGGCAGAGAGCAAGATCCAATCTCTGGCCTACTATGACAGCGTGACTGCGCTGCCCAACCGCACTTTGTTGAATGACCGATTGGACCAGGCAATCCACATCGCGGTCCGAAGTGCAAAAAAGGTGGGGGTGCTATTTCTGGATCTAGATAATTTTAAGAACATCAATGACACGCTGGGGCATCAGGTCGGTGACATGCTACTGCGCGCGGTGGGGAAACGCCTTCTCGGCAGCGTTCGGGAAGAGGACACGGTGGCGCGCATTGGCGGAGACGAGTTCCTGATTTTGCTTCCCCATCTCGAAAGAGGAGAAGAAGTGCTCCGTGTAGCAGAAAAGGTGATTGCTACGCTCACCAAGCCGTTCTTGCTTGGAACACACCAGATCCACACCACAACTAGCATCGGTATCAGCCTTTTCCCCGACGATGCCAAAGAGGTACCGGACCTGATCAAGTACGCGGATTCGGCACTCTATGAAGCCAAGAGCCGGGGAAGGAACAACTATCAGTTCTTTACGCAGGAACTCAATGAGCGCATTACAAAAGCATCGACAATCGAGCGATGCCTGCGACAGGCAATGGAGTCCGGCGAGCTTAGTCTTTGGTATCAGCCGCAAGTCGATATCAGAAACGGCGCAGTGATCGGCGCTGAGGCGCTATTGCGCTGGCGTGACGAAAGTAGTGGCAGTTTCATGCCGGCCGAAATCATTGCCGTCGCCGAAGAACGGGGACTGATTACGAGATTGGGAGAATGGACATTACGTGAAGCATGCAAACAATGCCGTCTCTGGCAATTGAAGGGCTTGCCCGCCGTGCCGGTCGCCGTTAACGTCTCGACGATTCAGCTTCAACAGAAAGAATTTATGGCGCTAGTTCTCAACATTCTTGAAGAGTCGGATCTGGATGCGTCTTATCTTGAACTGGAAATCACGGAGACTTCCATTATGCGCAAAGCGCAAGTCGTCGCAGATCTCGCGATGCGGCTACGCAGTTCAGGTGTTCGACTCAGTATCGATGACTTTGGTACCGGCTATTCCAGTCTCAGTTATCTCAAGCATATCCCCATCGACAAGATCAAGATAGATCGGTCGTTTATCTTAGACATGCTGGACGACACTGAGGATGAAACAATCACCGAGGCCATCGTCAAATTGGGGCAAAGCTTGCGACTCCGCGTGATTGCCGAAGGAGTCGAATCGTATGCACAAACAGAGAAGCTATTGTCACTAGGTTGCCATGAAGCCCAAGGTCATCTTTATAGTCAGGCTGTCTGTTCGGATGCATTCCAGGCATTTCTGGCAGAAGATCACCGTTTTGCGCATGCAATGGAGTGAGGACATGCATGGGATGTTGCGGTTCACATCCCTGCGCGTTTGCGGTTCTGGTGTCAACAGCAGAACGACACGCATGGGGCGGATCTGAAAAGGCGCTGCTGAGGATTCACGGTTGGTACTGCTCAAGACATACCGTGCAGCAGTTTGATTTTAGAGTCGGCAAATTACGATCCACGCCCGCAGCGTCCCCCTCCTTTTGGGAGGAGGATCATGTCATACCACGCGGCTCTTCAATAATGCATCGGACAGAGAGGGTCACGTTTTAAATTGCCACGTACCCTATTCTCTTCAGTCATCGGGTAAAAAGCCACTGTCCGTCGGGCTGCTTGACCAATTCATGCTGTTTTTTTACTGATTCACCCGAATCTTCAGCAAGATAAACAACCTCGAACCGCAAGGCATTCAAAGCCGGTGCTGCAATACCTTGAATGCGCACAATGGTAAGACAGCTGTTCTTGTCATGGTATTTCGTGCCTGTTATTGGTGAGAAAAAGCCGAAGCTCGAGAATTCATGACCTGGTGCGGCATAGATATTCAGGCTGGATCCATTGTAATTTTGAATGCAACTTGCGGTCCGCAGAAAAGCATTGATTGTCTCCTTCGCTTCAAGCAAGTTTTGCTTAACACGTTGATCTTTCAGGCCCTTATCCGAAATGGCATGGGCAATTTTGGCCTGTTGTTCTTGTGTAATAGCAGCCACATTATTCTGATTTCTGGGGCTATTGACGGGTGCCTTGCTATTGGATGCAGGGGTTAATTCATGAGCTTGTTTGCCCGCATCGCTTACTTGCTCCTGCCCGCCTGCCGCAGCAGCGATTGTCTTACAGAAGTGCTGTTTTACGGCATCTTCTGGAGACATCGCCCCCGCTGGAGTGGAATAAGTCAGCAAAATTTTTGAACCTGCACCTAATTTTTCAATAGCGATATTGAGTGGGATCACTTTTCCGTTTGCATACGAGGCGCTTTGCGCTGCAGAGATAACCCCCATTTCTTTGTCCGACTGCAGTATCTTCCAGCCATCCTTTACCGTATACAGATACGCACCTTGATAGGCGCTAGCGAACTTCACATCGGGTATGTCTGCCCAGGTCTTATACACTTTTCCGGTAAAGAAATTGCCGCTCTCCGAAAAATTTTCCTCGCATGGAGCGGCTACCGCTGACATAGAAACCAGCGCGCCGATCAAAAAAACAATGCGCTTGTAGTGAAGAACTGACTTATCCAGCAATTTTTATCTCCTTTTTAGCCTGAAAAACCGCAAAAAACCGCATGTCATAACACTTTCAGGCTTTGTTCTGGGCCCATCAACGTCATTCTTGACAACCGGCAACGGAATATAGAAATTGCCATTCTAGCAAAATGCTGCATGGAGATTAGAAGTCTTTTCATCAATAGGAGGGCCCGCAGCGATCAGAAGAGCGCACACCAGATAGCCCGCCGCCTCAGGCAATCGCTAACTGCTTCGGCGCGGCTCACGCAGACGGCGCTCGCGCGCTGACCATCCAGCAGGCAGCGGTAAAGCGGACTTCAGTTCCGTGCACATAGGGATCAAAGGCAGCGCGGACCGTTTCGATGACCTGCGTGCGCGTCCGGTCGTCCGCCTCTTGAAGGAGCCGGCCGACGGGACCGAGCTGGGTCAGGTAATGGACCAACGCCTTCTCGGGCAAGGTGCAGGCAACATCGATCGGCCGGATATCGATCTCGGTCCAACCGCTCTCCTCCAGGATACGGTAGATCCGGCACTGGTCCGCAAAGGCGAACTGTCCCGGCGCGTCCGGATGGCGGGCGGGGAGATTCGGTAAGAGCGGTGCAGCGGCGCGCTCGGCCGCCGTCATGAATGGATTTTCTGTAGCACTCCGCCAAGCGACGAACCGGAGCTTGGCGGCCTGCCTTGCGGCACGCCGCAGGTTCGCAAAGGCTTGAACAGCGTCGTTGAAGAACATGACGCCGAAGCGCGAAATGATCATGTCGAAGCTTGCAGGCTCGAACGCGTAGCTCTGTGCGTTGGCGCGAATGAAGCTTGCTAGCGTGCTTTCTCGTTCGGCACGGGCTCGGGCGGCGGCAATCATCGGATCTGAAATATCGATGCCGATGCAGCGGCCTTTCGTCCCGAGCAACCGCGTGATGGCGAGCGTCGTGCTCCCCGTACCGCAGCCGACATCGAGCACCTGATCTCCGACTCCAACGGAAACCGCTTCGACGAGCAGGTCTTCGAACGGTTTGAACATCCGGTCGAGCAACGCCTGCGCCTCCACCCAGGCGCGTCCTGCCGGGCCGTTCCAAAGCGTCGCCTGCTCGTCATCGGTCTGGTGCGTGATATCCATGATCGTCTCCTTTTACTTGCCTTCAAAAGGCGGAAACTGTATTTTGCAAGTTCAAGTCAACTTGAGGTCAAGAGGGTGAGCAACCTGGACATCACTGCGGTGGCGCAACAGTCTGGCATTCCTGCCTCGACGCTGCGATTCTATGAGGAAAAGGGGCTGATCGCCTCTATCGGCAGGCGGGGCCTGCGCCGAGTCTTCGATGCCAGCGTGCTGGAACGACTGGCGCTGATCGCGCTGGGGCGCGCCGCTGGCTTTTCGCTCGATGAGATCGCGCTTATGTTTGCGCCGGACGGGCGGCCGCGCATCGACCGACAGATGCTCGCGGCCAAGGCGGATGAGCTGGACAGGACAATTCGCAAACTAAGCGCCATGCGCGACGGCCTGCGGCATGCCACTGCCTGTCCCGCACCGAGCCACATGGAATGCCCGACCTTCTGTCGCATTCTGCGGGCCGCCGCGTCTGGAACTATGGGAACGCGAAGGAAGAGACCACCGCAGCCACCCCGGAATTAGTTCCATAAGCATCTCTTGAACAGCCACAATACAGCGAAGCGGTCTTTCGAATTTTTGCGTGACAGGCGGCAATTGGCCAATTCCTGCCTATCACCGTTACATTTGAACTGATTGCGGCGACAACCTCCTCGTCGCAGCATGCCTCGATTCCGGATTCCGTTTGATGGCGGCATCCCTTCCTGCGGGATAGAGATTTTCATAAAATCTAGCGGGCGCATGTCACATTTCGCGCGCCAATCTCGTCTTGTATGAAGAACCGACATCAAGGCAAGGATTCCGTGAAACTGCTTTTTCGTGCTCGGCTCCTGCTGGGCTTGCTGCTTGTCACCAATGGCAGCGCAATGCTCATCGATCCGCACACCTGGTACGGAAGTATGCCAGGCGTTCCCGACACTGGGCCGTTAAACTTGCATTTCGTGCGCGACATCGGCTGCGCGTACCTGGTCAGTGGCGCTAGTTTACTGTGGTTGGCACGCAAGGCGCACGTCTGGCCAGCAGCGATCGCAGGGAGCGCATTCCTGGTCCTGCATGCGGGCGTTCACCTGGGCGAAGCCGCAGCCGGAACAATGGACCCACATCATTTACTGGTCGACCTGCCTGGCGTGTTCCTGATGCCCATTCTCGCGTTGTGGCTCGCATGGCCGCGCGCATTGATCACCAAAGAGGACTCAAATGTTACGATGGATAGCAAGACGCCGGCTCGCCGTCTTTGAACGGACCTTCGATTACGACACTGGCTACCTACGCGAACTGCTCGATGCGAGCTGGAGCGGCTTCATGCGCTTTGCGCCGGTGATGAAGATGGCCAAGCATCGCGAAGATGTTCCGCTCGACGCCTGGTATGCGGCGAAACTGGCGGCGACGGTGTCCGAGGATTGCGGTCCTTGTACGCAGTTGGTCGCGCGGATGGCTGAAGCGGATGGCATCAGCCACCAGACCTTGCGCGCGATTCTCGAGGACGACGAACGCACGATGAGCGCCGACGCGGCGCTGGCGCTGCGTTTTGCGCGCGCAGTGCTCGCGCATGACGCACAGGCGGATGAACTGCGTGGACAGATCGCCGCGCGCTGGTGCGAGAAGGCGGTGGCCACGCTGGCGCTTGTCATTGCGGCGTCGCGCGTGTTCCCGACGATGAAATATGCGCTTGGACACGGCAAGACCTGCAGCCGCATCCACATTGGCGATGTCGATATCCGGCCGACGATGGCGGCGACGCCAACATGAAGGAGGAAGACCGATGACAGCAGCAATCGACGCTGCAGATGAATTTGAGGCGCACCGGCGCCATTTGCGCGCGATTGCTTACCGCATGCTCGGTTCGCGCGCCGAAGCTGAAGATGCCGTGCAGGATGCGTGGTTGCGTTGGCATTCGGCCGATCGTGCGCAGGTCGAGAATGCGCGCGCCTTCCTGTCGGCCACGTTGACGCGTCTGTGTCTGGACCGGTTGAAGTCGGCACAGGCGCAGCGCGAAGTGTATGTCGGCGCATGGCTGCCGGAACCGGTGGTCGATGACGTCGACGACTACCAGCCGGGACCGGAGGCAATGCATGAATTCGCACACGATTTATCGTTTGCGTTTCTGCTGACGCTGGAACGACTGTCGCCGGCCGAACGTGCAGCGTTCCTGCTGCATGACGTGTTCGATATGAGTTTTATCGAGATCGCCGGCGTGCTGGGAAAGAGCGAAGCCGCTTGCCGCCAGTTGGCATCACGGGCGCGCGGCAACGTGCGGGAGAACCGGCCTGGATTCAAGGTATCGCCGGAAGAGGAGGGCCGGCTCGCATGGGCCTTTGCCGCCGCCATTCGCGATGGCGACGTGGCGGCGCTGGCGCGTGTGCTGGCCGAGGATGCGATGATGATTTCTGACGGCGGCGGGCGCGCGACAGCGGTGCCGAAGCCGCTGTCCGGGCGCGAATTGGTGGCAAAGGTTATAATCGGCTTTGCACGCCAGTACGATCCGCAGGGGTACCGGATGCGGCCGGCGCGCATCAACGGGCTCCCCGGCTGCGTGATCTCTACCATGGAAGGCGAGCTGGTGCAGACCGTCGCACTGGAAGCCGGAAAACAAGGAAAAATTAGCGCAATTTACGTAATGCGCAATCCTGTGAAGCTACAGTTGGTGAAACCGTGAAGGAAACGATGTCATGGCGGCAGGCGAACGTGGTTCCTCAATGCCAAACGAACTCATGCAAGTAACGTCAGTCGCACTCCCGGTGCAGTCCGTCGTTACCCACCTCTACAAGTCACTGAATCTTGCGGATGCATTCGCGATTCAGCTTCCCTCGAATGCGTCCACTGATCTGGATCTCTTGGCTCGCCACATCTTCGAGAACCAGCCATCTTGGATCGGCAACCTCCTAAAAGTCCGAGACGCAATCGTTGTGGTCTTTGGTCTAAAGACCGCCAAGCACTTGGCAACCCTATCCAGTGACGCCAATGCCAAACGCCTTGGCATCTTCAAGGTCTATAGCATGAGCGACACTGAGATTGTCTTCGGGGAGGATGACAAGCACCTCGATTTCAGGCTTTCAGTCCTCTGCTCCAAAGAGCCGGCCTCGGAAGTTGGTCGTCGGCTGACTTTCTCAACCGTCGTCCATTGCCACAACCTACTCGGGCGTGCGTATATACTGCTCATTGCCCCCATTCATCGTCTAGTGGTGAAGGCCAGCCTTCGCCACGCCGCGCGTATCGGTTGGCCTGAGGCCTGCTCATGAACGAATGCAGATGTATCCTCCGCTGAGGCCATCCCATCATTTAACCGGACGTGCCACGGCACGGCGGTCAACTCCATTCGTTGAACGGCGGCTTTCGGGAATTCGCTATGTCGGCTTTGGGTCGCAAGCGGTCAATCGGCAACTGGCAGTAATCGGCCCAGGCTGTGTAAAAACGTGCGAAGTGCGAAAAGACACCACGACATGTAGCGGTGCGTCTTCACTTTCCCAGCATAGATTGTGCTTTTCTAAGTGAAAGAACACGTTTTTACACAGTCTGGGCCAAAAGCTGCCGCTAGGCTAAATTGCCCAAAGCAGTCATTGACCAATTA
>CBHCMF010000120.1:0-13620 GCA_965974465.1 uncultured Noviherbaspirillum sp.
GTATCATCTCATGACCTCTTGCACACAAAAAATCTGACAGGCTCTATATCTCATAGGTCCAGGATTGTCATGATCGTTCTACTCTGGCAGCATTTCAGAATACTTCTTATTCACCCTCGTTGGACTACATCCGCGGAGGAATTAGGCCATGTCAGTAATCAATCCAAGTGATCTACCAAAAGACGCATTGCTTAACCGCTATAAGAGCGACGGCTCGTACACTGACTGCTACTACATGGACGTATCTCGCACCATTTCCTTCAACGAGTATGTATTCGCGTTCTACACAACGCCACTGTTCAAGGTAGAACGTCTCATCCTTACTCTTCTCGCACGGAAGCCATCCTCGGACGTGTGTGCATATGAACTTGGCGCTGGATCCGCATCTGAATTCGCAGCATGGAGCGTCGAGGGCCGTACAGCTAACCAACTTTTGCTATGCGATTTTCTTGGTCGAACAAGGTCGTGGCTCATGGCGATACCACTTGAAACCGCTAGCGCAACTCGTCTGTACTTCGGTTCTGCAGTCGTAGCAAAGTCTCGATCCACAGAAGGTAAGGCGTCTTTTGGCTTCGCTTTCCATGCACTGTACGGCTTTCATCACTTGTACACCAAGGCTCTAATGACCGCCGCTCGGTCCAAGCTCTCAGCAACAAAGTTATGAGCCAATCATCCGCCATTGTCCATTGTCTTATCCCCAGCCGAACTGGCCGTTGCATCTCCTGCGCCGCCACCACGATTTCTCCGCAATCGGGCCGCTTGATGCAACGGATCAGGTTCAGCCGTGTGGTCTGCCACTGTCGGACGCGCCGGATGTCCCGCTATGACAAACTGGCCGCCAATTTTCTTGCATTCGCTCAGCTTACTTGCGTTGATTCAAGTACAAAGGTAATTCGACGTTGCTACAGTAAGTCAGCAGAAATTTTCGAGCCGAGCGATATACCATTCAGGAAACCCATACTCACGTGCTGCCGTTACCAAATGGCCGACATACTCACGATCCGCCGGCTTGTTGCCTCGTGACGGTGGGATGTAGCACATGGCTGGCTGCAGCGTACCGAACTGAGTTTCCACTAATACGGCTTCCGGCAAAAAGACTCCTACACCGTCCATTGAGTAGAGACGGTCGAGTTCTTGATGCGTTGGGTGCACCAGAATGCCGTAGATCGAATGCTGATCGGAACGACTAATGCTCGCATGAGGGCAAAAAGAGATGTCGAATCCACTGAGTCGTGCGACTTCGATTTTCTCTGGTTGAAATCCGACTCGGGCTAAAACTTCTCGCCGTATGAAACTTCCGTAAAAAAATACCGGAATCCGTTTGACAGGGAATTTTGCAGTTGCGTTTGACATGAATTGATTTCCTATTTTGTTATTTTCGACAATCTCGAAATACCGAACGAGAGGGATCAAGGGTGGGATAAGGTTGGGATAATATATCGGCACCATGAAGTTAAAACGTCAAAAAATATCGCCGAAGCGCCAAAATGATGAAATAGGATGGCGTGTGCTTGCAAAAGGTCATGCCTAGGTTCTGTGCTGCCAGAGCATAAACATCGAACTGGGCAATTGCTCTTTGCGCTCAACGGCGTAATGCTCGTGCGAACGCAGTCGATGCGCTGGATAGTGCCTCCGCAGCGTGCGCTATGGGTTCCACCGGGGCATTTGCATGCGATCGAGATGCTCTCGCAAGTCGAGATGCGAACCATTTATTTTCAGCCAACTTTGATTGCTGAGTGCGCGGGATTTCTGCGTAAGAATGAAGTGCACGTCACAGTTGTTTCATCGTTGCTCAAGGAGCTGATTCTGGGCTTATTCAATGAACAGCGAGACCTGGACACTCGCTGCCTGATGGCGCGTCTTTTGCTGTGTACATTGAGTGAAACAGCGTACCTTCCGACGTACTATGCCTAAGAACGCGAAGCTGTATGGTGCACTGATGATGGTTATTGCAAACAATAATTGGCATTTGCAAGCGCGAGAGATTGCATCTCTTGTCGCCATGTCAGAACGTACTTTCAGTCGATGCTTTCATGCTGACGTTGGCTTGAGCTTCCGTGCTTGGCGACAGCGTGCGCGTATTATCGCGTCACTAGATATGCTAGCAGCCAATACTTCTGTCAAATCAATTGCAAGTAACTTAGGATTTGCAAGTCCCGCTGCGTATGTGTCGGCTTTTCGGCAACTGCTGAGCTGTACGCCGAACGTGTTCCGCAACGAAGGCCGGACTAGTCCACCGTAAGCATAGGATTGTTGGCATTTAGGCCAAATATTTTCAAAATGACCCCGATGCCCTACATCGCCTTCCACCGACCTCTGATGCCTAACTTGGCTAATGAATCCACAAAAACATTGCCTAGGGCAGAGTGGGGTGGTGGCCCGTATCACGTGCCATCAACCTGCTTTAGGTGTGTTGGTGGCTCCGTGGGGGCTAACCTGGGCAGGACATGCAGCAATATCGCAGGCAGGTAAAAATTGAAGGCGACAATGGCTCCGACTGGAGCCATTGCTTTATAGATGTCCGACGCCTGCTATGACTGGGGAAAGCGCAAGAAAGCCTTTTCTAAAAAGTGCATGCTTCATAATGCCGCTTGCCGAAAAATTTTCACTCGCTAGAGGTGGTCGGCTATCTACCATGTTATGGAACCTACTTTGCCTGTGTCAGTTTCTGTTGCACCAAGCCGTAGATGCTATAGCCGATCAGATCAGGCATTGCATAACCCGGAAACGCTTTCGTGAATTCTTTCTGGATTGCCGCATAATGAGCGCCTTGCTTGGCCGGGTCGGACAACTCACTTTTTTTGGTGCTGAGTTGTGCAAGATAGGTGTCAACAATAGTGTCGGCCTTGTCGAGATAAGCGATTTGTTGCGCAACGGCTTCCTTGACCGGCACGAATTCGCCTCGGCCGCCAATGACTTTGCCCGTGCCGAGGTTCAAGAGCTGGTTGAGGTCTGCCTTCCAACTGGAGAGCGTGGGCGTCGGCTTGCCATTGACGAGTCCTCCTTCCAACCAGGCGTGATTTTTTGTGTGGACTAGATCTCCAACAATTAAATCGCCCGTCTGATCAATGCGCACGACCGTCTGGTTGCTTGACACGCCAGGGCCGTTTAATTCGAATAGCGTCAGCGTCTCACCGGATTTCAGTTTGATCTTCGATTCTCCTGAAAACGTTGTCTTGACTGGCTCGACTTTTGGATAGGAAGCATCCGTAAATGTCTTGGCGACGTTGACCCAGAAATTGCGCTTATAGGTGTCTACGCTTGGCATCGCAGCGGCCGTTTGAGCTGAAGCGATGCTTTCGACTCCTTCTTTATGGAAGGCCGAGAGTCCATTGAATTTATCCGGATTGGGATGCGTGACAATCACGCGCGTAATGGGCGATTTCGATTGTTTGCGAATGTCGGCAATGAGTTTCTCGGCGATGGTGGGTACGAACTGGGCGTCGATGACGGTGATTTCATGACCATCGTCATACCATGCCGAGTGTGTGTTGAAACCATTCGCATCCGAGGTGAATATATGCAATTGGCCCGCTGCAGCCTGAGCAGCGAGAGCCATTGCGACCGTTGCCGAAAAGATGGATTGTGCAATACGCATAGTCGAAATCCCTTTCTGAAGTGAAGGAGAGCTAAGGGGCCGTCCAGGAATAAGTCGCACATTTTTGCGGGCCGTAGCGGGCACGCTGCTGCGTTGCCCGTCACTTGCAGCGCTCGCACTGCGGCGCAACGGCCATCTTGCATCACATCCCGCTATAACCGCCAAAATGCACACCTTATTCCTAACTGGCCACTAGAGCGGTTTGATTGTGCGTGAAAGGGAGGTCACGTCGGGCCGAGAAGCGCAACCGTACGTGAGCTACGGCGAGCATCGCAGGCCCGAGATGGCCCCCTTTCATGCACAGGCAAATCGCTCTAAGTGCCCTGTGTTGATGAACAGGTAGTAGCATAATCACGACAAAAAAGTTATTCTCGCCGCAATTTGACAATTTATATGGGAAAACAGACATCACATCATGCCTTGTATAGACCCTGATACGCCCAAGAGTCCTGTCTTCGTGTTTGCCGCACATTGTGATGCTGGTCCCGGTCAATGGCACGCCCATCGCCGTGCACAATTAATCCACGCCAGTGAAGGTGTGCTGACTGTGCATACCGAGCGTGGAACCTGGGTCGTTCCGCCACAACGCGGGGTATGGGTGCCGCCTGACGTGGCGCACAAGATTGCCGCTAATAAGCGCTTTCTTCTGAGGACGCTATACATGGATCCGGAGGTCATTGACATGCCGGAAGAATGTTGCGTGGTAGCGGTCGACCGCTTGGTTGAGGAGCTGTTGGTCGCTGCCTCTGCATTTGGTCCGAATTACGCTTCCGATGGACCCGAAGCGCGGCTGATCAGCGTGATTCTTGATCGTCTGCCCAGCCTTCAAGTCGCGCCTATGTATCTTCCGCAGCCACGTGATCCGCGTATTTTGCGCATCGCTCACCTGCTAGAAGCTAACCTTTCTGAGGAGCGGACCCTTGAGGAGTTCGCTAACCTTGTTGGGGTCACGGAGCGTACGGCTGCGCGCCTGTTCGTCAAGGAAACCGGTCTCTCTTTTGGACAATGGCGCCGCCAATTACGTTTGCTTAGAGGGCTTGAGCTATTAGCCGGAGGAGAGAGCGTAACGCGTGTGGCTTTCGAGGTCGGTTATCAGGATGTGTCGTCATTCATTGGCGTATTCACAGAGGCATTTGGAGCGACACCAGCACAATACTTCAGGTAATACTGGATGAAGTCTGCTTACACGGGACACCGTAATTTAGACAACAGGTGATGTACGAAACCCCGCATGAAATAAGGGGACATAAAAATGTTGTCCAAGTTTTCGCCTTCTGAGTAAGTAAACCGCTTCGGACATACTTGCTTATCTCGAAGCGGTTTTCTGTCAGACGGTTCCCATCGTTAGACCTTCGATCGTGTGCGTTTGGATGATTTCTTCCAGCTCGTTGACGATGCGACAGGAGAGGTGCTTTTTCACCTGGGGTGGCAAGGTTTCGAAAAAAGTCTTAGTGACTTGAAGGTCGTGCCTTTCTGCATTGCGTGCGTCTGGTGCGTCAACGCCAAGCACGAACACAGGGCGTGGCTTGTCGGAGTGATTTGCTGTGCCTCTGTGTATGGTTAGCGCCGAACGGGCTGATATGTCTCCCATTTTTGGCATCTTCTTTTGTGCGCATGCTTCGTAGCGGTGATAAAGCGATTTGGGCGGGAACATGTCGCTGTCGCAGCCCGTGAGGTCGTCCCATTGCGTGCCGAGTGCGATCTCGAAAGGACCCATGTCTTCAGTCACGTCCACTGTCGTGATGTTAAAGGCCAGTGAGTTTAGCCGCCGGCCGATACGTGTTTCAGCCGGCGCAGGGAAGTCCCGATGCCAGGGCTGATTCGTGGCGCCTGGACCAGGTACGTCGAAGCCAACTTCCACGATGTTGTAGTCTGGACCAAGGACCGATTCACATACGGTGACTACCCAAGGATGCGTGACGAGGTCGACGAAGCCGCGTATGCGTTCCGGATGAACTTCGACGTAGTAGCGGTTGGGGCCGCGAGCGAGGGCACCGCCAGGACGCTGTAGCGATTCTGCAAACAGAGTGTCGATGTCCTCGCGTAGCTTCTGTATCCAGGGGCGGTCGAATGCATGCTTAAGTCCGATGATGCCGTCCCCATAGAGGCCACCCATGATGTCGGCGGTATCGAATTGGTGTATTTGGGGCTGAAGTATGGCGCTCATTTCACTTGAGGTCCGGTGACGTGTTGAAAAAGCCCCTTTGCCTCCTGCGATTGGTACAGGGGGAAAACGGGTGGTTTGCAGACCTGCAGACAGGGCTGTATTAGAAAAGTGCCCGAGCAGATACAAAAATGTGTCCTCATGAAAATTTGCTATTGGCAGTAACAACTAACCAATGCATTGCTTACTTGCTAATGAGACACCGGGGGTTTCTTATGGAGGATGAAGAGAAGGGCAGAGACAACAAGCGGTCGAGCATTCAAAAAATTTTGACTCGCGCTCTAAAGTTCAGGTTTTGGGCTGTCGATAATCAAACAGAAGGGTAGTCCTTTGAGATTTCTTTGAGAGCTTCAAAATTTTTTGTAGAAAACCCTAAAGTTTGTCGAAATGCAGCCGTAATACAACTCATCGCCCGTGTTGGGGCGGTGAAATCAGCAGGGAAAACTAACATTTCTTATTTTTAGCGCCTATAAGAAAAGCAATTTCTACTTAATTTTTGTTCGGCAGGGTAGTGAGGTCGATGGTGATCTCTCGGCTCAAAAACCAAGTCCCATGCCAATTTCCGCGCTTTCCTCCTGGTGCGGGTTCAATGTCGCGTGATATTTGTAGGACAAACACCTACAGATTGCGCTCGCTCGTCTCTGACAAAAAATACGGCGCCGCTCCTATTTCCTTAAAGTAACTTCGAACTCAGAATGCATCTCACTGGGGCGCAAAATGGCGACCAGGTTCTAGCGAACAAGGGGATGAAAAATGAGCACGAACGACATGATGGCGGAAATTCGTGATGCTAATTTGAGCTACCTGATGCTTGCGCAGCAGATGATTCGGTCCGACAAGGCAACAGCGATATTCCGGTTGGGCCTTAGCATGGAAATTGCGGATTTGATCGAGGGCTTGAACAATGCGCAAATTCTGAAGCTTGCAGGCACCAACATGATGTTGGCGCGATTTCGCTTCGATGACGGTGCCATTCTCGGAATGTTGACGAATTACAACAAGGATCGTGAGCTTGCCCATTCCCATGCTGCGATTCTGATGGCGGGACAACCGGTCGAGGAAATTTCCTGATACCGTAAAAAAATAAGATGTTGAGAGCGGTGCGGAGACAAAATGGCTAAGAAAAGTGTCGTAACGGAAGCGCAGGAAATTCAGCTTGCGATCGAACTCATCCATCTTGGCGCTCGACTTCAATTGCTCGAGGCCGAAACCAGTTTATCGCGAGAACGCCTTTTGAAGCTTTATAAGGAGCTCAAGGGAGTCTCGCCGCCAAAGGGAATGCTGCCGTTCTCGACCGATTGGTTCATCACCTGGCAGCCGAATATTCATTCATCGCTGTTCATCAATATCCATAAATACTTGGTCGAACATGCCCGGATTTCGGGTATTGAAGCCGTGATGAAGGCATACAAGCTTTACCTGGAACAGGTTGAGCCCGACCCCAGCGGTGAGCCGGTGCTGTCGCTGACACGCGCGTGGACGCTGGTCCGCTTTTTTGAGAGCAAGATGTTGGAGACAGCATGTTGCAGTAAATGCGGCGGTGACTTTGTCGTGCATCGGCTGGATCTGAATCAGGACTACATTTGCGGCCTTTGCCACATGCCTTCTCGGGCAGGGAAAACCAAGAAAGTGAAAGAAGAGGCGGCGAGTGCTGCAGCATCGTTACCGCTTTAAGCCTGACGCCTTACACCCATCCTTTGCACTTCTATGCGTAGCGGTCGATCAATGCTGAGCGTGCCGCTACGAAGATCGCTCCTGCGCGCACCGGCAGGCCAGGCGCTCTTCATCCAAAGTGCGGCGCTGGCGCTCGTACTCCTGCTTGCGAGCTGCTTGTCTGCGGCAATGGGCATCCAAGTGACGGTCGCTTTTGCTGTTTTTCTGCAGGGGGCGATTGCCGCACTTCTCGCGCGCTGGTTCGCGATGGCGTGGTGGTGGTGGCTTATTCAATTTCTATTTCCAGTGGCGCTAATGACGCTGCATGCGGTTTCTCTACCACCATGGATCTATCTGGCGGCGTTTACGGTGTTGCTTGCTCTGTATTGGTCGACGTTTCGCACCCAAGTGCCGTATTACCCTTCTCGGCCTGCAATCTGGAATGCTGTTGCTGCCTTGTTGCCGCAGGCGCAGGCCTTGCGTGTGATCGATGTCGGGAGTGGCTTTGGCGGGCTGGCGATGCATCTCGCGGCGCTTCGGCAGGACTGCAAGTTTGTTGGCATTGAAGTCGCTCCTTTACCTTGGCTGGCAAGCTTGATACGTGCGCGTCTTCAACGTAACAGGGCGCATTTCGTGCGTGGCGACTACGTCGATCTGGACTTGGCAGACTATGACGTTGTCTTTGCTTATCTGTCGCCGGCAGCCATGCCTGCACTATGGAGAAAAGCGTGCGCCGAAATGCGGCAAGGCACGCTCTTGTTAAGCTGCGAATTTTCTATACCCGATGCCGCGCCGGATATCGTCGTGCGCCCACCTGAAGGAGGGCCTCCTCTCTATGGCTGGCATATTGGTTAAATTGACTATGGACAGGTTCTCAAGTTTTTGTCTTTCACGCCGTAATCCAATGGGAAGCTGTCATCGAGTGACGGTTCTCCTGCAAGCACGCAGATACTGGTTGTTATCCTGAGTATGTATTGGCACAATGTTGGCGTAAGGAAATACCTTTCTAACGACCGGAGCATGAACCCTTGCTAGTCATTGTCGGATATCTCATTGTTTGTGCCTCTGTCTTCGGCGGATTCGCTTTGGCAGGCGGGCATTTGGCCGCCTTGTTCCAACCTGTCGAATTGCTCATGATCGGCGGGGCCGCATTTGGTGCGTTCTTCGTCGGCAATAACGGTAAAGCCATCAAGGCCACACTCAAGGCATTGCCGACCACACTTCAGGGATCTCGTTATACCAAGGCGCTTTACATGGAGCTGATGACCTTGTTGTTCGAAGTGCTCAGCAAGGTACGCAAGGAAGGGCTGATGTCGATTGAGGGGGACATCGAAAAGCCGGAAGAGAGTCCTATCTTCAGCAAGTATCCAGGCATTTTGGCCGACCATCATATCGTCGAGTTCATGACCGATTATTTGCGCCTGATGGTGTCCGGGAACATGGATGCTTTCCAGATCGAGAACCTGATGGACAACGAGATCGAGACGCATCACGCCGAAGGCGAAATTCCGGTGCATTGTGTGGCGAAGCTGGGCGACGGCATGCCGGCATTCGGCATTGTGGCTGCAGTGATGGGCGTGGTGCATACGATGGAGTCTGTTGGCTTGCCGCCGGCAGAGTTAGGCATTCTGATTGCCCACGCTTTGGTGGGTACCTTCCTTGGCATTTTGCTCGCTTATGGTTTCGTCGGTCCGCTGTCCAGCCTGCTGGAGCAAAAGCTTCACGAGTCCACAAAAATGTTCCAGTGTGTCAAAGTGACATTGCTGGCCAGTCTCAACGGTTATGCGCCGGCACTTGCTGTCGAGTTTGGACGCAAGGTATTGTTCTCGACAGAGCGTCCGTCGTTTGTTGAATTGGAAGAACACATCAAGCAGTCCAAATCGAAGTAAATAACGGATAGAGAAATGGCCGACGAAGGGCTGCGCCCCATTATCGTAAAGCGGGTGAACAAGGGCGGCGGTGGACACCACGGTGGCGCATGGAAGATTGCGTATGCCGATTTTGTCACGGCGATGATGGCGTTCTTCCTGCTGATGTGGCTGATGGGCTCCACTGCAAAGGGCGATCTGCAAGGGATTGCCGAATATTTCAAGACGCCACTCAAGGTGGCGATGTCCGGGGGGACGGGCTCCGGCGACAGTTCCAGTGTGGTACAGGGTGGGGGCAAGGATCTGACACGCAAGGACGGTCAGGTCAAGAAGGGGGATGACCCAGAGATCAAGAAGACCTACAACCTTCAGGCAGCCCATCTGCGCGATGCGGAGAAGGAACTGGAGCGGCAGGAACTCAGCCGTTTGAAAGCGCTGAAGGCACGAATTGAAGAGGCGATCGAAACACGTCCCACACTCAAGCAGTTCAAAAATCAGCTGTTAATCGATATTACAACGGAGGGCTTGCGTATACAGATCGTAGACGAGCAAAATCGTCCTATGTTCGCTTTGTCGAAAGCTGACTTGCAGCCCTATACGAAGGACATTCTGCTCGAGATTGGACGCGCGCTGAACGATGTGCCGAACAGAATCAGCCTATCAGGGCATACGGATGCAACGCCGTATGCAAATGGTGAAAAAGGGTACAGCAATTGGGAGCTATCAGCAGATCGGGCAAATGCATCGCGCAGAGCGCTGATTGCAGGAGGAATGGACGAAACAAAGGTCCTTCGTGTGGTGGGATTGTCGTCAGCGGTACTGTTCGATAAAGAGAACGCTTTCAATCCGATCAATCGCCGTATTAGTATCATTGTAATGAACAAGAAGGCGGAAGAATCCGCCTCTAAGGATGGCGGGGTCGTAGAGATCTCGACCGAAGCGCAAACCAAGAAAGAAGTGGTGGGCGCCGCTGCGAAGTGAGCTAGCTTTGGCCAAAAATGGCCAGGGTCGTGGGGACGAGGCACTTTTATGACAAAAGAAAAATTGTTGGGTTCACAGGTGAAAGACCTGTTATCCAACCTGTCGGACCACGGAACTCAGCATCTGACCGAGGTCGAAACCGACTTGGTACAGACTAATTTTTTGCTTGGGGAAGCAATCGCGAAGCTGGGGGCGAGTTTCATGGCCATCCATGTCGCTATTCAAGCGCAACAAGAAACGATCGACTTGCTGCTTTCCGGCTCCAAGCCTACTCCCGAGATCGCCGAACAACTTAGAGCCAAACAGCTCGAAATCGGCCAACATGTCAATGCCGCCGTCACCGGGCTGCAATTCCAGGATATGACAAGTCAACTCATTGGGCGCACGGTCAGGCGCGTTGTCGGCCTGCGCGATGTCTTAGGTGGCATCGGCTCGGGAAGTACGAGTATCTCGGAAAGCAGCGCCGAAGAAATCGTTACGGCGCTAAACACCATTAACAAGGTGCTCGAAGAACAAAGCGTGAAACTTGAAAGTGCCTTATGGAAGGCGGTATGCCAGACCCACATGGAAAGTGGCGACATCGAATTGTTTTAACGCATAACGGATGCAAGGAACGCGGGCCTTGTGCCCGACCATGAAAACAGCAGGAGTAACAAGATGGCAAAGACGATATTGGCAGTGGATGACTCAGGCTCACTACGGCAAATGGTCGTGTTCAGCTTGCGGGCAGCCGGCTACCAGGTAACCGAAGCCGTGGATGGACAGGACGGGCTCGACAAGGCGAAAGAGCAAGTGTTCGACCTGGTTTTGACTGACCAGAACATGCCACGCATGGATGGACTTACCTTGATTAGATCGCTGCGTGGTTTGCCGACTTATCAGAAGGTGCCCATTCTCATGCTGACGACCGAGTCTAGCGATGAAATGAAGTCGAGAGGCCGCGCTGCAGGCGCTAACGGCTGGTTGGTCAAGCCTTTCGATCCGCAACGGCTGACCGAGGTGGTTAAAAAAGTCATTGGCTAACGCGCCATTCGCCAATGGCGGATGAATCATGTAAAGCGAAGATGATGGAGTTCAATAATGACCATTGACATGAGCCAGTTCTTTCAGGTGTTCTTTGATGAGACCGAAGAACTTCTCGCAGAAATGGAAAAGCTGCTCCTGGCGATCGATGTATCGGCCCCCGACGAAGAGGATCTGAATGCGATCTTCCGTGCGGCGCATTCCATCAAGGGCGGTGCGGGTACCTTTGGTCTGACCGACCTGACGGAGGTGACGCACGTCTTGGAGTCCTTGCTCGACAAGATTCGCA
Organism: uncultured Noviherbaspirillum sp.; assembly: GCA_965974465.1. Classification (GTDB taxonomy): domain Bacteria; phylum Pseudomonadota; class Gammaproteobacteria; order Burkholderiales; family Burkholderiaceae_D; genus Noviherbaspirillum. The sequence continues at coordinate 11,577 of CBHCMF010000120.1, forward strand.
AGGGCGAGATGGCGTTGTCTGCCGAGCATGTCGATGCTTTTCTGGTAGCCAAGGACGTGCTCAAGATGCAATTGGACGGGCATCGCTTGCAGACGCCGGTCGATCAGGAGGCCGTTGTCGATGCACGCATGATGTTGCAATCCTTGTCGCAAGGCGATTTGCCGCAGGCCATGCCGGCTGCTGCTCTTGATATGGCGCCGCCAATCAGTGCGCCTGCGGCGGCAACGGTCGTTATGGATGGATCTGCCCGTCAGTTCAAGATCGAGTTGCCCCAGATATCCGAACGCGATGTTGAGGTGCTGATGGCAGAACTGGGACTGCTCGGGCAGATCAGCAAATCCGTCTTGCCCGATCATCGTACAACGTTTCAGCTTATTTCCAATGGCAGCGTCGATGACATCATCGCGATCTGTTCTTTCATTCTCGACCCAAATGATCTGAAGATCACCGAAGAAGCCCCGCCACGCCAGATGACCGCTGCCGAAGCCAAGGCGGCGCAGGAAGAGGCGCAGGGCTACGGCTTCTTTGAACCGCTTGGGTCAGAGATCCGGACGGCCGAGGAAAAAGCCGCGCAGGAAGAAGCGCAGGGTTATGGCTTCTTTGACGGATTTGAAACACCTGCAATGAGAGCGACGAAGGAGGCGGCAACGGGCGCTGACGTGCCGGCTAGCATTGCTTCACCTGCTGTCATGCAAGAGGCGAGCAGCATGCCTGCAGCCGAAAAGAAAGCACTTGCCAAGCGCGAAGCAGATAAGGCGACGCACAACGCGGAGACTTCATCGATCCGCGTTGGCATTGAGAAAGTGGACCAATTGATCAATCTGGTCGGTGAGCTGGTGATTACGCAGGCGATGATCGAACAGCGTACGGGTTCGCTTGATCCCATGGTGCACGAACGCTTACTTAACAGCGTCAGCCAGTTGACACGCAATACGCGCGATCTGCAGGAAGCGGTGATGTCGATTCGCATGATGCCGATGGATTATGTGTTCTCGCGCTTTCCGCGTATGGTGCGCGACTTGGCAACAAAACTCGGCAAACGTATCGAATTTGTCACGCATGGCGCTGCCACCGAACTCGACAAGGGGCTGATCGAGCGCATTGTCGATCCCTTGACGCACTTGGTGCGCAACAGTATCGATCACGGCATTGAAATGCCTGAAGTACGTAAGGCGGCAGGTAAAAGTGAAACAGGAAAACTCTCTCTGTCTGCAGGCCATCAGGGTGGGAACATTGTCATTGAAGTAACCGATGACGGTGGTGGTCTGAACCGTGAAAAAATTCTCGCCAAGGCAAAACAGAATGGCCTGCCGGTGTCGGACAACATGCCTGATGCCGATGTCTGGCAACTGATTTTCGCTCCCGGTTTCTCGACGGCTGAGACCGTTACGGATGTATCGGGACGAGGCGTTGGCATGGATGTTGTCAAACGCAACATCACGGCGATGGGGGGCGTAGTCGATATCCGTTCAGCAAAGGGGTTCGGCACCACCATATCGATTTCGCTACCCCTGACGCTGGCAATTCTGGACGGTATGTCGATTAAGGTTGGTGAGGAAATTTATATTCTACCGCTTGGATATGTGGTGGAGTCCCTGCAACCTGATCCTGCCGACGTCAAGGAAATTGCGGGACAGGGGCGCGTCATCAAAGTCCGGGGCGACTATCTGACGCTCATTCCCTTGTATCAGATGTTTGGCATCGAGCCCCGTTTTACCGATCCGTCGCAAGGCATTGTTGTGATCCTTGAATCCGAAGGTAAGAAAGCGGCGTTGTTCGTCGACGACCTAGTCGGCCAACAGCAGGTCGTAGTCAAGAATCTTGAATCCAATTATCGCAAGGTAGCAGGTATTTCGGGCGCCACCATTCTTGGCGATGGTGGCGTGTCTCTCATTATCGATGTTGCGGCATTGTTGCGATCAAGTCGTCAACTTACCGATGAATCTATTTTTTCCTGAAAGGAAGCGCGATCATGACCCAATCCCTCCACAGTATTGCTCCGACAAATGGCGATGAAACCGGCCACGACATTGCCGGTCAAGAA
>CBHCMF010000121.1:0-13543 GCA_965974465.1 uncultured Noviherbaspirillum sp.
CTGTGAAAGAGATGTCATGAGAATTCGACGCAATAAGAGGCCTTGCAGCCGCAATTCTTTTTGCGGCTGCACCAAATAAAACATTGGGGTGTCATTACATAGAAATCAGAAGCCAAGGCAACGTGCGTTCTAATGTTGCTCGCATGCCTTTTCTCTGCAAGTGGGGCTAAGCCTTATGCACACTTTGGCTAAGGTCTGCGTCTCCATACGAAGAACGCACTATCGTGTTCTTTTCCTCCTGCTGGAAGAAAACGAGGAAGAACGCGGTGAGACTGAATCACCGAAAGGCGAAATTCATTTCTCACACGCTGATGCTGCCGGACAGTCATGCGGCCTCGCAAAGCAATGTAGATGCATTGGCACTTGCTGACATCGCTTTGCGCAAGCTGAGCGGCCGCATATCCGTCCACACCGCATTGATATAGGCGAGGCAATCCGCTTTTGTTCCCACAACACCTGTGTCTCTCCATCCTGCCGCATTGCCTTTCCCATGCATCCAGAGAGCATATTGCTCCTCATGATTCACAACGACTTTGTATTGAAGCGATTCAATAGCCATGGTTTCCATTTCAGACTCCAATGAAGGTCAACGACGTAAGTGCTGACGCATTCTATGGGCCCATTGTGACCACATAATGACGCGAATGAACTTGGATCAGGAAAGTGAAAAGGAAGAACAGCAGGTGGCGGGCAAAACGATTAACGCCAGGAACGACAACATAGAAGAATTGCATACGGCTCCCGCGTGCGCGTGGAGCCAAGGAGATTTACACCGATTCGTTTCGAGGATCGCGCGACAAAAGCTTCGTCACCATGTCGCGCGGAGAATCGCCATCAAACAATACGGATGCAACTGCGTTGGTAATCGGCATATCGACACCATGGTCATGCGCGATAGCACGCACTGCCTGCGCGCAACGCACGCCCTCTGCCACATGACCGAGTTCGTTCACGATAGCATCAAGTTTCTTGCCTTGCGCTAGTCCAAGTCCTACTTGGCGGTTGCGCGACAAGTCACCCGTACAGGTGAGAATCAGATCGCCGACACCAGCCAACCCCATAAAGGTCTCGGTGCGGCCGCCTAATGCCACCCCTAGCCGCGTGATTTCAGCCAGACCGCGAGTAATCAACGCTGCGCGTGCATTCAGGCCAAGCCCCATTCCATCGAGCACACCGGTGGCAATGGCGAGAATGTTCTTAACCGCACCACCGACTTCCACACCGATCAGGTCGTCGGTGGAATACACGCGAATCGAGCCGCCATGCACCGCGCCTACCACGCTATCGCGTAACGAAGGCGTTTCGGAAGCGACAGTCAGCGCGCAGGGCATGCCGTGTGCCACTTCCTGCGCGAATGAAGGCCCCGATAACGCCCCATGTGGTATAGCACTGCCCAGTACCTCACGCACGATTTGGTGAGGCAGTAACCGCGTCTTTTCCTCGAATCCTTTGCACAACCAGACGATGTTCGGAATGGTATGCGGTTGCAGGCGCTGCACCAGCGGGCGCAAGCCGAGCACAGCGGAAGCAACGATCAACAAACGTTCGCCACTGCCTGCTGCAACATGGGCAACGGCGGCATCAAAATCAGACGTGACATGAATGCCGGCAGGCAGCACGAAGCCTGGCAGGTATGCGGTGTTCTCGCGCCCCGCCTCCGCATCGCGCATTGCCTGCTCTCCTCGCCCCCACAGCATGACCTTGTGGCGGCCAGCCAGGGCGATGGCAAGCGCAGTGCCCCACGCACCGGCGCCCAGTATCGAGATATTCATTGCGGAGACTGCTGGCATGACATTATTCGCCCCAGACTTCGGCAGCGCGCACGAAGCCAGTCTGTCCATCGCGATGCCGAACCTTGACCCATCCAGCACCAACTTGGTCAAGCATTTCGAGCAGCACACCCTTGTCTGTGGTGAAGACAAGCGATGCGGATTCATCTGCCGAGGCACGCACGCGTGCGCTGGAGGCGCTGACGACCACATTCCGCTTGGACGTCAATGCCTTCGCTTCGACCCACGCCAGATCGCCGGCAGCGTCGCGCACCTTCGTCCATGCGCCATAGGTCAGAACCACCTCAACTGGCATACCGCGCGGCGCAACAAACACCTTGCGTCCTTTCATCGATGGCGCGTCATACATTACTGTAGGTGTGACGCCGACCGATTTGAATTCAAGTGCATGCGCAGCGCCCGCTATACACAACAAGCCTGCCGACATCAGGACCAGACGTGCGAATTTCATCCACTCCTCCCAAGCATATTTCGAATCGAAACGGGTATCAGTGCTTTGCAGCAGCGGCGCCATTTGCCTGCTGCTGTTCCGCCAGACTTTGAAGACGCTGCTGATAGAACGCCTCGAAATTAATTTCCGACAGATGCACCGGAGGGAAGCCAGCCCGCGTAATCACATCGGCGATGTTAGCGCGAAGGTAGGGATAAATAATATTCGGGCAACCGATTCCAAGCAGCGGATCGAGTTGTTCCACTGGAATGTTGGCGGCTTCAAAAATACCTGCCTGCTTACCTTCGACCAGGAACGCGACCTTGTCCTTGATCTTGGCGGTGACCGTGATCGTCACGGTTGATTCAAAAATCGTTTCGGCCAATGCGACAGCGCCGACATCGACAGCGACTTCGATATTTGGCGTTTCCTGTTCGAGAAATATTGCGGGGGAATTCGGCTGCTCCAGCGACATGTCCTTGAGATACACACGCTGAATCTGAAAAATAGGTTGCTGATTTTGGTCGGACATGGATTACTTTCTTTCAGGAAGTTTATTGAAGTCAAGAAGGAAAAAGGACGGCATGCATGCCGTCCCTTCTTCAATGGAGGGATGATCATAACACCGCGCCGTCAAGCGACGCGCAGTTTAAGCTCCCTTGAGCAACAGGTCCAGCTTGCCGGCATGGTCCAATGCACTGAGATCGTCAAAGCCGCCGACATGCGTATCGCCGATGTAAATCTGCGGTACAGTGCGACGGCCAGTCTTCTGCATCATTGCGACGCGCTGTTCGGGCTCCAAATCGACTCGAACCTTTTCGATATGTTCCACACCTTTGGATTTCAGCAGCCTCTCCGCCATGACGCAGTAAGGGCAAACAGCGGTGCTGTACATTAAAACGCGGGAGGTCATTGCGGCTCCATCACTTTACAAGGGGCAGGCCCTGCGCCTGCCATGCAGAAACCCCACCCTCCAAGCTGACCACTTCGTTGAAGCCGGCCTTCTTGAGCTGGGCAGCTGCCTTGACCGATTGCACGCCGGCCTGGCAGACGACGATCACCGTCTTAGACTTAAACTTATCAAGCTCACCCACCCTTTTCGACAAATCCTTGAGGGGGATGTTCTTGGCATCGCGCAAATGTCCTGCGGTAAAGGCGGCCGGATCGCGCACATCGACAATGACAGCCTTGCCTCGATTAATCAATTGCGTAGCCTCCAAGATTGAGACTCGGTGCCCACGCCGCTGCAGATTTGGCCACAACAACGCGCCGCCTGAAATGAGCGCAAGGCCGATCAGCCATATGTTATCGATAAGGAATTTCACGTTACTCCAATGGTTTTCATGGTGTTAAGCAAGTTCAACATTATAAAATAGAAGCGAAAACCACATTATTTCAAATCCAAATCGCCTCTACCTCAAACTTTCTTAATTCTTTCTGAAATTCAACCATGTACAAAATTGTATTCATGCGTCACGGCGAATCCACATGGAACCTGGATAATCGCTTCACCGGCTGGACAGACGTCGATCTCACCGAAAAAGGCATGGCAGAAGCCCGCCAAGCCGGTAAGATCCTGAAGGAAGCCGGTTTTACTTTCGACCTGTGCTATACCTCTGTGCTCAAGCGTGCCATCCGCACTCTCTGGTTGACGCTCGACGAAATGGACTTGATGTGGCTGCCGATCGTGAACGACTGGCGTTTGAATGAACGCCACTACGGCGCGCTTCAAGGCCTGAACAAGGCGGAAACTGCGGCCAAGTACGGCGATGAGCAAGTGCTGGTCTGGCGTCGCAGCTATGATGTACCGCCCAATCCGCTGGATCCCAACGATCCACGCACCTCCTATAATGACCCGCGTTACGCTGGCCTGAAGAAAGAGCAGATTCCTCTGACCGAGTGCCTGAAAGACACGGTCGCCCGTGTCATGCCGGCCTGGGATCAATCGATCGCTCCGGCCATCCGCGCCGGCCGCCAGATCCTCATCTCCGCGCACGGCAACAGCCTACGCGCACTCATCAAGAGCCTGGACGGCATCAGCGACAAGGACATCGTCGGCCTGAATATCCCCAACGGTCAACCGTTAGTGTATGAATTGGATGCCGATCTAAAGCCGATCAAGAGCTATTACCTGGGCGACAAGGCTGCCATCGAAGCAGCAATGAACGCCGTCGCCAGCCAGGGAAAAGCAAAGTAAATCTCATCAAACCGCCATTGCAAAACAGACAGGAATCACCTTTGTGAAACAGCGCAAGCATGTCAGCTTGGGATTCCTTGCGGCGTTTGGCATGGCGGTGCTGCTGATCAGCGCGCCCGTTTACGCCAACAAGGTGACCGAGCGCGTCCGCCAGAAGCGCGCCGCTGAAGCCGAACGTGCGGAACTACAGCAGAAACTCGACACACTCAAGCGCGACATCAGCCAGACCGAGACGGCAAAAAGCCATGCCGCTGATGCACTAGCCCATTCCGAAGCAGCGATTTCGGAAGCCAATCGCACTCTCTATGAACTCGACCGCGAGCAGCGCGCGGCCGAAGTCAAGCTTGCTCGCCTGTCGCAAGCTCAAAGCCGTTTGGCGAAAACCATCGCCGATCAGCGGCAACGCCTGAGCCGGGTACTGCGCGAACAGTACGTCGCCGGCACAGAAGACCGCATCAAACTTCTACTGTCCGGAGACAATCCCAACCGCATTAATCGCGAACTGCAATACATGGGCTATGTCTCGCGCGCGCAAGCAACGCTGATTAATGCATTGCACGCCAACATGCAGGCCATCGAAAGTAACAAGACGGCCGCACAAGAAGCACGGGATGAACTGGAAGAGATTGCACAAGAACAACGTTTACAAAAGGCACAACTGGAAAAGGAAAAATCTCGCCGTGCCACACTGCTAACGCAACTTTCGAGCAAGCTCGCAGCACAACGGCGGGAAGCCGGCAATATCGAACGTGATGAGCAGCGCTTGGCAGGGCTGGTCGATAGGCTAGCCAAGTTAGTGGAAGAGCAACGAAAGGCGGAAGCGGTCGCCCGCGACAAACTCCATCAAGAACAAGCCGCGCGCGCCAAAACCCCAAATGATGGGGGGAGCGACAAAAAAGTGAGCTCCGTCAAGACGCCGGCTCGAAATCCTGATGCAATTGACAACGATGAACCGCCGCAAAAATTGTTGAGCCGAAATGAACTCACGACCAGCCCCAACGTCCAAGTTCCTGGTTTTGAACAAGCGTTTGCTTCCCTACGAGGACAGTTAAGGCTGCCCGTCAAAGGCGATTTGGTGGCCAAATTCGGCAGCAAACGAGGCGACGGGCCGGCCTGGAAAGGTCTATTCATCCGGGCTGCGGAAGGTGCAGAAGTGAAAGCAGTCGCTACCGGTCAGGTGATCTTTGCCGAATGGCTGCGCGGCTTCGGCAACCTAATTATTATCGACCATGGTAATCAATACATGACCATTTACGGCAACAACCAAGCCGTGCTAAAGCGGGCCGGCGACGTGGTCAAATCAGGTGATGTGATTGCGAGTGCCGGCAATAGCGGTGGCAATGAGCAATCAGGTTTATACTTTGAAATGCGGCATCAGGGCCGCGCATTCGATCCACTAGGGTGGATAACTATCAGGTGAGACATGGGCAGCAAATTAAAAAACTTCGGCCTTATCGGTTTGGGCGTCATTGCAGGTGTTGCAGGTTCGATGCAGTTCGAAGCGAGCGCGCAAAAATACACGTCACCGCTTCCCTTGGAAGAACTACAACAACTCGCCAACGTGTTTGGCCTGATCAAGACCGATTACGTAGAAGCAGTCGAAGATAAAAAACTGCTAACCGAAGCTATCTCGGGCATGGTCGCCTCACTCGATCCGCACTCCGCCTATCTCGACAAGAAAGCTTTCAAGGAACTGCGTGAAGGCACACAGGGTAAATTTGTCGGTCTGGGTATCGAAGTCGGCATGGAAGACGGCTATGTGAAAGTTATTTCCCCTATCGAAGGCTCACCGGCGTTCAAGGCCGGGCTAAAAGCAGGTGATCTCATCACCCGCCTCGACAGCACGCCGGTCAAAGGACTGACACTGGACGAAGCCGTCAAGCGCATGCGCGGCGAACCCAATACCAAGATCACGCTGACCATTGCCCGCAAGGATGAAGACAAGCCACTGATTGTCACCATCATGCGTCAGGAAATCATCGTACAAAGTGTGAAATCGAAAATCGTCGAACCTGGCTATGCTTGGCTGCGCGTCGCGCAATTCCAAGAGCGGACCGTCGACGACCTCGCCAAGAAAATCAACGCTATTTACGAACAAGAACCACATTTGAAAGGTCTGGTGCTCGACCTGCGCAATGATCCAGGCGGCGTGCTGCCGGGCGCCATCGGCGTTTCCGCGGCCTTCCTGCCGAAAGATGTGGCTATTGTTTCTACGAATGGCCAGTTGCCGGATTCGAAACACACCTATTATGCGCGCCGCGCGGACTATATCTCCTCACCCGTGGCAACCGGCGATCCGCTGGCAAAGTTGCCCGAAGCCGTCAAAAAAGTACCGATTGTCGTGCTGGTAAATACCGGCTCGGCATCGGCTTCGGAAATCGTTGCCGGCGCTCTGCAGGATTACAAGCGCGCAACGATCATGGGCACGCAAACCTTCGGTAAAGGCTCGGTGCAAACCATCCGCCAACTGTCCGCCGATACCGCAGTCAAGCTGACCACCGCCCGCTATTACACGCCGAATGGCCGCTCGATCCAGGCCAAGGGCATCGTCCCCGACCTGCTGGTCGATGAAACAGCCGATGGCGATGGTTTGAACGGGCTGCATCTGCGTGAAGCCGATTTGCAGAAGCACCTGTTGAACGACAAGGAAAAGGACGAAGCCGCACGTAAGATTGATGAACTGGAAGAAGAACAGCGCCTCGCCGCCCTTGAGAAAAAGCGCAAGCCACTCGAATTCGGCAGCAAAGATGACTTCCAGCTGGCACAGGCGCTACACCATCTGAAGGGGCAGCCAGTACAACTCTCCAAGTCTGCCAAGATCGAGAGCAAAAAAGAAAACACCATCAACGAAACCAAAAACGGCAACGGGAATGGCGAGAAGAAATAAGCACGATTGATTTCTCTTAGAAAAGGCCGCATAACTGCGGCCTTTTTTGTTTCGACAGAGGCGCTCTCCATGACTGCCACACTGTTCAGACAAGATGAAAATGTTAAGCTATGCCCTCCTCGCAAACAGGCAGCGCCCTTCATGAACGACAATCAGCTCCTTCGCTACTCACGTCACATCCTACTCGACGACATCGGCATAGAAGGTCAGGAGAAACTGCTACGTGCGCATGCATTAGTCATCGGCGCAGGCGGCCTTGGCTCTCCGGCAGCGTACTACCTGGCATCTGCCGGCATCGGAAAAATCACGCTAGTAGACAACGACAGCGTGGATCTCACTAATCTGCAGCGTCAAATCCTGCACACCACAGAACGTGTCGGCCTACCCAAAGTACAATCGGGCAAGCAGACGCTGACGCAGATCAATCCCGAGATCGAGATCACCGCGTTAAAAGAACGCGCAGAAGGCACACGCCTAGCGGAACTTGTGCAACAGGCAACCGTCGTGCTCGACTGCAGCGACAACTTCACCACGCGCCATGCGGTCAACCAAGCATGCGTACACCACAAGGTGCCCTTGGTATCGGGGGCGGCGATCCGCTTCGACGGTCAGATATCCGTATTTGATCCGCGCCATGACGATGCCCCTTGCTATGCCTGCCTGTTTCCACCGCAGCGGCAGTCCGAAGAGGAACTATGCTCGACCATGGGTGTATTCGCACCACTGGTCGGCATTATCGGCACCATGCAGGCAGCCGAAGCCCTGAAAGTGGTAACAGGCATTGGCCAGACACTTACTGGACGCTTGCTGCTGCTAGACGCACGCAGCATGGAATGGAGCTGCATTCGAATTACGCGCAATGCAGCATGTTGTGTCTGTGGAGATGAATCAAGCTAATCCCAGATGATCGTGGCTTGCAATGCGCCACGGAGCGCATTGCATACGACAATTTCTTGAGCGCGACGCAGATCATCGATAGTCAATGTACGCTCCACGGCGGCCCATGCCGGATCGGCAAGTAGTACCGCGCGCATTACGCCTGGCAGGACGCCAGAAGTGAGTGGAGGCGTATACCAACGACCGTCGATCTTGACGAACAAACTACTGCGCCCGCCTTCGGTTATCTCGCCACGCTCATTGGAGAACAACATGTCGAATGCACCCTGCTCCTCCGCAGCACGCCAAGCGGCATCGTAGCGCTCACGCACTGTTGTCTTATGCCGCAGGAACACGTCGCTCGATATCATCTGTTCGGGCGCTAGCAATAGCTTTACTGGCGTTGACAACGGTGTCAGCAAACCGGTCTGAATCAAACAGGTCCCATCCTGCTTCAGTGCAAGACGCAAACGATGGGGGATATCCGGCGCAAGCACAGCACAAGCATGGTGGATATGACCGCGCACAATGGCTTCGTCATACATAAAGCCAAAATAGGCGGCGGAAGAACGCAAGCGCTGCAGATGCAGATCGAAGTGGCGGCAGCCGCCAGCGCGCGTTGCATACATTGTCTCCAGCAACGCAAAATCATGAGAAAGTCCCGTAAGGAAACGTGCCTTCAGTTGGCACTCTGCAAACTCCTCGGAGGCCACACTGTCATGCACGATCCCTGCACCAACCCCCATCTCCCCCTTGCGCACCCCTTCATTTTGCGGTGCCTGCAGCACCAGAGTGCGAATCGGTACTGACAGGCAAAAGTCGCCGAGCCGGCGCCCCTCCAGCGGCGCATCGAACCAACCGATGGCACCGGTATAAATGCCACGCGCGTCGTTTTCCAATTCACGGATGATTTGCATCGTGCGCCGCTTCGGCGCGCCGGTGATTGAACCGCAGGGATAGAGCGCCGTGAATAAGTCCAGCAGGCTGGTATCGTCGCGCAATTCTGCCTGCACTGTCGACGTCATCTGCAGAACCTGATTGTAGCGATCGACATTGAACAGCTTCGGCACGCCCACCGATCCGAACTTCGCAATGCGGCCAAGATCATTGCGCAGCAGGTCAACAATCATCAGATTCTCGGCGCGATTCTTCGGATCGGCAGCGAGTGCGGCTGCGCGCGACGCATCCTCTTGTGCGTCACCACTTGCCGCGGCAGTGCCTTTCATCGGGCGCGCGATGACGGTACCCTGCGTATGACGCACGAACAATTCAGGAGACAGCGACAGTACTGCCCGACCGTCTGGCAGACTGATCAGTGCGCCATACGGCACCGGTTGCCGCACGCGCAAGCGACGGTACAACGACAACGGCGTACCAAAAGCATCGAAATGCAAGCGATAGGTGTAGTTGATCTGGTAAGTATCGCCCGCCTCGATATAGTGGTGAATGCGGGCAATGGCAGCATCAAATTCGGCTTGGCTAACACTGGCACGCACCTGCGAAATACCGGCTGGTGCCCTATCCTCATCACGTTCCGCCAGCCAGCATTCCACCTGCTGCGACGATAAACGCTCGCAGCGCTCAAACAGCAGAACTTGCACCAATGGCGGGATGTCCTCGTGTGGCGGGATGCCGTGCATTTGCCCACCGAGCTCATAAGCAAAAAGACCTATCGCATGCTGCCCCTGCCGAAGCGCTTCCTGCATACCATCGAGTACGCCGGCTAGGTCGGAAGCCTCATTACAACATAGCATGCCGAGATATCCGCTATACAAGCGGGAACGCGGATCGGTGGCGCTTGCATCGCAATCGTCAAGCAATGCAAAGCAGTCTGCGGCTGGGTTGCGTGGAAAATTCAAGGCGGTGTCCGGGAAAAACGAAGCGAAATCCGCCATACCATGCAAGGGCGGTGACATAAAACGTTATTGTAAATCCCACGCTGCCGACCGATCAGCTTCCGCGCTTGGACAAATAAATCCCCCATAGCAACATGGCCCCACCAGCCATCTGCACCGGGCCAATCGCTTCCTGAAAAATCAGCCAGGCGGCAATCGCGGCGGTCAGCGGCTGAATCAGCAGGCAAACAGAAGAAAGGGATGCCGGCAGTTGGGCAGATGCATAAGCAATAACGGTCTGCCCACCAATCTGCGCAATCAGCGCCAGCGCTAGCAAGGGGAGCCAACTCGCTGCATGCGTGGGCCAGAAGGCGCCCGGTGCCGTCAGTGCGAACGGCAGGAGTGCGAGGCCGGTCACTGTCGTGCTCCAGGCCATCAGACGCGCAGTTGAGTAAGCGCCACGTGCATCTTTGATGATCAATTGATACGCGGCATAAAACACCGCGCTCGACAAACCGAGGGCATCGCCCAACAGCTTATTGCCACCGTTGTGGTCCGCTCCGGCCGCATTCGGCCCAACCAGCATGATGGCACCCGCCAGAGCGACCACCATACCGACGATAAAGACCCGGGCAAACCGCACGCGATGGGCGATCCACATCCACAACGCGATGAAAATCGGCGCGAAGTTCGACAGCAATGTTGCATTGGCGACTGTCGTGTAATGCAGCGACAAATGCCAGAGCCCCATGTCACCGGCGAAGTAAATGCCGGCCAGCACCAGCGCTTTAGTGAAGTCCGTGCGCTTGCCGACTGCCCGGTCCTGGTGACGCACCGCGAATGCCCACGCCCATAGTAGAGGCGTTGCCAGTGCCATGCGCCAGAAGGCAGACGCCAATGGGTTGACGTCAGACAGTCGCATGAAGATACCGGCAAAACCAATCGCGATACCACCAATCAGGAGTGTGGCGAAAGCGAGTGCAGGAAAACTTTTATTGTTGATGGCGCCCATGCAATCCCTTAACCCTATTGCAAAGGCAATGAGTGTACTGAGGTTTGGACATTTTTGCTGCGCCCCATACGCCAGTGCGCCAAACAAGAACAAACCTAGAAATGCAGCGGACTGACGTTACAGCACCAGTAGTCCGATCTGGGTCTGTGTATTCTCGGATGGATTCTGCTTGAAGCCGCTTTTGGCGAAGCGATGCCACTTGCCGACCACCAGACTGGTAATCAAGCCAGCACGCGCCGCGACCTCGCTCTCGCGTGCTTCACCTTGCATGACCGCGATGCGCAGCGCCTGCTTGATCGCAAGCTCGACACGTTCTATGAATTGATTCATGCGCAGTTGCAAACGCTCGGCTTCATTGACCAGCGCATCGCCGATCAGCACGCGGGTCATGCCCGGATTGCGCTCGGCGAAGTTAAGCAGCATGCTAGTGATTGCCTGCACCTGAGACAAGCCGTTCTCCTGCTGCTCGCTAATCTGGTTGATCAGGCCGAACACGGTTGATTCGATGAAGTCGATCAGCCCCTCAAACATCTGCGCCTTGCTGGCAAAGTGCCGGTACAACGCAGCTTCCGAGACTTCCAGCTTGGCGGCCAGGGCCGCAGTGGTGATCTTTTCCCCTTTAGGCTGCTCCAGCATTGCCGCGAGAGTCTGAAGGATCTGGAGCTTGCGTTCGCCCGATTTTATGGTTGCCATGATGTCTCGCAGATGTGAGCAATCGAAAAGGAACACTCTCTAACGCAATCGATGCAGCATTTCCGGCAGTTGCCTTACGGATTTTACTTTGACATCGACATAAATGGGGCGCTTTGTGAACCGTGATGTTGGCTGGCTGTCGGCGCGTTGATACAAAGTAGGCTTGCTGGTCAAATATTGCGTCACCCAAGCCGTGCGCAAGCCGACTGCCTTGGCCGCCTTCAGATTATCAACCGTGTCCTCCACCAACACGCAGCGCCGCGCGGACACTCTCTCTTTGGCGAGGAGTGTACGCAACAGCGACTTGGAAGGCTTGGGACGCAATTGTCCATTTACCCGCATCGATTCAATTGCGATGTGCTTTGCAAAATGCCGATGCAAGCCGAGGTGGCGCATCACGTCACGCGAATAGCGGCGCGGCGCATTGGTCAATAGGATTTTGCGCCCCGGTAGGCGCCGCAGTAACTGTCCGAGACCTCGCTCGGCGCGAATCATCGCCCGCAAATCATCGAACAGATGCGCCTCACGCAGAAAATCATCCATGTTGACGTCATGGTGTTTCATCATGCCCAACAGGGTCGCACCATAGCGCTTCCAATACGCGTACCGTGCTGCGTTCACCGTGTCGGCATCAGCAGGTTTGTCGCCATCGCCAAGGACTTTTGCCATAAATGCGTTCATGTTCACATGAATGGCTGGGAAAATCGCATGCGACGCGTTGTGCAGCGTGTTATCGAGGTCGAACAACCAAATTGGTGTAGGCATCTGATAGAGTGATTCGAGACTTTTAGAATGCAGGGAGAATCATGAAGTCCGGAATTATCGCTTTATTAAGCACCTGGGTGTGCCTTTGGTTCGGCTTCGCTTATGCAGAGAATAATGCAACACTGAGGACAACGGTACAAGCCGACGCTATTCCGCAACGTGGCACCTTATATCGGGTACAACATCAAAACAACACCACCTATCTGTTCGGCACCATCCATGTCGGCCAACCTGCTTTTTTCCCGCTCGAAGCCGAAATGACGCGTGTCCTGACTCGTGCCAGCAAGCTGGTTTTGGAAATCGATCTACGCCGCACCGACTCGTTCCAACACGCTCTACAAAAGTACGGCATGTATGCGGACGGTGACAGTATCGAACAGCATATATCCGCCGATAGCCTGATGCAGTTACAGCAGGTGCTGCAAGGTTTTGACCTATCGCTGACACAGGTAAAACGAATGAAGCCATGGCTTGTGACGAACATGCTGATTGGGCTCGATCTGGAACAGCATGGATATCAGCGTAGCCACGGCATTGAAGTTTTCTTGCTTTCGCTGGCTGATAGGCAAGCCAAAGCTGTGCAGGAATTGGAGTCTGCCGAGTATCAGATGTCGCTGTTCGATAGCATGTCGGATACGATGCAAGAGCAATACCTGCGCGAAAACCTTGCCGAATTGATCAGCGGCAGCGCCAGGCAAAAGGCTCACGCACTGATCGAGGCTTGGGCCCACGCGAATAGCGACGCGCTGGAAGCCATGATGCGCGATTGGCAACAAGAGAAAACCCTCTCCTCGGAATTCACTTACCGTGTTCTGCTGGAAAAACGCAATCTGGAGATGGCGAGCAAGATTGAAGCCTTGCTCAGGAATGATGCATCGACGTTTGTCGGTATCGGCTTTCTACATATGGTCGGCGAGACCGGTGTGCCTTCCTTGCTGCGACAACGAGGATATAAAGTAGAGAAGCTGTACTAACTAGCTTCTCTCTTCTTTTATTCAGTTATTCTTGATGCTCAGTGCGAACGGATCATCGTACCGAACGCCTGCTCCGTAAGCACC
>CBHCMF010000122.1:0-13474 GCA_965974465.1 uncultured Noviherbaspirillum sp.
AATCCGGCTGAGTGATTCCTTCTCGTTCTCTTGGTCATGCTTGCTCCCTCTATTCTGCCTCTCGGCCCCGATTATGAAGCAAGGTTTCCACTTATCCTGCTGTCCGAATTTCCGGAACCACCTCTGGCGCCTTGCATCCCATCCGGCCAGGACCACATCCATCTCACAGTTTTTTATGCGCGGGTACTTAGCTTCGTCGTCCTGCCATACGACAGCCGGCACACTTCCCGTATAAGGTCAGCTCATGCCGCTCGACAGTAAACCCTTTGGGCGCAAGGTTCTTCATATTCCCTGGGCATCCAGGTACATCGAACACGCGCTTGCAAGCCGTGCATTGAAAATGGTGGTGGTGATCATGCTCGGTCGATTCGTAACGCGGGCTTTCTCCCGGCAGGGTGACCACTTGGATAAGACCTTCGTCCACCAGTAATTTGAGATTACGGTACACGGTGGCAATGCCGATGGCTGTCCCCGCATCTTTGGCGCAGTCCAGGATTTCTTGCGGCGATAACGGCCGATGTGCCGCATCGATAACAGCCGAGATTGCGGCACGTTGTCGGGTTGCTCGTTCCATTACGCTGGTGCTCCGCTTCTTCAATTTCTCAAAAGAAATTAATAATAATCGATAAGTAAAGTTTACACGGCGATGCCTGGGGTAGAAACAGCGTGTGAATGGGGGGAATTGACATTCGGATATTTTTGCATGCTATGATAATGAGAATGCATTATCATTAATGAGTGCGCAGGAGACATTCTATGCCCCACAAACCGTTGCTTGTTTTTGCTCCGTCCGGCTTTCCTCGCACCGGCAACACCATACGCTAGCTTGCCGGTTTGCGCTTCTTTTTATCACTACGTCAGACCTCATCATGCATCGCAGATCCAGAACGTTGTCCGTCCCTCGCCGGCATGCCATAACCCGAGCTGTCGCCTTCGCTTGCGCAGCGTATCCTGCCGCCGTACTGGCACAAGCTGAAGCCATTAGCAAAAAAAACGAAGCCACGCTTGAACCGGTGGTGGTGAAAGCCGAATCCGTGCGCGGACTACAGTTGAATATGCCGGCAGCGGCAGCAACCAGACTCGGACTCAGCTTGCGTGAGACGCCGGCATCGGTGGAGGTCATCGACCAGGGGGTAATGCAGCAGCGCGGTGCACGCACACTGGAAGAGGCGCTGCGCGGCGCCGTTGGCATCAGCGTCGGCGGCAGCCCAACATCGCCCGGTATTGCTTCTACGCGCGGATTTAGTGGCGGCTTTCTGACTTACCTGTTCGATGGCGTGCGGGTTTCCACACCGACCATGTCAAATCGCCCTCAGGACAGCTGGAATTACGAGCGCATTGAAGTGCTGAAGGGACCGGCTTCGGTGCTGTACGGCGAAGGAGGTATCGGCGGTGCTGTCAATTTTGTCACCAAGCAGCCGGATCGTAACAATCCGGGGGCGGAAGCCATCCTTTCCTACGGTAGCTTCAACACGGCGCGCGCCGGCGTGGGGACCGGCGGCGCGTTGGGCGAGCAAGCCGCCTATCGGCTCGATTTCAGCCATCAGCAAACCGATGGCTATGCTGAACGCGGCGGCCAGAAGCTCGATCACCTGACTACCGGCGTCACTTTCGATTTGGCGCCACGCATTAAACTGAACCTGTCTCTCGACTATTTGCGCGACGACATCAAAGCCTATAACGGCACGCCTCTGGTGACCACCACGTTTGCCGGTGGTAACGCTACCGACGTGGTGAGTACGACTGATGGCCGTGTGATCGACCGGCGTATGGTGGGTAAGAACTACAACGTCGTCGATGGTCGCATGGAGGCTGACAGCCTATCGGCCCGCGCGCGCCTGAACTGGCAATTGTCCGATGCATGGAAATTGCGCAATGAATTCAGCTACTACAATGCGGACCGCCGCTGGCGTAATTCCGAGCAAGCGGTGTTCAACAAGGTGACTGGCCTGATCGACCGCGATCAAGTGGATGTCACGCACGATCACGAGATCTGGGGCAACCGGCTCGATCTAAGCGGTGAAGGCAACGTGGCCGGCATGAGCAATCGTTTCGTGGCCGGCCTGGAATATACGCATACCGATTTTTCCACGCAGCGCCGGTTTTCCAATGGGCTGTTAGCCACGCCGGTCGATCCATTGAACCCCTCAGTCGGTGTATACAACACCGATCCGACGCTGACGGTCGGTGCTGGCAACCGCACCGACATGACAGCGAAAGTTCCCGTGACTTCGTTTTTTACCGAAGACGCACTCAAGCTCACGGACCGCTTCACGTTGGTAGCCGGACTGCGCCAGGACCGTATACGTCTGGAGCGGACGATCACCGACCTCAATGCCGGCAGCAACACCGCATTCACCAAAACTTACAATGCCAATTCATTCCGGCTGGGCGCGGTCTATGATTTGTCCAAAGCGACCATGCTGTATGCGCAATTCGCCGATGCGGCGGCGCCGGTGGGGACTTCGAACCTGCTGTTACTATCCGCTGCGAATGCTAGCTATCCGCTGACACGCGGCAAGCAGCTTGAAGTCGGCATCAAGCAGACGCTAGTCGAAGCACGTCTAGACTGGACGGCGGCGATCTATCGCATCGAGCAAAGTGACGTATTGTCGCGCGATGCGGCCAACCCCTCTGTGACCGTAAACAACGGGAAAATTTCTTCACAGGGCATCGAACTGTCCACTGCCTGGCGCGCTACGCGCGCATTCACCCTGTCGGGCAATCTGGCTGTGCTGAATGCGCAGTTCGACACGCTGGTGGAAGCGGGCGGAATTTCGCGTGTGGGTAATGTGCCGACCAATGTGCCCAAGCGTACGGCCAACCTGTGGGGCGATTATCGTTTCGTCGGCACGCCATGGTCTGTGGGCGTAGGCTTGAGCCATGTGGGGGCGATGTACACGGACAATGCCAACACGGTGCGCATCAAGGGCTACACGCTGGCTGACGCCTATGTCAGTTATCGTCTGCCGAAGGCGCTGATCACGCTGCGCGGCCGCAATCTAGGCGACACACTGTATGCCACCTGGAGCGGCGCCAGCGCTACCAATCAGGTGATCATGGGAACGCCGCGCAGTGTCGATCTGACTGTGAAGTTTGATTTCTAAATCCGGTAGGACCGATGGCCACCAGCACGTTCGAACCGACAGACCCTGCGCAGCGCATCGCATTGCTGGATTGCGCGCGCGGCTTTTCGCTGATCGGCATCTGTATCGCGAACCTGGTGAGCTTCGCAGGCTTGTATGTCATGACACCGGACCAGATCAGTGCCTTACCCTGGCCAGCCGCCGACCGCGTCACGCTGTTTTTGATCGATTGCTTCATCGAAGGCAAGTTCTACACGCTGTTTTCGCTGCTGTTCGGTATCGGTTTTGGATTGCAAGTCACGCGCGCCGAGCGTCTATCGGCATCTTTTACCGGATTCTGGCTGCGCCGCATGGCGGTGCTATGTCTGTTCGGCCTGCTTCATATGTTCGCCATCTGGTACGGCGATATTCTGACGCTGTACAGTTTGATGGGCGTGGTCCTGCTGTGCTTTCGCGATGTGTCCTCCAAATGCTTGTTATGGTGGATCGGCGTTCTTCTGCTGGTGCCATTGCTGACCCAAATACTGCTTTTTTTGACAGCGGATCACACATTCTGGCAATCGCTGGTGCAGGTCAAGATGCGGTTACAGACAGCTTGGGGGTTAGCGGACAGATCGCTTTTTGACATGCGCAATTCAAGTGATTTTCTTGAAATTCTCTCATCCAATGTGCTCAACGCCGTAACACGTCCGATGAGTTATCTGCAATCGGGCCGGCCTTTTCAAGTGCTGGGGCAATTTCTGCTCGGGCTGTGGATAGCCCGAGAAATACTGCCTCGCCTGAATGAAGCGGCATCCGCATTCAGCCATTGGGTGTGGCCTGTCGCCTTCGTCGGTCTGGCGTGCAGTGTGGCCTACGCCGCGATCAAGGCCTACACCGGCTTGCCTAATTCCCCTGGTGTTCTGGGCATTGTTCAATCGATGGTATATCACGCGGGTTGTACCACCTTGGCTCTATGTTATCTGACGCTGATTATGCGCGGCTGGTGGTCGTCGCGTTGGCGTGTCTGCCTGGAATGGTTGATTCCGTTGGGGCGTATGCCACTGACGAACTACATCGGCCAAAGCGGCATTGGATTGATCTTGTTTTACGGCTATGGGCTAGCGTGGATGGGTAAATTTCCATTCGTTGCCTTGGTCCCGCTGACTGCGTCGATCGTTCTGCTGCAACGTACTGCCTGTCGCTGGTGGCTGCTGCATCGATCGCATGGGCCGCTGGAACGGCTGTGGCGTTTCTTTTCTTATCCGGCATACAAACCACTCCTTCAATTGTGAAAGCGTCATTCCTATGATCTACAGCGGAATTTGCCATGGCACCCTTGGCGAGCTTTTTCAGGGGCCGTTTATTCGCAACGGCGAGATGCACATCAGTGTGGTCTCGTTACCGATAAAAAAATATAGCAGCATGCATTTCGAATGCGGGGCGAACGGCGATATCAATGTGGATCTGGCCGAAAAGGAGAAATGCCGACGGGCGATCGATATTTACTTGTCGATGCACCAACGGCACCTTCCGCGGGGTAAATGGAGTCACGACTCGGAACTGATGCAAGGCAAGGGCATGGCGAGTTCGACGGCAGATATCGTGGCGACGATCCGTTGCCTGGATAGTCTTTTTTCATCTCCTTCTCCGGTTGAATCGGTCTCGAAAATTCTACGCAAGGTCGAGCGCTCCGACAGCGTGTTTCTCGATACCTATGCGCTGTATTTGAGCGACAAGCAAGAAGTAATTCACCGTTTCGGCAGCGAGCCGACATTCCACGCTTGCTATATCGACGAAGGTGATACCGTCGACACAGAACAGGCGGGTAGGCCACTACTTGCGTACTACGAGCACAAATTGCCTTCCTACTTAAACAACCTTGATCGCGTCATTCATGCCTTCCTGAGAGGAGATTTGTCGGAGATCGCCCGTTGCGCAACTGCCAGCGCGATTCTGTCGCAAGGAGTGATGCCAAAGCGCAACCTGGAAATCCTATTGGAAAAGCAAAGCCGTTACAAGGCGGACGGCATCGTGGTGGCGCACACCGGCAGTTTGCTGGGCTATCTCTTTATCCATAAACCGAGTTGCACGGAGATGGGCGAGCTGTCGTCGTTCTTTCGCAGTCTCGGCTATCAATGCCGTTTCGCACAGACGGGGTTCTAAATGTTCGATCACATCGCTGATGCCATTAAAGCGCCGGCTCTGATACGTCTAGGCGTAAATCTGTATGTCGCGCGTTTTGAAACGATGAAGGTCTACTCGACGCTAGTCGCAGTGGAGCGCTTGTTGCAAGCCGGTGTAGTAAAGCGAGGTGCCACACTGCTGGACAGCTCAAGTGGAATCTATGCGTATGCCCTTGCACTGGCATGTCACAAGTTCGGCATGAGATGTCATATCGTCGCATCAAAAACCGTCGATAAGTCGCTGATGATCCAGTTACAGATACTTGGCGCTACCGTGGACCAGGTACAACCGGCAGCGACCCTCAAGCTGGATCAAAGCCTGCGTGTGGCGCGGATCAAGGAGCTGCTTGCCAATAATCCGGATATGCATTGGATGCAGCAATATCACGACGACATCCATTATGCCGGCTATGAGTCCGTCGCCACGCAGATCCAAGCGTCGCTAGATATCGGTCAATTAAGCGTCGTTGGCGGCGTCGGCTCAGGCTGTTCAACAGGCGGGCTCGTCAAGGCATTGCGTACCAAGAACGATCAGGTCGAATTGATCGGTGTGCAGCCTTTCGGCAGTGTGACTTTCGGCTGTGAACACATTGACGATCCCGGCATCATCATTGCTGGCATCGGCACCTCGATCCCGTTCCGCAACGTGCAACATACTCTGTATGACCAGATCCATTGGGTTTCATTTGATTACGGGCTGGCCGGCTCTGTGGCGTTGTTGCGTGAGCACGCTATTTTCGCAGGGCTATCTAGCGGCTGCTGCCATCTGGTGGCTTGGCATGAGGCAGCGTTGAGGCCTGATAGAACGATTCTTTTCATTGCGCCGGATACAGGCCATCGCTATGTCGATGGTGTCTTCACCCGACATCGGGAAGCACGGGATATACGCACGCTGGCGCCAAAGCATGTCTCCGTTACGGAAGAACTGGCCTTACCCTGGTCGGCATTGGCGTGGAATCGAAGATCTTCAATCGACACATTCAACAAGGAGCAATGACATCATGGCACATCTTTTGATGATTGAAAGCTGGGTTGGCGGTACCGGTCGTATCTTTCCCCCAACGATTACGCGTCTCGGGCATCGCTACACCTTTGTCACACGTAACCGGGCTCATTACCTGGATGCGCGAACACAGCAAATGCATCCGGTTTTCGAGCATGCCGACAATGTGTTCACTGCCGAGACCAACGATGTGCCGGCATTGATCGACTTCCTGCGACGGCAGCATGAAATTCTACGGTTCGATGGCGTGGTGACAGTCTGCGACTACTACATCGACACTGTGGCGCAGGTGGCGCAAGCGCTCGGTTTGCCGCAAGCGTTCTCCGCAAATGTGGTCATGGAACGCCGTAAGCATCTTGTGCGCGAAGCGATTGAACGCGCTGGCTTGCCCAACCCCTTGTTCAAGACAGCGACGAGCTGGGACGCGACCCGCGAGGCCGCAGCCCAGATCGGTTATCCGCTGATTGTGAAGCCTTCTGATCTCGCCTCCAGTGCGTTTGTCCGCCTGGTCAACAATGAAGCCGAGCTGCGCGACGCGTTCATGGCGCTGGAGAATTTTCCGAAAAATTTCCGCGAACAATCGCGCGAGCCGCTCTGGCTGCTGGAGGAATACATGAGCGGCGAGGAAGTCAGCGTCGAAGCCTGCACCTTCCGGGGGGAAACGACGATCATCGGCATTACCGACAAGAGCGTAACCGGTTTTCCATATTTCATCGAAGATGGCCATATGTTCCCGGCGCGGCTGGAAGTGGAACAGGCTAAAGCGATTGAAAGCCTCGTGCGGAACGCGCTGGAGGCGGTCGGGCATGATCATGGCATCAGTCATACCGAAGTGAAGCTAACACCCAAAGGGCCTCGGATCGTCGAAATCAATCCGCGTCCTGGCGGCAACTACATCGCAGAGCTGATCGAGCATGTGACCGGTATCGATTTTCTTCAGGCGCAAATCGATCTTGCACTCGGGCAGCGACCGAACCTAATGCGTAAGGAAACGGGTGTGGCAAGTGCTGCGATCAAGTTTCTTGTGCCGCCACAAGGTGGATATGTGACAGCCGTAGAGGGCGTTGACACCCTGGCGGCGGACCCGCATGTCGTGCGCTGGACACTAAGCCCTATGGCCGGTACTCAAGTCGCTGCACCGGTCGACAATGCCTGTTACCTGGGCCACGTCATGGCAATTGATCACGCCGGCCAAGACGCTCGTCGATACGCGGAACAAGCACTCGATCGCGTCCACATGCACTTTGGAACAGCGCCGGTGGCGGCCTAATTTTTCACCTTTTTAACGATACCGCTATGCATTTACCTACTCACTCCGCTGTCGCTTCGGTCTCGGACCTGATTCACGAGGTCCAGCAGGGCTCGTATGGCCCAGACCCGGAAACGCTGTTTGTCGTCGGCGCCTTTTGGATTCGCCAAAGCACGCAATTTCCTGGCACACAACAGAAATACCGCAACTACTACCTGCTGGTGCGCGTTGGCGCGGCGTTTGGCGCCTGCTGTGTCGAACGTGATCAGCTTGATTCGGCGATTGCCGAGGAATTATCGGGCCAAAGCGTGGCCGCGCTGTTGAAGGACGAGCGCTTGCCAGTTCGCATTGCCGCGCTGGATGCTTACTTAAACGCCGTGCTGCCGCATCGCGACGACGAGCGCGCCAGCGTCATGATGCTGCCAAACGGCGCGCCACCCGTGCGGGCTGTGGCGCGCGATGAGGCGATCGCCGGTCTGCTAGCCATCAAACCAAAGCAGCGCGTCGGCTTGATCGGCGTTGTCAACCCACTAGTGGCGGCCATTCAACAGCACGGCGCCATTTGCCTGCCGTGCGATTTCAATATGGAGCGCACGCAAGGTGGACTGGTTGTCGAGAAAGACATGCAGCCGGTGCTGGATCAAGCCGATGTGCTTATCGTCACCGGCATGACGCTTTCCAATGGTTCCTTTGATCAGATTCTCGCCGCTGCGCGTAAGAGAGAAATTCCGCTGATCGTCTATGCGCAGACAGGTAGCGGGATCGTGCCGCGCTTCCTCGGAAATGGCGTTGCGGCAATTTCCGCCGAACCATTTCCATTTTCACAGTTCAGCGCCGATCCGACACCGATCGATCTTTATCGAGCCAACCCCAAGGAGCCATCCACATGAGCAAGGAACAGACGCCGCTCTCTGACCAGGTTCGCCGCCGCGGGTTGAATGCGCTGTTGGTGTACACATTTTTCATGGTGATTGGCTTCGCGATGCTGATGCCTTTGGTCGCGGTGCATTTCGTCAGCAATGCCGGCATGGCGGCGGCGCTAGTCGGGGCAGCGTTGGCGGTGCGCCAGTTGACCCAACAGGGACTGGCGATCGTTGGCGGCGTACTGTCCGACCGTTTCGGCGCGCGGCCGATGATTTGTCTAGGCGTACTGCTGCGCGCCTTAGGGTTTGCTAGCTTGGCTTTTGCCAACAACGTGCCGCTATTGTTTGTCGCGATGGTGCTATCGGCATTGGGTGGCGCTTTGTTTGAAGCGCCATATCAAGCATCCATTGCCGCGCTAACAACGGAAAAGACGCGATCGCGCTACTATGCGATCAGTAACTGGGTGAGCGGCGTCGCAACCACGATTGGGCCTTTGGTCGGCGTTGCTCTACTACGTTTTGATTTCCAGTTTGTGTGTCTGGCAGCCGCTGCCAGTTTCGCGCTGAATTTCGCCATTGCGCTGCTATTGCCGCCAATTGCCGCACAATCCAAGCAGCGTCCGCTCAGCCATGGCTTAAGCTTGGTGGTACGTGACATGCCCTTCGTGATGATGACGGGGCTGATGATGGGCTATTGGTTTACCGCCGTGCAGTTGAACATTAGTTTTCCATTGATGGCCGAACGCTTGGCTGGCTCGGCGGATGGCGTCGGCATCATGTTCGCGGTTAGCGCTGGCTTAACCGTGGTTTTACAGTATCCGTTGGTCAGGCTGTTCGAACGCTGGTTAACTACGCCGCAGATACTGATGCTCGGCATGATGATCATGGCCTTGGGGGCTGGTGCAATCGCGCTGGCACATGGATTCGTCTCTTTTCTGATGTGCGTGGCGGCGTTTGCCATCGGCACGATACTGGTCCGTCCGACCATGCAGAGTCTAATCGCCAGCATGGCGAATCCTCAAGCCTTGGGTACCTACCTGGGTGTCAGTTCAATGAGCTTGGCGGTCGGCGGAGCGATTGGCAATGTGGCGGGCGGTTGGCTGATTGACTTCGCTAACACACAGCAGTTGCTGCGTTTGCCTTGGCTCGTCTTCTGCGGTGTCGGACTGCTAAGCACCTATGGCTTATTTCTGCTCATGCGCAGCAGGCAGGCTGCACCCCCTTCAACCGATCAGGCTTCAAATAATAGCGTGAAGTAAGGGCAACGGCTTGATACATGGCCGAGCGCCAAGCTCAGAATAATGACAAAACTGTACGTGCCCCATGTCCTGCGCGCCGACAATCGAATCAAGTAACAACGCAATCCTGTTTAATCAAGCGCACTACCAGGCCCTGATCGCTGGAATGAGATAACCGGTGTAGAAAACAAGCCGTAATCGCCGGTTGATTTTCTCCTTTCTGAACCAGCTTGGCTTCGATTTCCCCATTGCCATTTTTACGGCTCTTAAGTTGGCAGCACCGGCGGTGGCACAGCGATGCGCTGCTGCTACCCGAACGACGACGGCGGACTCGCTGTTGTCGTCCCTTCTTCGTGTCTTGTAAGGTACCGCTTCACTAAGGCAACGATCGCCTTGGATTGATAGTTTTCCGCCAGATTGCGCAATTGCTTGGCAAAGGCCCCGTAGCGCGGATCAAGCTCTTTCAGGTAATCGGCCTGGGCACAAATGTGCTGCATATTGCCCAACCTGGCGAGCTGATAGAGTTTCTCGATCTCTTCTTGTGGTGGAATGGCGAAATCGCCGGCCTCTTCGCCGCGTTCTGCGGCTGTTTCCTGCGAAGCTTCCTCATGGATCCATTGCAAGGACAACAGTTCACCGATGGCTTTGAGCAGGAGGTCGAGCTCAATGGGCTTGGGAAAGAAGGCATTGGCACCGGCAGCATAGCTTTTTGCTTCATCTTCATGGGTGGCGCTGGCCGTGACGATAATGAGCGGGGTATTGGCAAATGCTGGCAAATTGCGGATCTCGCGTGCCAATTCCCAGCCATTCATGACAGGCATCATCACATCCATGATGATCAGATCGGGCTTGACGCTGTCGAGCTGATCCAGGCATTCCTGGCCGTTTTCGGCATCCCACACCGAGAATCCCAGCGACGAGAGGGCCTCCATCAACATGATGCGATTTTGCAGCACATCATCCACGATCAACACTTTCTTGCGCGGACCTTCATAATCCCTGATAGCTTGCGGGGCAGGCAAGGCAATGAGCGTTACGGCCACTACAGGCAGCTCCAGTTCGAACCAGAAGAGACTGCCCTTGCCCAATTGGCTCTGGGCCTGAATCTGTCCCCCCATCAGATGGATCAATTGCTGGCTGATCGCCAAACCTAGCCCCGTTCCGCCTTCGCGCCGCCGCACTTCACTGACCTGTTCGAAAGGCTGGAAGAGGCGCGCCAATTGCGCATCGCTCATGCCGATGCCGCTGTCCTGCACCTCGAAGCGCAACCGCACCACGCCTTCTTTGCCATTCTCGGGTTCCGATGACGCCAGCTTTTGCACACGCAAGGCAACTTCGCCGTGATCGGTAAATTTGATTGCATTGCCCAGCAGGTTTAGCAGCACTTGGCGCAAGCGCTTCTCGTCCGCTTTCACTGAGGCTGGCAAGTCCGGCATTGCCTGATAAGTGAATAAGATGCTTTTCTCGTCGGCCTTGATGCGAATGATCTCTGTCACCACGCGCAGGAACAGGGGCAAGTTAATGTCAGTCGGGTACAACGTCAGTTTGCCGGCTTCGACACGAGCCAAATCCAGGATGTCATTGATCAAGTTGAGCAAATGCTGGCCGCTTTCCTGGATCGTTGCCAAGCCATTTGCCTGGAGCTTGGTCAACTGTTGCGAGTTGCGCCGCAGGATTTGCGCATAGCCCAGAATAGCGTTTAAGGGCGTGCGCAGTTCATGACTCATCTGCGCCAGGAATTCGCTGCGTTGCCGCGCCAGCCGCACCGCTTCCGCCAAGGCCTTTTCCCGCGCCTCTTCCGCCGCCTTGCGCTCGCTGATATTGCGCGCAGCGCCGACGATGCCCAGCACGCTGCCATCATCGTCCAGCACCGGCGCCCGGAAGGTTTCTATCCAGACGATGCCGCGCTCGTCCTCGATGGGTTCTTCCACGGTCTTGCGTTGATGTGAATGCATGACCTCTATGTCATCGGCTTGGTAACGCTGGGCAATCTCGGGCGGCCACAGCTCCGGGTCGGACTTGCCGATGATCTCGTCGACCGTGCGGCCACAGGCTTGGGCATTGGCCTGATTGGTAGCCAGGTAACGGCGCTGCGTATCTTTGAGCCACACCCATAGAGGAAGGGTATCGATCAGGGCGCGCAGATATTGCGTCTGTTGTCGCAACTCGGCGGTGCGGGCTTGCACACGCTGCTCCAAGGTTTCCAGCGAGTGCCGCAGTTCGGCAATCATGACGTTGAAGGCCGAGCTTAATTCGCCGATTTCATCTGGCGCCTTAATGTCGATGGGATGCAGTTCATCGGCCGTGATCCTGTTGCCTGTAGGTTGCTCGTTCTCCAGGCTGCGTTTGATGCCAATCCTTTTCACAGCGTTGGTCAGGGCAATAATCGGATCAATAAACCGTCCCACCCAAAAAGTGCCAGCCCCAATGCTCAAGACGAGGATCAAGCCCGCCGCGAGCAGGATCGCGGTGACCGTTTGCCGGATGTTTTGCAGCGTGCTCTCGCGCGATGACGTCAAGCCCAGGATCAGCTGCGTCCGATTTTCGAATTGCCATGGCCGCAGGGTTTGGTAAAACGAACCCTGCTCGGTCGTGACGGTTTGCTGGATGAGTGGGGAGGGTTTTCCTGGCGGGAGCGCTTGCGCCTTTCGCAACAGTTCTTTCGGCATCAAGTCGGCATGGGTAAGCCGTAGCTGATGCTTGCCGTCAGGAGAAAAGAGAACCGGCCACTTGCCCGTCTTGTCGGCAATTTCCTGCAGGACGGTTTGATCGATCCGCTTACGGAAAACCAGGACGGCAAGCGTTGTTGGTGGCGAGGCGGGTGGAGCGCTGCCTTCCTGCTTGTCCTGCGCGCGATTGGGAACCGTCAATTCGAGCACGATTCGACTAATGACCGGATGTCGCACCCAATCCTCTTCGATGACACCTTGCAGTGGGATGGCAATTTCGATCGCCGCGAATTCGGGGGAAGGAAAAACAGCAGATACCGCCGGCTGTCTTATTTCGCCCATGGTGGGCGCAATGGTGTTCGGCAGTTGGCCGGCCTTCCAGGCGGGCCAGTTGTCGACGTTTAGATTTTCAGCGGCCTTGATTGCGACCTTGGCCCATATGGGCGGGGCATTCCCCTTGCGAACCATCATGCCTGCTTCAGAAGCGGAAACGTAATGACTGAGCTGGCCGCTCGTGTAGACGGCAATGCTCGAAAAACCGCCCGTCTCCAGCACTAGGCGGAGGCGATTGAGGGACGCTGCCTTGATATAAGACAAGGCTCGCATCGTTTCGATGGTATCGGGCTCCTCCACCGACCGATCATCGGCATTGAGTTCGAAGGTGATCAGTTGTTTCAACTGATTATGGAGCTCAATATCACCGCTGGCGGAAAGCGCCACGCGCTGCAGCTGCCCGGTCAATGCTTGCAAATCGTTCTGCCAAGCCAGCAGATCGCGGTTTAAGGCGGTAAAGGCCGATTCCTGGTTTTGCTGGTTCGTATAGTAGGAAGCCAATCCTGCATAGAGCGCGGTGATGAATGCCAGCCCCCCGACCAGCACAAACAGAATCTTTTGCTTGATGCCGAATCTCATGTCTTTGCCCCACAGATATAAGTGCGGATGCATCAAGGATATGGATACCCCTGGTTCGCGGCGATGCCCTGGTCGATGATGTTGGCGGCTTTGCTGAGCTCGGATTGCACATCGGCCCCGGCAACGATGTTGCCCACTGCTGCCCCGAAGGCCTTGCTGATTGTGTCGAAAGCTGGCGTCGGAGGGCGGGGCACCCCGGCTACCTCAAGCTGTCGCAGAATAAGTTTCAAAGGCCCGTGCGGGCCATAGAGCGGCGATAGCGCCAGGGCTGAGCGGCGGGAAGGTATGC
>CBHCMF010000123.1:0-13432 GCA_965974465.1 uncultured Noviherbaspirillum sp.
TTGCTGGCGTCAGGACCTAAACCTGGTGCGTCTACCAATTTCGCCATCCTCGCGGGAATGTAGCGGCGCTTACATACGCTGCCTTTGCCCAAAAGCAAAGGGCGACCATGAAGTAGAAATTCGGTCGCCCTGTTATTAGCTCTTCAACTTCAACCCGGCATTTTACTGGATTTTTATCTTCCCTGTCCCAATTTTTCTGTATTTAGATCAGAGAGACAGTCACCACAAAAACCCTTCCAGCTATCAGGACTTATGGAATCATAGCCTCTTTGGGTTATTTCTCTTACTTTCCCATTCTATGGCATGTAGCCTGCGGCGTCTTTTACTCCGTAGGCTGAACAGCATAACTACATGCAGAAGCCTCTTTCAATTACACAATAATTTATCTGATTATCCATAATTTTCCTTTACTATT
This sequence comes from uncultured Noviherbaspirillum sp., assembly GCA_965974465.1. GTDB lineage: Bacteria > Pseudomonadota > Gammaproteobacteria > Burkholderiales > Burkholderiaceae_D > Noviherbaspirillum. The sequence goes on from CBHCMF010000123.1 coordinate 416, forward strand.
CGGGCGGGAAAGTCCCTCTCATCTGCCACGCTTCGTTTGCATATGACTTTTTCCATGGATGAATTTTGAATGTCAGTTGATCACTACGAGAACTTTCCCGTCGCGTCGATTCTTTTACCGCAACAACTACGGCCGGCAGTGGAGGCGATTTACGCCTTTGCACGTAGTGCCGACGACATAGCCGATGAGGGGGAGGCTCCACCCATACTCAGACTTGATGCACTCATCCGTTATGAGTATGCGCTTGACCGCATCGAAATGGATGGCAGTGCCGATTCAACCTTGTTCCAGTCCCTTGCCAAGGTGATTAAAGACTATTGCCTTCCTCTTCAGCCGTTTCGTGATCTGTTATCCGCATTCAAGCAGGACGTGTCCACAACCCGCTATGCCAGCTTCCATGCATTATTGGACTATTGTCGTCGTTCTGCGAATCCGGTGGGAACGCTGATGCTGCTGTTGTATGGCGCTGCGGACAAAAGGAATCTCAACGATTCCGATGCCATTTGCTCCTCGCTACAGTTGATCAATTTCTGGCAAGATGTTGCGATTGATTGGCAGAAGAAGCGCATTTATCTTCCACTTGAGGATCTCGATCGGTTCGGCGTGACGGAAGAACACCTTGTTGAGCACAAAACAGATGAAGCCTGGCGCAATCTAATGCGTTTCGAGGTTGAACGCGCCCGTGCATTGATGCTGTCCGGCGCTCCTCTCGCGCTGCGCTTGCCAGGGCGTATTGGGTGGGAGTTGAGATTGGTGATTCAGGGCGGATTACGCATTCTGGAGCGCATTGAAATGGCTGACTACGATGTATTCCGGCAGCGTCCAAAACTGAACATCGCCGATTGGCCTGTTATGCTTTGGCGTGCAGCGCGAATGAAAATCAATTTGTCGCGCATGGTACATGTCGGCTAGCATTACGCCTTCTCATTCAGCGTTTTCCCCTTTTCCCATGTCTCCGGACGAATATTGTCAACAAAAGGCCGTACAAAGCGGCTCCAGTTTTTACTACAGTTTTTTGTTTCTGCCTGTGGAACGTCGACGCGCGATCACTGCGCTCTATGCGTTCTGCCGCGAAGTCGATGATACGGTTGACGAGTGCACAGACGTGACGATTGCGCGCAATAAGCTCGTGTGGTGGCGCAAGGAAATTCAATCGATGCTCAGTGGCAATCCGTCGCATCCGGTGACCCAGGCACTTCAACCGCATCTTGTCACTTATGCGCTTGATGGCAAACATCTACTGGCAATCATCGACGGCATGGAGATGGATCTCGACCAGACACGCTATCTTGATTTCAAAGCTTTGCAGCGTTACTGCTGGCATGTAGCGGGTGTTGTTGGCCTTCTTTCCGCTCGAATCTTCGGGGTCACTCGGTCCGAAACCTTGCAATATGCGGAGAAGCTTGGATTAGCGTTTCAGTTGACCAATATCATTCGCGATGTCGGTGAAGACGCTCGCAAGGGACGCATTTATCTGCCCGTCAACGAACTACAACAATTCAACGTGACAGCGGCCGATATCCTGAATGCGCGCCATAGTGAGAACTTTGAAAAGCTAATGCGCTTTCAGTCACAGCGCGCGCAATCCGCCTATGAAGAAGCGCTTGCATTGCTTCCTGCTGAAGATCGTCGTCAGCAACGCCCCGGTCTTATGATGGCTGCGATTTATCGTGCGCTCTTGAACGAAATTGAGCAAGACGGGTTTCATGTGCTGAATCAGAAGATTTCACTCACACCCCTCCGCAAATTATGGTTGGCGTGGAAAACTTATATCAAGGGCTAGCAATGGCGCAGCAAGAGTGGGGACTTTCCGCCCCCCCAGCGCCTAGCACTTCTCGTTGTCAAAGAAAAACGCAGGCCCGAATTCCCACTTCGCGGAAGATCGCTGTAATTGGCGGGGGCTGGGCCGGCTGCGCGGCTGCGATAGAGCTTTCGCGCCTGGGCACTTCAGTAATGCTGTTCGAGGCAGCCCGTACACTTGGCGGGCGCGCCCGCTTAGTCGAAGTTGATGGTCGCTTGCTTGATAACGGGCAGCACATTTTGCTCGGCGCCTATAGTGAAACCTTGCGTCTGATGCGGCTCATTGGCATCGACCCGAATGACGTGCTGCGGCGATTGCCCCTGCAAATGCGTTATCCGAATGGCACAGGGATGAACTTCATTGCAGCACGACTTCCAGCACCGCTCCACATGTTGGTAGGATTGTTGCGGGCGGACGGTTTAAAGATAGAAGACAAACTGGCGCTGGCGCGCTTTTCCACTGCGGCACGCTGGATGAATTGGCAGTTGTATACCGATTGCAGTGTCGCCGAGCTGCTGATGCGCTTCGACCAAACCGATCGGTTGGTCCGGTTAATGTGGCGCCCGCTCTGTATTGCCGCGCTAAATACACCGCCGGAGCGTGCATCAGCGCAGATATTCTTAAACGTTCTGCGCGACAGCTTGGGTGCGCGCAGTGCCACCGCATCCGACATGCTGCTGCCTCGCATTGATCTGACCGCCCTGTTTCCGCAGCGTGCGGCGGAGTTTATCGAGCGACATGGTGGACAGCTGCGGCTCGGCACCAGTATCAATGATATCCAACGTGAGGAAGATGGCTGGCGGCTCGGCATCTTAGGGACATCGGCGAACGAGACTTTCGAGGCGGTTGTGGTTGCTACCCAACCTCGTCACGCAGCCGCGCTGCTCAACGGTTTTGTTAACACAACTTGGGCGACTGCACTTGGCCATGAGTCCATCACGACCTGTTACTTACAATACAATCCCGAGCTTACGCTACCACAGCCACTGTATGCACTCTTTGATGATGCTACGCTAGGGCACTGGGGGCAGTTCGTGTTTGATCGCGGACAGCTCGATCATACGAATGCCGGATTGTTATCCGTCGTTATCAGCGCGTCAGATGAAGCAATTGCGCAAGGTCATGAGGCGCTCGTGGCCTCGCTGACAAAACAGCTGGCAGAAGCATTTCGCAATCCGGCACTGGCACAGCCGAAATGGGTCAAAGTCATTTCCGAGAAACGCGCGACCTTTTCCTGCACGCCAGCCCTTGTCCGCCCCCCTAACAGCACTGGTTGTGAAGGATTGGTCATTGCTGGTGACTATACGGCATGCGATTATCCGGCAACACTGGAGGCAGCCGTGCGCAGTGGACTGCAAGCGGCACACTACCTTATGCGCTGATTCTTATTCAGCATCGCGGGCACGATTGAGCGCTTCATCGATGCGTTCCACACCAATCACGTTCAGCCCCTCGATCTTCTGTTTTGGCGCGTTGGCCTTGGGGATTAATGCGATGGAAAAGCCCAGCTTCGCCGCTTCACGCAAACGCTCCTGGCCGCGTGGTGCCGGGCGGATTTCACCTGCCAGACCAACTTCACCGAACACCACTAGGCCACGCGGCAGCGGCTTGTTGCGCATGGAAGAATGGATCGCAAGCAACACGGCAAGATCGGCTGCCGGCTCGGTGATCTTAACGCCTCCGACCGCATTGATGAAGACATCTTGGTCGAATGCGGCGATCGATGCATGGCGATGCAGAACTGCAAGTAACATTGCCAAGCGGTTTTGCTCAAGGCCAACCGATAGTCGGCGTGCATTCGGCACATGAGAAGTATCGACCAACGCCTGAATTTCCACTAGAAGTGGGCGTGTTCCCTCCTGCGTTACCATTACGCAGGAGCCGGGCACTTGATTGTCATGCTGGGACAAGAACAAGGCCGACGGATTGGAGACCCCTTTTAATCCCTTCTCGGTCATCGCGAACACGCCGAGTTCATTTACAGCACCAAAGCGGTTCTTGAATGCGCGCACAAGCCGAAAGCTGGAATGCGTGTCGCCTTCGAAGTACAGCACGGTATCAACGATATGTTCCAGCACACGCGGCCCGGCCAAGGCTCCTTCTTTTGTCACATGGCCTACCATAATGATAGTAATGCCAGACTGCTTGGCAACACGGGTCAATTGGGCCGCGCATTCACGTACTTGCGCCACCGAGCCAGGCGCAGATGCCAGAGCATCAGAATAGATAGTCTGAATCGAATCGATAACTGCAACTTGCGGTTTGTGTTCCGCCAAGGTGTTCAGAATTTTTTCAAGCTGAATCTCTGCCTGTAGTTGCAATTCTTTGGCGTCAAGCATCAGACGCTTGGCGCGCAATGCGATTTGCGCGCCTGACTCCTCACCGCTCACATAGAGTACCTTCTTGAGGCGAGCCATATTGGCCAGCGCCTGCAGCAACAGTGTCGATTTGCCAATACCGGGATCACCGCCAATCAGCACCACGCCACCGGCCACCAGCCCACCGCCAAGCACACGGTCAAATTCCTCGATCCCTGTGCCAAAACGCGGCACGTCAATCGCCTCAATGTCGGCGAGACTGAGTACTGGCGATGCCTGTGCCAGGCCTTGATGTTGACTAGAAAAGCGATTCCCTGAAGACTCCACCATGGTCTCGACAAGCGTGTTCCATTTCCCGCATGAGGGGCATTGGCCCGCCCATTTACTGGAGATGCCGCCACATTCAGTGCAGGTATAGTTAGTTTTCTGTTTAGCCATGGGAATGAAAAATAGTCGCACCGCAAGAAGAGCTCGTTATTGCCCAACGACGTTTACGTGCGATGCCCCTGTATTTACGGATCGTAGCCAATAAGGCATGTAGATGGCGGTGCCAAAAGGTTGGCACAAAGCGGTTTGAGCAATGAACCAAGCCGATGCACGACATTTCTGCATTTTACCGGACGCTTTCCCTTCCGGAGTCGGAAATCCGAGGCTGGCAGATGTTTTCATGGTATAAAGCATGCCGACGATACACAAGAGATACCGGTACATCACAATATGCGAATGAATCGCGGTTTTTATACCATCATGGCGGCGCAGTTTTTTTCGTCACTGGCAGATAACGCGCTCCTCATTGCGGCCATGGCGCTGTTAACAACAATGAACGCGCCGGCATGGATGACACCTCTGCTCAAACTGTTCTTCGCGCTATTCTATGTGCTGTTCGCCGCTTTTGTTGGTGCATTCGCGGACTCTCTGCCCAAAGGCTGGGTGATGCTCATCACCAATCTGATCAAGATTTTCGGCTGCGCAATGATGTTCTTCTCCGTTCATCCGCTGGTTGCGTATGCGATCGTCGGATTGGGGGCTGCGGCCTACTCGCCGGCGAAGTACGGCATCCTCACAGAACTGCTCCCGCCGGAAAAACTGGTGGCTGCTAACGGCTGGATCGAAGGATTGACTGTCATATCGATCATCCTGGGAACAGTAATGGGTGGGGCGCTAATCAATCCGGACGTGTCAAAGGAGCTAAGGAGCTTTGACATGCCCGGCATTGAGTTCGGCATTGACTCTGCCGCTGAAGCCGCGTTGGCGGTCATCATGCTGACCTATTTCATTGCATCTGCATTCAATCTCAAGATTCCGGATACCGGCGCACGCTATCCACGCCAAGAACGCAACCCCATCCGCTTGGTCGCCGATTTCGCAGAATGCTTCACGACACTCTGGAAGGACAAACTGGGGCAAATTTCGCTTGCCGTTACCACTTTGTTCTGGGGAGCGGGTGCCACGCTGCAATTCATTGTGCTGAAGTGGGCGGAGAAATCCCTCAACATGCCGCTCGACAAAGCGGCCATCCTGCAAGGCATTTTCGCGGTTGGCGTGGCTGCCGGCGCTGCGACTGCCGCACGTTTTGTGCCGCTGAAGAAAGCGATGTCCGTCATGCCGCTGGGCGTGGGGATGGGCTTGGTCGTTACCACTATGACCATGGTACACACTGTTTGGCTGGCTTATCCGTTGCTGGTACTGATCGGCGCTTTGGCAGGCTACTTCGTCGTACCCATGAATGCGCTGCTACAGCACCGCGGTCACGTGCTGCTGAGTGCTGGCCATTCCATCGCGGTGCAGAATTTCAATGAAAATCTGTCCGTGCTGACAATGCTCATGCTATACACGCTGATGGTGACGCTCAATCTGGACATCAACATTGTCATTGTGCTATTTGGCTTATTCGTCGCCGGGGCCATGCTGTTAGTGATGAAAAAGCATGCGTTGAACCAGAGAGAGCTCGATTCACTGGCGCTGATCGGCGAACATAAGCACTAGTCCCGGCGCCCTCTTCTCTGAATCTGCAATTCAGCCTGATGGCGCCAGCCATCGGGAACAATGAATCCTCGCGCTCTCTCCACCAGGGAATCCCCTTCTGGCTCTAGCAGGGCAATCAGTACTGGGGTCGCATTCGTAGCAAGAAGCGTAGATAGCTTCGCCGTCAAATCCCTCTTACCCATGCTCTCTTGTAGCGAAATTTTTGCCGGCGCTAGCCAGCTCAGGCGTGGGAGCACTGCATAATGCTGCGCGGATAAGCCGTCCATTTCTGCCAACGAGCACCAGAATCCCCGGCAATGTGTACGTGAAATTCCCAACGCCTGCGCCAGCGGTGTCTGACCATGATAAAAAAGCCAGCCTTTGATGAGAGCCTGCGCCAGCACGATCGGCTTCGACAAATGCAATTGTGCGGCCGGATGCTGCGACAGAGTCAACTGCCGCTCCATGATTTTGCGAATCTTTGCACCAAGAGTGTCGGCGAGATTCGGTCCTACGAAGTAATCAGCTTGGTAGTTTTGGCAGCTTGGCTCAAGCAGATAAAGCTTGGTCGCAAACTCCCAATGAATCAATGCATCACCTTGCCTTAACAAAAAGTCGAATTCGCCTATCGTCTCATTCTTGCCTCCCTGGACCTGTACACCGTGCGCGAACAAAAGCTTGCGATGTTCGAGGTAGAAGGCCATGAGCTTTTCCGAATAACGGCCAAGCCGAGTGAAGGGCTGCCCGCCAAGATAGGCATGTAATTGCTGCGGCGCCTGGTCGAGTGCGATTAACCATGCGCGTGTTGCATAGTCGACAGGTCCAATGCTAGCGATTTTGCCATGCCACTGTGGCGTAGCCGGGTCGAGCAAATCCGGCGCATCAAGCAACCACGCAAGTGCGCGAACGTGCGGATCGTTCAGAATGTTCCAGCGTTGATGAAATTGCTGCTGATAGGTGGCCGCTGGCTGTTCAGGAGGTACTTGCATAGGTCGCCATCGCCAGACACAGGTCCGCCCATGCTTTCTTTTTATCCACCATATTGCGCAGCAAATAGGCTGGATGATAAGTCACCACAAGAGGTAGACCTGCGTAGCGATGCGCTGTGCCACGAAGTTTCGATACCGGCGTTTCAGGATCGAGTGCCAATAGCGTCAGTGCCGCGGTCTTACCTAGTGCGACCAACACTGTGGGTTGGATCAGCGCGATCTGGCGTTGCAGATAAGGCAGACAGGCAGCGGCTTCTTCAGGTGTAGGCGGACGATCGCGTCCGCTGTCATCTGTCGGGCGGCATTTCACAATGTTGGCGATGTATGCATTCTCTCCACGCCTAAGGCCCATTGCAAGAAGCATATTGTCGAGCAATTTTCCGGCTTGCCCGACGAATGGCTCACCACGCAAATCTTCGTTACGTCCCGGGCCTTCGCCAATGAACAACCATTTGGCCTTTTCATCGCCGACCCCAAATACCGTGTTGGTCCGGCCTTTACAGAGACCACACTTCACACAGCCAGCTACACTAGCTTTTAGCTCTGCCCAGCCCATATGGGCCACTTCGTTCGCCGGTGGCACCTCTATCGGCGTTTCAATAGGTAGGGGATTACATGCAGTCGCTGTTTGTGGTGACGGCTCGGCCATGGCGGCCTCCACGAGCGGTTCGTCCTCCACCGTAAGTGCCGGCACATCGCGCTGTCGCCACAACGGACCGACACCCATTTCCTCCAAAAAAATCTCGCGGCGATTTTGGCTCATAGATGCAGTCTCATGACGATTGCATCTTCGCGAGTATTGCCCTCGGCTGGATAGTAGCCTTTACGCAATCCGATTTGCGTAAAGCCGTAGCGCAGGTACACTGCCAGTGCACGCTGATTTGACGGCCGAACTTCCAGCAGAATAGACTGCATGCCCTTCTCTTTTGCGACGGCGACCACCTTGTCGAGTTGCATGCGGCCGATACCTTTTCCATGCAAATCGCGCCGTACACTAATATTCAACAGATGCGCCTCGTCTACGGCGAACATCAGCAGAAAATAGCCAGCCAGCGCACCAGTTGGCTCGCGCAGAGTCCAGTTTTCGTAGCCGCTGAATAGCGAATCTAGGAAATTGCCGCGGCTCCACGGATGCGGGTAGACATCATTTTCAATAACAAGAACTTCCGGCAGGTCACTTACTTGCATCGGCGCGAAACGCAGCAAGGAAGGCGCGAACGGTTCTGCGACAGCTTTGTACACGACACTCATGCTACCGCCTTTGCCTGTCGCTCGATCGTGGTGAAGGCGACTTTATTGCGGAGATAAATCGGTTGTGCATCGCGTGCATTCACCGTACGTCCAGCCGCCAATTCCACTTGAGCGAGCTGGGCAATTTGAACAGCATGGGGCATTACGTTCCGCTGCGCCTCTTTTACAAACGGCATGGCATCGAATGTGGATGCATAGGCAATCAGACCATTGCCACATGCAACCGCCTGACCAGTAGCACTTACTGCCGAAGGTGCTGATAAAGTCGGTTCAGTTACAGTCTGCCAGCCATCACAGTAGCGATATTGCGCCCAATAGACTTCTTCCATACGTGCGTCGAGCAGCACCAGCACATCATCGGCACCCCATGTCGTGCGGCACGCTTGCGCCATGGCCTGCAGCGTAACGACAGGAATGACCGGCAGGTCGAGACCAAACGCGATCCCTTGGGCAACGCCGCATGCCGTACGCACCCCAGTAAACGAGCCGGGGCCGGCTCCGAAAGCAATCGCATCGCACTGAGCAAGCGTCATGCCCGCTTGCGCGAGCAATGCCTGCACCAATGGCAACACCGTTTGAGAATGGGTATGGACGCCGGATGTTTCGCGCGAGATAACTTGCCCTTTATAGGACAAGGCAGCGGAAGCGAGGTCGGCAGATGTTTCGATGGCAAGAATGGTGCGCATAGCCGTATTTTATCCAAGAAGCTGCTCAGGGTCTCGTCAAATGGACTAGATCTGCTGTTAATAAAGAAGAATGACTCTGGATAACGCCTTAAAAGTAAAAGAACTGCCTTAACGCAGCGTTTCTCCTTCCCTTACAATAACAATTCTTTACACAGACTTGCCCGTATTCGTATCCATGACTGGATTTACTTTAGAAGATCACAACCGTGCGCAATTGGCCGAATGGCTGAATCAGGAAATATGGGTGATCGCCTGTTTGTGTGCTGCTTGGTGCGATACCTGCTGTGGCTACCGCAGCAGTTTCGAGCAACTGACTACGCTGCACCCGGATAAACGCTTTGTGTGGATCGATATCGAAGACCAGGCAGATTTTATGGGAGACATTGACGTAGAAAACTTTCCAACTCTACTGATGCAACGTGGCGACACGGTAGCTTTTTTCGGCACGGTCCTGCCTGACATAAAATTGGCTGACCGCTTGATTGCCGCGCAAGCAGAAAAAAATGCTGCTGAATTACAAACAGAAGCAGCCACTTCGCCATTACGACAAGAATGGCAACGGATTTGTAACCTGCGTGTGCGACTCCGTGACGCAGCAACCTAAACCTTTCAAGATTGGCAAAGGCGATCTGAATCAACTAAATAAAAAAACCGGCCCAGCCGGTTTTTTTATTTTGCATGCACGGCAGGCAACGATCAAACCTCCTCGTACAACGGCAGGGTAAGGAATTCGGCGAAATCTTCCGAGGTCGACATCTCTTCGAAAATCTGCGCTGCACGGTCATAGGTAGCGCCAGCCCCCACTACTTCCTTCACCTTCTTCAGCTCTTCCGGGATCATTGCACGCACCATTTCTGCGGTGACCTTACGGCCGTCTTCCAGCACGCCCTTGGGCGAACGGATCCATTGCCAGACTTGCGAGCGGCTGATCTCAGCGGTAGCGGCGTCTTCCATCAGGTTGTGGATTGGCACGCAGCCATTCCCAGCCAGCCAAGCACCAAGATAATGGATGCCGACGTTGATGTTATAGCGCAGACCGGCTTCGGTGATTGGTATCTCTGGCTGAAAGTTCAGCAGATCGGCGGCGGCCACATTTACGTCCGGGCGCTGCTTGTGAATCTGGTTAGGGTTATCGCCCAAGACTTTCTTGAACTCGGTCATCGCGAGATCGACCAGACCAGGATGTGCCACCCAGCCCCCATCATAGCCATCCGCCGCATCTCTTGCCTTGTCGCTGCGCACACCGCTCATGGCAATGTCGTTCTTCGCCGGATCGTTCTTAATCGGGATCAGCGCTGACATGCCGCCGATTGCTGGGGCATTACGCTTGTGACAAGTCTTCAGCAGCAGCAGCGCATAAGCGCGCATGAAGGGAGCAGTCATCGTGACCTTAGCGCGATCGGCCAGGCAGAAGTTCTTGTCGACTTTAAACTTCTTGATGCAGGAGAAGATATAGTCCCAGCGGCCGGCATTCAGGCCGGCGCTGTGCTCACGTAGCTCATACAAGATTTCATCCATTTCGAAAGCAGCGAGGATGGTCTCAATCAGTACAGTAGCTTTGATCGTGCCTTGCGGGAGACCAAGTTCATTCTGTGTCATGACGAAAATGTCATTCCACAAACGGGCTTCCAAGTGCGATTCCATCTTCGGCAAGTAGAAATATGGGCCGGCACCGCGAGCCAGCTGCTCCTTGGCATTGTGGAACATGAACAGGGCGAAGTCGAAAATGCCACCGGAGATACGTTTGCCATCGACTAGGACATGCTTCTCGTCGAGATGCCAGCCGCGTGGGCGTACCACCAGGGTAGCGGTCTTATCATTCAATTTGTAGCTCTTGCCACCCTGCTCCAGCGAAATTGTTTTGCGCACGGCATCAATCATGTTGATCTGGCCGGTAATTTGATTGTCCCAATTCGGCGTATTGGAATCTTCGAAGTCGGTCATGTAGCTGTCGGCACCCGAATTCAGCGCGTTGATGACCATCTTGCGTTCAACTGGGCCAGTGATTTCGACGCGCCGGCATTCCAAGGCTTTTGGGATCGGTGCGATTGTCCAATCGCCTTCGCGGATGTGTTTCGTTTCGGCGAGAAAATCTGGGCGCTCGCCGGCATCGAGGCGTTTAGCGCGCTCAACGCGAGCAGCCAACAGTTGCTGGCGGCGTGGCTCGAAGACACGCGACAGTTTAGCGACAAGCGTCAGCGCATCGAGGGTCAAAACCTTTTCATAACCAGGTTTGATGTCGGCTTTAATTTCCATGCCGGCGGGAAGTTGAAGTGCCATGTTAAGCTCCTGAGAAATAAAGGGGGTTACAGGGTTTTATAGAAATAGAACAGAAGAAGGATGACGTCACCTGCACTAAAGGAGATGATGTCAATGCGCGTAATCGGACAGACTCTCATTGCCCCTCTCGATATTGTGCATGTACAAACGGGAGCAGCGCATTCATGTCCCTACCGATGGCATCCGGCACCACGCCCAGCTCTTCCAGTGGCGCATGAGTGCGGTTGACCCAGAAAGTGGTATAGCCAAACCATGCAGCGCCGCAGACATCCCAGCAATTGCTCGATACGAACAAAATATTCTTCGCGGACAGACCGAATACGTCTGGTACGAGTTGATAGGCTTCAGGCGCAGTCTTGAACTTCTTTACGAGATCGACTGACAGCAAATGATTGAAGATGCCACGCATACCAGCAGCTTCGACTGCGGACTCCAGCATCTGTGGCGTCCCGTTGGACAGGAGGGCCAGCTTCACCCCCATCTCTTTGAGTTGCTGTAGCACGCCGAGATTTTCCGGAAAAGCCTGAAGCTTAGCGTACTGCCCCATCAGGCTGTTCTGCACTTTGAGGGTGAGATCTAGGCCGAGCTTTTTGCAAGAGAACATCAGCGCATCTTGCGTTACCTCCCAAAAGGGCTTGTAGGTTGAGCACAAGGTGCGCAGACGTGTGTATTCAATCTGCTTCTCACGCCACAACTCAGCCAGCGCCTGCCCTTGCCCGGGAAACAACTTTTCTGCAAGCAGCCCAATGGAATACACATCAAACAGTGTCCCATAGGCGTCGAAGGCGATGGCTTGAATAGGCATTAGCAATGATCAAGTCTTATCGATGACTCGCAGTATATTGAATACAAATCCGCACAAACTAAACAATTAATCAATTTATTATTGCGTTTTAGTATCAAATCCAATATGTTCCGCAAATGGACCAGTTCAAACAGATTTCCACCTTTGTTGACGTCGCTGCTAAGGGGAGCCTGTCGGCAGCCGCGCGTGCCGAAGGGATTGCCCCGGCCATGATCGGTCGGCGTTTGGATGCACTAGAAGAACGACTGGGTGTCAAGCTGCTTCAGCGGACCACGCGTAAGATTGCCTTAACCAACGAAGGCGTCGCCTTTCTGGAGGACTGCCAGCGCATTCTCGCGGACTTGGAAAATGCCGAGTCGGCGGTGTCCGAACGCAGTGCTCGTGCCAGTGGCCATTTGCTGATTTCCGCGCCAGCTGGCTTTGGCCGGCAGCACGTTGCGCCACTAATTCCATCATTTCTTGCGCAGCACAACGATGTGAGTGTTACGCTGAATCTGAACGACCGAGTGGTTGATTTGATCGGTGAAGGTATCGACGTCGCAATCCGTATTGCCACACTATCAGATTCCAATCTGATCGGTGTGAAACTGGCTGATAACAGGCGTGTCGTGGTCGCTTCACCCGCATATATCAAGCGGCATGGCGCACCACGTTCTCTGGATGATTTAGCCAAACACAATTGCTTGGCGATGAGTAGTGAAGGAAGCCAGCGCGGCTGGACATTTCGCCAGAACGGGAAAAATGTGACCTTGAAGGTCGTTGGCAATATGGTATGCAATGACGGCGCTGTACTCCACGACTGGGCGTTGGCGGGCAAGGGGTTGGCGTGGCGCTCGATGTGGGAAGTCGGTACGGCAATCGAATCGGGACGCTTGGTAACCGTCCTTGACGAATTCGCCGCCCCAGGTAACGATATCTATGC
>CBHCMF010000124.1:0-13425 GCA_965974465.1 uncultured Noviherbaspirillum sp.
TCCGGCGGCACGGTCGGCGGGCGGATGCCGGGCACCCAGTAGCCTTCTTCGTAGAGGGCAGCAGAGGCACGCATCGTCTCGTCGTTGGGGCCGATGATAATCGGCTGGATCGCGGTCTCGGATGGGAACAGCTTCCAACGCTGCAACGTGAGCGTGTCGTGCAACTGCGCCATCAGCGCCTTGAGATGCGCGCGCCGCGTGGCGCCCTCATCGCTGGCGATGATGTCCACACTGGCCAGCAGCGCATGCGCTAATGCGGGCGGTGTGGCCGTGGTGTAAATGTAGGGCCGCGCACGCTGCACTAGCCATTCGATCACGGTCTCATGCGCAGCCACGAAAGCGCCGCCGACGCCGGCCGCCTTACCAAGCGTGCCCATGTAGACAAGGTAAGGCGAACGCAATCCGAAGTGCTCCAACGCGCCGCGCCCGTTTTTGCCAAGAACGCCAAAACCGTGTGCATCATCGACCACCAGCCAAGCGCCGTACTGCTCGCATAGGGCAAGCAGCGCCGGCAAAGGCGCGAGATCGCCATCCATGCTGAATACGCTGTCAGTCGCCACCACTTTGGTTTTGGCGGTGCTGGCTTTCAGCAATGCCTCCAGTGCCACGGTGTCGCCGTGCGGGTAGACCTGTACATTGGCACGCGATAGGCGCGCGCCGTCAATCAGCGATGCATGGTTCAGCGATTCGGAAAAAATATCGGCATCGCGGCCCGCCAGGGCGGTCAGCACAGCCAGGTTGGCCATGTAACCGGTGCAGAAGGTCAATGCGCGCGGCGATTCCAGATGGGGCGACAGGAAATCGGCAAAGCGCTCCTCCAGCAAGGCATGCGCGCGCGAATGGCCGCTGATGAGATGTGCTGCGCCACTGCCGGCACCGTAGCGTTCCGCGCCTTCGCTCAGCGCGGCGATCAGACGCGGATGGGAGGCGAGGCCAAGGTAGTCGTTACTGCAGAATGCCAGCATGTCGCGACCATCCACCTGCATATGCGGCGCGCACGGCGTATCGGTGATGCGCAGGCGGCGGCGTAGGCTTTGCCGGTCAAGTTGTTGCAATTCGTGTTCGAGCGCTGAAAGAAGCTCCATTGTCATGCTCCAATCACTTTTTCAAACACCGCTTGCGTGCGCGATGCCAGGCCGGCGATTTCCTCGTCGTCGAGAATGTAAGGCGGCATCAGGTACACCGTGCGGCCGATCGGGCGCAACAACAGTTCGTTCTGCAAGGCTTCCGTAAAGAAGCGGCGCGAGAACGTCGCGGCCTGGGCAGGATCGTCCACCACGGCATCAAAGGCCCATATCATGCCGCGCTGACGGAAATGGCTTACTTGCGGATGCGCAACCAGAGGTGCCAGTGCAGCGCGCATTTTTTCCGCACGTTCGCGGTTGCGATTCAGCACGTCATCCTCCTCGAAGATCGCCAGCGTCGCCAGGGCTGCACGGCAAGCAAGCGGATTGCCGGTGTAGGAGTGAGAATGCAGAAAACCGCGCCGCACGTCGGCATCGTAGAACGCTTGGTAGATCGCGTCGCGCGTCATCACCAGCGACAAGGGCAGATAGCCACCACTGATACCTTTCGACAAGCAAATAAAGTCGGGCCAAATGCCTGCCTGTTCGCAGGCGAAGAAGGTGCCGGTACGGCCACAGCCGACCGCAATTTCATCCGCGATCAGATGCACCTGGTAGCGGTCGCACAGTCTGCGCACTTCCTTTAGGTAAACCGGGTCGTACATTGCCATACCGGCAGCGCATTGCACCAAAGGCTCGACGATGACGGCAGCGATCTGTGTGCCGCGTTGCTGCAGCAATGCCTCCAGCTCACCGGCAGCACGGCGGGCAAGGTCGGCAGCGGTTTCACCATCTTGGGCATCGCGCGCATCCGGTGTCGCCACCACATGCGTCTTCTGTAACATCGGACCATAGGCATCCCGGAAAATCGCCACATCAGTGACTGCCAGCGCGCCGACGGTTTCGCCGTGATAGCTACCTTTCAAGCAGACGAATTCGCGCTTGTCCGATTGGCCACTGTTGCGCCAGAAATGAAAGCTCATCTTCAGTGCGATCTCGGTCGCCGATGCGCCATCGGAGGCGTAGAAGGCGTGGCCGAGCACATGACCGGTGCGAGCCGATAACTGCTCAGATAAAGCGATCACCGGCTCATGCGTGAAGCCGGCGAGCATGGCATGCTCCAGCAGGTCGAGCTGATCCCTCAGTGCTGCGTTGATGCGCGGATTTGCATGGCCAAACAGGTTGACCCACCAGGAACTGATCGCATCGAGGTAACGCCCACCATCGGCATCGTACAGCCAGGCTCCGCGTCCATGGCTAATCGGCACCAGCGGCACGGTTTCATGGTGCTGCATTTGCGTACAAGGGTGCCAAACGCTTTTCAGGCTGCGTTTGATCCAGTCGGTTTTCAAGCTTGCGTTCAAGGATACTGCTCCAAACATACATTCACTGCTCTGCGCCTTCCCCCTGCATGGGGGAAGGCATTTATTCTTTATTCACTCAACCAATTCGGCTTGCGCTTCTCCAAAAACGCGCGCACACCTTCCTTACCCTCCTCGGAACTGCGTATATCCGCGATGCGCTCCGCCGTATCGGCGATCAGCGTCGCCTCCAGTGGACGGCTGGCGACGTCTCGCACCAAGCGCTTGGCTTCCTTCACCGCGCTGGGGCTGTTTGACATCAACGCTTTCACCAACTCGGCAACTGCCGCATCCAGAACATCTGCAGCAACGACTTGATGAACGAAGCCGATGCGATGCGCTTCCTGCGCCGAGAACCGTTCCGCGGTCAGAAAATAACGGCGAGCCGCATTTTCGCCCATCGCAATTACCACGTAAGGCGAGATTGTCGCAGGAATAAGGCCGAGTTTTACTTCACTGAGGCAAAAATTAGTTGCCTGAGTTGCAACAGCGATGTCGCAGGCGGCGACCAGTCCCATGCCGCCCGCGTAGCAATCGCCCTGGATTTTCGCGATGACCGGTTTTGGACACAGGTAAATCGTGCGCAGCATTTCCGCCAGTTGTGCCGCATCCGCACGGTTTTCCTCGTGCGAATACGTGGCCATTTTTTTCATCCAATTCAGGTCGGCACCGGCGCAGAACGCCGGACCATTGGCGGCCAGGACGATGGCGCGAACAGTCTTGTTCTGGCCTAGTTCCTGGAATGCCTGCGTGATTTCCGCGATGGTGGCTTCGTTGAAGGCATTCCGCACCTCCGGACGGTTAAGCGTCACTGTGGCGAAAAAGCCGTCGATCACAACGTCGAGGGTTTGATAAGACATGATTACATCCTGAACACGCCAAATTTTGTTTCTGGAATTGGGGCATTCAGCGATGCACTCAATCCCAGTCCTAACACCATGCGCGTATCCGCCGGATCAATCACGCCGTCATCCCACAGTCGGGCACTGGCGTAATACGGGTGCCCCTGATGCTCGTATTGCTCGCGGATCGGCGCCTTGAAGGTCTCCTCTTCTTCCTTCGTCCAGATGCCGCCCTTGGCTTCGATGCCGTCGCGCTTGACGGTTGCCAACACGCTGGCAGCTTGATCGCCACCCATGACGGAGATGCGCGCATTGGGCCACATCCATAACATGCGCGGCGAAAAGCCACGGCCACACATACCGTAGTTGCCGGCACCGAAGCTGCCGCCAATAATCACGGTGAATTTTGGTACTGCCGCCGTCGATACGGCTGTCACCATCTTGGCGCCGTTGCGTGCAATGCCTTCATTCTCATACTTGCGACCGACCATGAAGCCGGTGATATTTTGCAGGAACACCAGAGGGATCTTGCGCTGGCAGCACAGTTCGATGAAGTGCGTGCCTTTCAATGCGGATTCCGAAAACAAAATACCGTTGTTGGCGATAATGCCAACGGGCATGCCGAAAATATGGGCAAAGCCGCACACCAGCGTCGTGCCGTAGCGCGCTTTGAATTCATCGAATTCACTGCCATCGACGATGCGGGCGATCACTTCGCGCACGTCGAAGGGCTTGCGCGTATCGACGGGGATGACACCGTACAGTTCATGCGCGTCATACTTAGGCGGCACCGGTTCGCGCAGCACCAATTGCTGCGGCTTCTTTCGATTGAGGTTGCCAACGATGGTGCGTGCCAGCGACAGCGCATGCATGTCGTTCTGCGCGAGATGATCAACGACGCCAGACAGGCGCGTATGCACATCGCCGCCCCCCAGATCTTCCGCACTCACCACTTCACCGGTTGCCGCTTTCACCAGGGGCGGACCGCCGAGGAAAATCGTGCCCTGTTCTTTCACGATGATCGATTCATCGCTCATGGCCGGCACATAGGCACCGCCAGCAGTGCAAGACCCCATCACCACGGCGATCTGCGGAATGCCCTTGGCGGACAAGTTGGCTTGGTTATAGAAAATGCGGCCGAAATGATCGCGGTCAGGGAATACCTCATCCTGGTTGGGCAGATTAGCGCCGCCGCTATCGACCAGGTAAATGCAGGGCAAGTTGTTCTGATCGGCGATTTCTTGCGCGCGCAAGTGCTTCTTCACCGTCATGGGGTAATAGGTGCCCCCCTTGACCGTCGCATCATTGCAAACAATCACGCATTCCTGTCCGGCGACACGGCCAATGCCGGTAATGATGCCTGCCGCAGGCGCGGCATTGTCATACATATCATAGGCAGCCAACTGCGAGAATTCGAGAAAAGGCGTCCCAGGATCAAGCAGCATCTGTACGCGGTCACGCGGGAGTAACTTGCCGCGAGCGGTGTGTTTCTTGCGCGCTTCCTCCCCGCCGCCGAGCGCGAGCTTCGTGACTTTTTCCTTCAGATCGTCCACCACGCGCTGCATCGCGCTGGCATTGATCTTGAAGTCTTCGCTGCGGGTATTCAGTTTGCTTTCGATTTGCGGCATATCGATTTCCTTTATTATTCGCACGATGCCTTACGCATCGATGTCCCCATCTACGTAAAACCATCTGCCGTCTTCACGCACGAAGCGACTCACTTCATGCAGGCGATGCGCCCGTCCGCCGATCTTGTAACGGGCGACGAACTCCACGGTCGCGGCGTCACCGGCGGCAACATGCTTACGCACGTCCAAACCGAGCCATTTCGTCCCATCCTCCTGTGCCACCGCATCCAGCGGCCGCGTGCTCGTGTGCCAAGTGGCTTTCAAATACGGTTCCTGGCGTAGCACATAGGCCGTATACCGCGAGCGCATTAATTGCTCTGCAGTTTGCGGGAGATCGCCGTTGTCGATGAAGCGTCCGCAGCACTGGACATACGAGGGTCCCCCACAAGGGCACTGAGAGGTGTTCTGTTGTTTGGTCATTGCTTATCTTCAGGCCAGCGCACGGCCGATCAGAATCTTTTGAATATCGCTAGTGCCTTCATAGATTTGGCACACGCGCACATCGCGGTAAATGCGTTCCACCGGGAAGTCGCTGACATACCCGTAGCCGCCGTGGATCTGGATCGCATCCGAACAAACGCGTTCGGCCATTTCGCTGGCGAACAGCTTGGCCATCGCGGCTTCCTTGAGACAGGGCTTGCCAGCGTCTTTCAGGCTAGCCGCATGCCAGATCAGCTGACGCGCGGCCTCGATCTGGGTTGCCATCTCGGACAGTCGAAATTGCACGGCCTGGTGCTCGAACAGCGGCTTGCCAAAGCTAGTGCGTTCCTTCGCATAGGCGAGCGCCGCCTCGAACGCCGCCCGCGCCATGCCAACGGCTTGCGAGGCAATGCCGATACGACCGCCTTCGAGGCCGGACAAGGCGATCTTGTAGCCCTGCCCCTCCTCGCCAATCAAATTCTGTGCCGGAATGCGGCAATTCTCGAACACGATCTGCGCAGTGTCCGATGAATGCTGGCCGAGTTTTTCTTCCAGGCGTGCAACAATGTAACCCGGCGTTGTCGTGGGCACCCAGAAGGCACTGATGCCCTTCTTGCCGGCCGCCTTGTCGGTCACCGCCATCACGATCGCGACATCGGCATATTTACCGCTGGTGATGAACTGCTTCACACCGTTCAGCACGTAATAATCGCCGTCCCGCGTCGCGCTGGTACAAAGCGCCGATGCGTCGCTGCCCACATGAGGCTCCGTCAGCGCAAAGGCGCCGAGCATTTCACCCCGTGCCAGCGGCTTAAGCCATTGCTCTTTCTGCGCATCGTTCGCATACCTCATCGCGATGCTGCACACCGGGCAATTGTTGACCGAGATCGCCGTCGAGGTGCCGCCGTCACCTGCGGCGATTTCTTCCAGTACCAACGCGAGCGATAGGTAATCCAGACCGGCACCGCCCCACTCTTCCGGCACCGCGACGCCAAAGGCCCCTAATGCCGCCAGCCCCTTCAGTTCATCCTTAGGGAAATAGTGTTCCTTATCCCAACGCGCCGCATTCGGTGCGAGACGTTCTTGGGCATAGGTCCGCAGCGCCTCGCGGATCATGTCATGCTGCTCGGATAAAACCATGTTGTCCTCTCCCCTTACCAAGCCAGATGGTGCCCTGCGTGATTGCAATAGCTGCCGCTCGCTTCTTGTTTCAAACCGCCGATGACGTTCAGCATGTCGCTCACGCTTTCCTCGACCGAGATCGTGGCATGCGGTCCTCCCATGTCAGTGCGCACCCAGCCCGGACACATCGCCACGAAAGTCGCTGCCGGATAATCGAACGAGGCGCTTTTCACCGCCATATTCAACGCTGCTTTGGAAGTGCGATACAACCAGCCATTGGCGGACGGGGTCTCCCCGATGCTCCCCATATTGCTACTGAGGAAGACGAATCGCCCATGCGCCGCTTCCACCATCGGCGCAATCAGCGGAATCGCCTGCATCGCACCGAGCACATTGGTATGCATGACCTTATCGAAGTCGTGTGCGGTTGGCGACGACTTGGCGCTTTGCGCCGACGGGCCATAGACCCCAGCGACGTACACCGCCAGATCAAGTTTCACGTCGTCCAGTTGCCAGCCTAATCCGGCGAGCGAATCCGATTTCGTGACATCGACCTTGAAGACTTCGGCCCCCTCGCTACGTAAGGCGGCGACTGAGATGTCGTCACGCGCGGTGGCAAAAACTTTCCACCGGCGGGTGAGAAGCTGGCGCACAAGTTCGCGGCCAATGCCGCGGGATGCGCCAAGAATAAGTGCGGTAGGCATGATGGTATGTACACAAGAAAAGGGTGCCGAAAAATCCTTCGGATGGCGCTCTCTCCCTTACCGGGGCGCCGAGGGAAAGAAAAATTTAAGCGGAGTGGTGCGTGGCGAAATCAACGTAACCACACACCTCCCCAATCAGCTAGAGAAAAAGCCTTACACCAGCTCAATCGCCATCGCCGTCGCCTCACCACCACCAATGCACAATGAAGCCACGCCCAGCGTGCCGCCCGTCTTCTTCAGCGCACCGATCAACGTAACCAGAATACGTGCCCCAGAAGCCCCAATTGGATGTCCAAGCGCACAGGCGCCACCGTGGATATTGAGCTTGCTGTGCGGGATACTGAGGTCGCGCATCGCCGCCATCGGCACCACAGCGAACGCCTCGTTGATCTCAAACAGATCCACATCCTTGGTGGTCAGATTGAGTTTCTTGTATAGCTTCTCAATCGCGCCAATCGGTGCGGTGGTGAACCAGTTTGGTTCCTGCGAATGCGTCGCATGGCCGAGGATGCGTGCGATCGGTTTGCAGCCAAGCTCCTCGGCAGTGGATTCGCGCATCAGCACCAAGGCAGCAGCACCGTCGTTGATCGAGGACGAAGAGGCGGCAGTAATCGTACCGTCCTTCTTGAACGCCGGTTTAAGCGTCGAGATCTTGTCGGGCTTGGCCTTGAGCGGTCCTTCATCCTTGTCGATGACCACGTCGCCGCCTTTACCCGCGACCGTCACGGGTGCGATCTCCCATTTAAACGAGCCATCATTGGTGGCAGCTTGCGCACGTTTGACCGATTCGATCGCGAACGCATCCTGCTCTTCACGTGTGAACTGGTAGGTCGCCGCGCACTCTTCGCCGAAGGTGCCCATGGAGCGGCCTTTTTCATAAGCATCTTCCAGACCGTCGAGCATCATATGGTCGTACATCATTGCATGGCCGATGCGATAGCCACCGCGCGCCTTCGGAATCAGGTAAGGCGCGTTGGTCATTGACTCCATCCCACCGGCGACGACCACGTCGTTACTACCGGCAAGGATTGAATCAAAACCGATCATCGCTGCCTTCATCGCAGAGCCGCACATTTTCGACAGCGTGACAGCGCCTGCGGACACAGGAATACCCGCCTTGATCGCTGCTTGCCGCGCAGGTGCCTGTCCCTGTCCCGCCATCAGGCAATTGCCGAACAAGACCTCATTGACCTGCTTCGCATCCAGACCGGCGCGTTCGAGGGCGGCACGAATCGCCACCGCACCCAGATCGGATGCCATCAGTGTGGAAAAATCGCCTTGAAATGCACCCATCGGGGTACGCGCTACGCCGACAATAACAACGGGATCGTTCATGATATGCCTCCAAAAAAGGAACTAGGCAGCTTGCGCTGCCGGAGCTAGCGGCTTGTAACTGAAGCGCAATTCCTGCGGATAAGGGAACACGTCTTCGACATGACCGTCGAGCAGGCGCTGCTTCGCGTTTTGCCAATACTGCGGGGTAAGCAGTTCGGCATGGTGCTTCAGGAAATACTTTTTCACCTCCGGATTCCCCAGCAGAAAAGTGCCGAGCTGCTCAGGGAAAATATCGTTCTTTGCAACCGGATACCATGGTTCACTCGCCATCTCCTCTTCTTCGTTGCGCGGCGTCGGCAGCGTGCGGAAGTTGCAATCGGTGATGTATTCAATTTCATCGTAGTCGTAAAACACTACGCGGCCATGCCGAGTGACGCCGAAGTTCTTGTACAACATATCGCCGGGGAAGATGTTGACGCCGACCAGATCCTTGATCGCATTACCGTATTCAACGATGCCATGCTCGACGGCAGCGTGGTCCCCCCGCTGTTCAGCCTCCATCAGCCAGATGTTGAGTGGCGTCATGCGGCGTTCGATATACAAATGCTTGATGATGATCTCGTCGCCTTCTTCCTCCACGATAGAGGGCGCAACTTCCTTCAGTTCCGCCAACAATTCAGCAGAGAAGCGTGAGCGCGGGAAAGCCACGTTCGAGTATTCCAGCGTATCCGCCATGCGGCCGCAGCGATCATGGTTCTTCACCAGTAGGTATTTTTCCTTGACCAATGCACGCGTGGTTTCCTTCGGTGGCGGGAAGTGATCCTTGATCACCTTGAACACATACGGAAACGACGGCAATGCAAACACCACCATCACCAACCCGCGAATGCCGGGTGCCGCTTCGAAGCAGTCGGATGAATGCTTAAGGTGATGCAGGAAATCACGATAAAACGCCGCCTTGCCCAACTTCTGCAAGCCAAGGATGGTATAGATCTCGCTGCGCGGCTTATAAGGCATCAGCGTGCGTAAAAAATGCACGTATGCAGAGGGCACCTCCATGTCCACCATGAAGTAAGCGCGCGTGAACGAGAACAGCACCGTGATCAACGTCGGATCGAATAACACGGTATCCAGTACCAGTTGCCCTTTGCGGTTGTAGAGGATCGGCACCACGAAGGGATAGATGCGGTTGCCGTTGATGCCCTTGCCGACAATGTAGGCGCCTTTGTTGCGATAGAACAGGTTGGCCAGCACCTGAATCTGGTGGTTCGGTTCCAACAAGTCATTACCAAACATGGCGCGCATGCGGGCTTCGACAAAGCCGATATCACGGTCAAGATCGGCAAACGGCGGCGACAACTGGAAGTTGGTCACAATGCGCTTGAGCGTAAAGTGCAACCCGTCGTTGGCCGGGTAATACACCCGATATGTCGGCAGCGGCTCGTCCGGCTCAAGGTATTCGGTCGATACCGCCGGCCGCACAAAGATGAAATCGTTGTGAAAGTAGGTACGATGCAAAATGTTGCAGCACACCGAATTGAAAAAGGTTTCCGCCAGCTCCGGCTGCTTATGATTGATCAGCAGACCGATGTAATGCAGTTTTACCTCGCGCCAGACTTCGTCGCTGATTTCTTCCCGATCGTACTCGTCCTCCAGGGCCTGCACGCATTCCTGCACACGCGTGTCATAGAATGCAATGCGGGCACGCGCTCTGATCTGCGCCGTCTTCCAATCACCTTGCTCAAAATAGCGTCGGGCCGCCTGACTCTCGGCGCGAAACAAGCGATAGTGCTTGTCAAAACCGTCCAGGATCGTGCGCGCAATGTCGAACGCAATCTGAGAGGAGAGAAGCTTAGGGAAGGTAGTCTGCGGCATGATCTGCTATAGCACGAATTGCGTTTTCCAAGCTTCCAGTTTAGCCAAATCCACACCGATGCCACCGCAAACGACAATCAATGGCCGCTGGAAATCTTGCAGTACCGGCAAGTCTTGATACGCCACAGCCAACGCTGCACCGCATGCCGGTTCCACCAGAATGCGCACATCGTCGGCGAAGCTGCGGCAAGCAGCAACAGCTTGTGCGTCGCTGACGGTCACGCTGCGCACGTCGTGACAACGCGTCCAGTCGAACGCCTGAGGTGCGACGCATCGGGCCCCCAGCGTGGTTGCGATCGATTCGATTGCCGGCAGCGTCACCAGTTCACCCGCCCGAATTGCCGCATGCAGCGACGCTGCCCCCTCGGTTTCCACGGCGATCACTGGCACGTCGGCCAAAGCGTTACGACGCAATCCTTCCACCACGCCACACATCAAACCGCCGCCACCCACAGAGCAGATCACGGCATCAAATGTCAGACCGAGCGCATGGGCTTGCGCCACGGCTTCATCAATCAGCGTCGCATTGCCATCCCAGATATCCGGATGATCGAAGGGCGGCACGTATAGTGCCCCCGGCACTTCACACAAGCGCAGAGCTTCCTGGTTCGCCTCATCCCATACGTTGCCGGTCACGATCACCTCCGCGCCGATGGCACGGATTTTTTTCTGCACAGAGGCATGCGTGGTGGTCGGAACCACGATGGTGGTACGTATGCCGAGTGTCGCCCCCGCGACGGCAGCAGCGAAGCCCGCATTGCCGCCGGACGGACAGACAAAAT
Source organism: uncultured Noviherbaspirillum sp. (assembly GCA_965974465.1). Lineage (GTDB taxonomy): Bacteria > Pseudomonadota > Gammaproteobacteria > Burkholderiales > Burkholderiaceae_D > Noviherbaspirillum. Next base: position 11,074 of record CBHCMF010000124.1, read on the forward strand.
GCGTCACCCCTTTTGTTGCAGCACGCTGGCACATCATGCCGATGCCGCGCAACTTGAACGAGCCAGCTGGCTGAAAGCTCTCCAACTTCAACAAAATCTGTTTGCCGAGCGCAGCCGACAGACTGTCATGCTTGAGTAAGGGTGTCGTGATGTGAAGAGAAGCCATGTAATAAAAATCCTATGTGTCAGCGGAACAATGCTTTTATCATTACTTTGTCTCCGCAAACAACTCCCGCCCGATCAGCATCCGTCGAATCTCACTGGTACCCGCGCCGATTTCATACAGTTTGGCATCGCGCCACAGACGTCCGGTCGGGTATTCGTTGATATAGCCGTTACCGCCCAACGCCTGAATCGCTTCGCCCGCCATCCACGTCGCCTTCTCCGCTGAGTACAGGATGGCGCCGGCGGCGTCTTTGCGCAGCGCGCGCACTGCCTCTGGCGATTTTGCACGGTCACAGGCTTGGCCGACTGCATAGACATAAGCCTTGCAGGCCATCATGGTGGAATACATGTCGGCCAGCTTGCCCTGCATCAGCTGAAACTCGCCGATTGACTGGCCGAACTGCTTGCGTTCGTGGACGTAGGGCACCACGACATCCATGCACGCCTGCATGATGCCCAGCGGCCCGCCGGACAGAACGGTGCGCTCGAAGTCGAGACCGGACATCAGCACATTGACGCCTTTGCCAAGGCCGCCCAGCACATTTTCCGCCGGCACCTCGCAATCCTGAAACACCAGTTCGCCGGTATGCGAGCCGCGCATGCCGAGCTTGTCGAGTTTTTGCGCCACGGAGAATCCCTTGAACCCCTTTTCGATCAGGAAGGCGGTCATGCCGCGCGCGCCGGCGTCGATATCGGTCTTTGCGTACACCACCAGCACGTCAGCGTCAGGACCGTTGGTGATCCACATCTTGGTGCCGTTCAACACCCAACGATCCCCCTTCCACTCCGCCCGAAGCTTCATGCTGACCACGTCGGAGCCCGCATTCGGCTCCGACATTGCGAGTGCGCCGACATGTTCACCAGAGATCAACTTGGGCAGGTATTTGGTTTTCTGTTCTGCAGTGCCGTTGCGCTTGATCTGATTCACGCACAGATTGGAATGGGCGCCGTAGGACAACCCGACGGAAGCAGATGCGCGCGAGATTTCTTCCATCGTAATGATGTGCGCGAGGTAGCCCATGCCAGAGCCACCATACTCCTCCTCCGCCGTGATCCCGAGCAGCCCCAAGGCACCCATCTTTTTCCAAAGGTCCATCGGAAACTGATCTGTGCGATCGATGTCGGCGGCACGCGGAGCGATTTCCGCCTGAGCAAACTGCTGCACGGTTTCGCGCAACGCGGCGATGTCTTCACCATGATCAAAGGTTAAGCCGGGCAAATGGAGCATGTCATCCTCATCTTGTCTTGTTGGAATGTCAGCAATGACGGCGATCCCGCTTGCTAACGCGTCAAAATCATACTTTTAATTTACGTTTACGTAAACGTAAATTAAAAGCGTTAAAAATAATCATTCGACATCAATCAAGCCACATCTCTCAAGCGGCGCCCACCGGATTTCTTATTTTCGACCGGCGTTTCTACCTGATCAGTCTCAAGCAGACGGCGGCACTCCGCTTCATGCGCGGCGATTTCCTCCAGCGTCACGTCCAGGTCCTCACGCTGGCGCTCCAGCATCTCGCGGTGTTGCGCCAGTATCGTGAGAAACCGCTGCAACTGCGCAACGGTGTCCTTGGGCGATTCGTACATATCCACCAGAGCCTTGATTTCCTGGAGGCTAAGGCCAAGCCGCTTGCCGCGTAGCGTCAATTTCAAACGCGTGCGCTCGCGCGCACTATAGACCCGGGTGCGACCGCCGGCGCCTTCACGTTTGGGCGACAACAGGCCCTGGTCTTCATAGAAGCGGATCGCCCGCGGCGTAATATCGAATTCACGCGCCAATTCGGTAATAGTGTAGGTTGGCATGGTTTACGGTCAGTGGCAGCAATGAAAGAGAATTATGTTTAGAATCGCTGAATGAACAGCAGTTTACGTTAACGTAAAGCGCATTGTAGTCGCGCCATCCTGAAATGTGAACCTGCTAATGCTTAGCCCCCTTCCCCAATGCATAACACCCCCTAAGGCTTAACAGGTCAAATTGAAAGCCGTGTCTATGAATCTGCTTGAATCCCAACTCGACTACGCCTTTGGCGACACTTTGCCGCCAGCCGGCACCCTGCATGAAGTTGCCGCAGGCGTGTATTGGCTGCGCATGGGCTTGCCCTTCGCATTGGACCATATCAATCTGTGGCTGCTCCGCGATGGCGACGGCTGGACCATCGTCGATTGCGGTATTGCTAACGAGGCGAC
>CBHCMF010000125.1:0-13325 GCA_965974465.1 uncultured Noviherbaspirillum sp.
AGGCAGTCCCATTAAGGTTACGCCGGCCAGCGCGAAGGTGAACAGCGTCAGCGGTAAGCGGCCGGATACGCCACCCAGCAATGCTATGTCGTCGCGTCCGGTCGACAGGAGGATGGCGCCGGCCGCGGCAAACATCGCCGCCTTTGCCATGCCGTGCGCCAACACCTGCATGACTGCGCCCTGCAGCGCGCTTTGGGCGGCATCGAGTCCGGTGTGCGTCGCCAAAGGAAAGAGCAGAAACAGGTAGCCGATTTGCGCGACCGTGGAATAGGCAACCAACATTTTCAAGCGCGTCTGCCGCAGTGCCTGGATCGAGCCCCACAGGATTGCGCCACTGCCGAGAATGCCAAGCAACTGCGCTGCGACCGGTGCCAACAACGGCATGAACAGCGAAAACCACAAGCGCACGATGAGGTAGAACGAAGCTTTTATCACCAGTGCCGACAACAAAGCGGAGACAGGCGCGGGGGCGCCGCCGTGTGCCGGCGGTAACCAGAAGTGAAAGGGAAACAGCGCTGTCTTGAGCGCCAGGCCAAACGTCATCAATATCGCCGCAAACAGCACCGCCTGAGGCGCGTCTTCTCCTACCAGCGGGTTGAGCACCGACAGCGATACGCTGCCGTATGCGCCGTACAGCAACGCAACGCCAAACAGGTAGGCGCCTGATCCAAGCAACGTGGTCAACAGATAGCGCAACGCGGCTGAGACCGGCCCGATACCACCTTTCGAAGCAACTAGGCCGACTGCCGCAAGGCCCGTCAACTCCAGCGTGACATAGAGATTGAAGATGTCGGCCGACAAGAACATGGCATTCATTGCTGCCAGCAGGTACCCTGTCAGCGGCCAGAAATAACGCACACCCTCGGCGTGGCCGGCGAAATAGGCGCGCGCATACAAGGCTAGCGGCAGCGCCACCGCTTGCATGAGCAGCAGCATGACTGCGGAAAGGCCGTCGGTCATCAGTTCGATGCCAAGCGGCGCCTCCCAGCCGCCAACGCGATGAATGCGCACGCCGCCCTGGATTACCTCTTGCGCAAGGAGCACTGCCAGCGTCAGTTGGACGGCCACCCCCGCGAATGCCAGGCGTGCGCCGCGCCCGGGACCGATCAGGAATGCCAACGTGGCCCAGACCAGCGGCAACACGATTAGGCAGGTGATAGGGTCAGGCATCCGGGGCCTTCCCAGGCAAGCGCATTTCACCGGTGAGATTCAGCAAGCGTCGTGCTAGCGCCAGCGCCAGGGCAGTGGCAGCAATCGATACCACGATGCCGGTCAGCACCATCGCCTGCGGCACCGGATCGATGATGCCGTCGCGCTGACCGAGGCCGACAAGTGCCAGAAAGGCCCCGCTGCTCATAATGTTGAACGCCATGATCTTGCGCAGCAAATGGGTTTGTAGGATTACGCCAGCAATACCGGCTGTGAACAAGGCTACCCCCGCTAGCGCATAGATCCATTGTTGGTTCACTCTTCTGCCTCCTCGTTTTCGTTCGGCAGCCAGAGGAACAGGCCAGCAAGTATCAGCGCCAGGGAAATCGTCAGGCCGGCTTCGATCGCGAGAATCAATCCTCCCGCCCATTGCGGCGGGTACTGGAGCAACGCGCCTCGCTGCAGCAGCGCAACCGCCAGGAAGAGCAGGAAGCCGGCCGACAGTCCCATGCGCAGCAGCAAACCGGGCTCGCACCATGCCGGTATCAGGCCAGACAGATAGAGCAACACGCCAGCCGCCGCCAGTACCGCCCCCGCCTGGAATGCACCGCCCGGTGCGTGTGCGCCTGACCACAACAGGTAACAGGCGACCAGCACCATGAGCGGCACTAGCATGCGAGCCAGCGATTGCAGGACGGGTTGCGGCGTTCCGGAAACACGCAGGCCGGCGGAAGCGTCGCCGACGCTCGCAGCCAGCACGCCGAGCAGCGCCAGCAGCAATACGGCGATTTCCAGCAGCGTGTCATAACCGCGAAAATTCAGCAGCACCGCAGTGACCGGATGCGTGACGCCGCTGGCATCGAGCTGTGTTCCCACATGCACCGCCAGGCGCACTTCCGGCGGTGGTAGCTGGAGCATTACAGCAGCGAGCGCTATGCCTAGCATGACCGTGGAGATGAGCACCAGCATGCGCCGCAGCAGTTTCATGAGCGGCTCCTTCCCTTCGCGCGTAGATGACCGACCGTGTCGAGCAGCAGTGCTCCGGCGAGGCCGGCGCCAATGGCCGCTTCGGCCAGTGCGATGTCCGGCGCATCCAGGCGCACCCAGGCCAGTGCCATTAATAGTCCGAAGACGATGAACAGCACGACCGCGCGGAACAGATCCGATGCCGTCAAGGCGCGCAACGCGCTCCATAGCAGCGCAACCGCCAACAGCACGTCGAATACGACGCCGCTCATCCGTCCCGCTCCTGCGGCCGCCAACTGGCAAGGCCGCGCTTGTTGGCCCGGCGCGCAATCAGAAAACTCACCGTCGCACTGGCAGCCAGCGCAAGCAGCCAAATGAGCAGCAGCTTGATTGCGGCGGTGATATCGTCCGTCTGGGTCATCAGACCGAGTACGGTGAAGCCGAGCCCGAGATTATCCACCTTGGCCAGCGCATGTAGCCGTGTATACACATCTGGAAAGCGCAGCAAACCGACGGTGCCGGCCAGGAAAAACGCTGCACCGGCGATGAGGCAGATTGCGCCAATCAGATCAAGCAGGTTCATCTTCCAGCTTTCTCTGTTGCTCCCGCCGCCATGCGCGTTGCGCAAAGGCGGCGCCGGTAATGGAGGCGAGCAAAGCAAATACGAGCGCCACGTCCACCAGCGCGGGACGTTCGTTGGCGTGCGCCAGCAGCATCAATATCGCTACGCCGGTTGTGCCGAACAACAGGGCCGCCAGCAAACGGTCAGCAGAGGTAGGGCCACGTACCACACGAACCAGCGCAGCGAGCAGGTTGGCAAGTAGGAATACCGCTATTAGTGAGGACAAGACGTTCATTGCGTTTCTACTCCCAGCAAACGGGCAACATGCGCTTCCGCCCTGCGTACTTCCCTTTCGATCGGCAAGCGCATGTCGATGACATGGAGCAGTAACCGGTCACCGGTCAACCCTGCGCTGAGCGTCCCGGGTAGGAGGTTTAAAATGCATGCCAGAAATATCCGTGCCGATTCGTCTGGCAAATGCAGGCGAAATTCCAGCGTCGCGGGATGCAGATCTAGGCGTGGACGCATAGCAGTTGTTGCGACCTGTACGCCACCTTTGATTGATTGCATTAGGAAATAGCCAAGGAAAAACGGCAATTCCTTCAGTGAAATGCGGGACCGACGAGGAGGCTGTAGAACCAGGCTGGCGGTGACCGCGCATGCCACGCTGACCGCACCTATTCCCACGGCTGCTATTGCCCCGTCTGTCAGAACCCACCAGAGAGCGGACAGCATGACGGTGCGCATGACAACCGCTCGCCCCATCATGCGACACGCGCCTTCATGCGGACGAAGCTGGTTCTTCGAATGTGCATTGTTTATCCAAGTTGAGGTCTACCTTGGCAGTCGATATAGAGATGACAACAGCAAGCACGTTTGGTTTAACTTGATTAGCAGGAGCCGATAGCGCCGGAGGGGCTGAACATGAATGCACGCATTGTTACGCAGGGCTAGGGGGCTTTTGTTACCAGCAGCAGAACCAGTCAAGGCTATCGAGTACGTTTCCCGTAACACTTACTAGCTCGGTGCGCCTGCTGGCGCTTCGACAAGGATCTTGCTTTGGTGTCTGGATACACATCTAGAACAAACAGTATGCCTGGGCGCGTATCCATGGCTAAAAGAAGCGCATGCGTTTCGGTACGCATATGATTCAATTCAAAAGTATTTGAGATAGGTATAACATCGTGTAGAGTATCCTACATGATGTTATTCAATCCCAAATGGCTGCTTCTCATTGCATCCTTGCCAACATCCAGCGCTACCGCACGGATGCGCCTCTGGCGAGGCATAAAAGCGCTTGGCTGCGTTCCTCTGCGGGATGGCGCCTATCTTCTGGTTGACACCGAAGAACATGCGACAGCGTTAGTTGAACTTGCGGACCAGACAAACAGTGAAGGCGGCCAAGCTTGGGTCGTGGACCTCTTGCCTCGTTCTACTGCTGACGATAATGCCTTCCGGGCACTCTTCGACCGCTCGGCCGAATATGCAGAGATGGCGGTGGCACTGACCCAAGCACGGAAGTCGCTGGCCTCTCAAACTCTGACTGAAATCGCAAAAATGCACAAACGTTTGCGCAAAGAATTCGAGAGTATTCGGCGTATCGATTTTTTCCCAAACCAGGCTTCCCTAAACGCTGGCGCGGCATGGGCGGATTTTGAAGAAGCCGCGAATGCACTGCTTTCGCCAGGCGAGCCGCACGCCCAAGAACGTCCAATTCCCCATCTGGACCGCCATGACTACCAGGGGCGACTCTGGGCAACCCGTCGCAATCTGTGGGTCGACCGTGTCGCCAGCGCTTGGCTGATTCAGCGCTTTATCGACAGGGATGCCAAGTTCGTGTGGCTGGATAGCCCGGCACATTGTCCGCAGGATGCACTCGGTTTTGACTTTGACGGAGCAACATTTACACACGTAGGCGACAAGGTCACCTTCGAAGTACTCCTTGCGAGTTTCACTGTTGAGATGACGCCCGGCATGGAAAAGCTCGCCACCCTTGTTCACACGCTCGATGTCGGTGGCACAGTGCCGCCGGAAGCGACAGGGTTTGAAGCTATTCTTGCGGGCGCTCGTGCGCGTCTGAATGACGATGACGCACTCCTTGCTGAAATCGGCGCCGCCCTCGACTCTCTTTATACCCACTTCAACAAAGAACGCACGTCATGAGTCATTCTGCAGAAAAGCCCCCATACACCCTTTGGCAAATGGTGTTGTACATGCTGCGGTTAGGGACATTCGGTTTCGGTGGACCAGTTGCATTGGTCGGCTACATGCATCGGGACCTCGTCGAAGACCGAAAATGGATTAGTGAGGCGGATTACAAAGAAGGTCTGGCACTCTCCCAGCTTGCTCCAGGTCCGTTGGCTGCGCAACTCGGAATTTACCTCGGCTATGTGCACTACCGCATCTTGGGTGCGACCTTGGCCGGTCTGGCTTTTGTCATCCCGTCGTTCCTGATGGTCGTTGCACTTGGCTGGGCCTATGTCCGGTTCGGTGGCATCCCTTGGATGCAGGCGGTGTTCTACGGCGTGGGTGCGGCAGTCATCGGAATCATCGCCATAAGTGCCAAGAAGCTCACGGAAAAGAGCGTCGGCAAGGACAAGCTGCTGTGGGCAATTTATCTTTTGCTCGCGATTGTCACGATAATCACGGAGTCAGAAATCGCCTGGCTGTTTATTGCCGCCGGCATTCTCGTATGGCTGCTGCGCGCACCACCAAAATGGCTCAGCAAAGGTGGCGTTAATGGCGTCGCTCTGACGCAACTTCCTATAATCACTAGCCTGTTCGGGGCCCTGGACGTATCCCTCTTGACACAAATCGGTCTGTTTTTTGCCAAAGCCGGGGCATTCGTGTTCGGCTCGGGCCTCGCCATTGTGCCGTTCCTCTACGGCGGCACGGTGACCGAGCATCAATGGCTCACCGAAAAGCAGTTCGTCGATGCGGTAGCCGTGGCAATGATTACGCCGGGCCCCGTTGTCATCACGGTAGGCTTTATCGGCTATCTAATAGCAGGATTGCCTGGAGCGACAGTTGCAGCACTTGCTACCTTCCTGCCTTGCTACCTGTTCACGATTATCCCAGCGCCTTACTTCAAAAAGTACGGCAAGTTACCTAGCGTCGTTGCATTTGTGGATGGAATCACTGCTGCAGCAATCGGTGCTATTGCTGGCTCAGTGATTGTGATTGCAAAACGCTCGATTATCGACATACCGACTGCGGTCATTGCACTGATTACAATCGCCTTGCTTTGGAAGTTCAAGAAGCTTCAGGAACCAGCCATCATCGTTGTTGCAGCTGTCATTGGCTTGATTCTTTACCCATTAGTGAGTCGCTAGATCCTTGGAAAGGAACGTCATGGGGAAACCTATTTCAACTGTTGAACTGGCCGAGGTTTTGTCTGCTATCCAGCTAATCGACGTACGCCGTGCTCCAGTATTCGATGCGAGCACCCAAATCATTTCCGGTGCGAGATGGCGTAACCCAGAAAGCGTGGATGCCTGGAAGGGTAGTCTCGAGATGCATCGCCCCGTGGTGGTGTATTGCGTGCACGGGCATCAAGTGAGCCAACGCTGTGCAGCCGCTCTTGAACATGCTGGGTTCAACGTTCGCTACCTGGAAGGGGGCTTTGAAAAGTGGATAAGCGAAAGCCGATCGGCTATGGATAAGCCTCAAAGGAGCGAATCATGACGTGCGTTACCTGTGAGTGTTCAAAGATTGAATGCAACGTTTATCGTTGCATATCAATCTGCAGTTTGGCGACACCCGCAGACCGTCCTGTAAATGCGGTCTGTTGCTCGTAATAACCAAGGCAAAAGTGAAGGAGGCGGCCACTATGATGTTGTTTTCGAGGGGCGCCACTTTCATTCCAATATAGTTTGGGATTTAGGCTGACGATCCGGTCTCTGTGTTCCACCTGGTGCTAACGTCCGAGCATATGGATAGCATGCCGGACGAGTAATTCAAGCAGCAAATGATTTTTCAGTAAAACGTCGTTTATAGAGAAATGCGCAAAAAGAAGCCTCGTCCGCAAGATGAATCTTCCCAATGGAAGGCCTATCAACAAGCTATAGACATCTATAACAATGCCAAGGAAAAGAAGGATTTCGATCTTGCCAGGCAATGGGCTACGCGTGCAGCAGAATTAGGCAATCCGAATGGATGGAACCTGATCGGTGCGATGTATCGTAAAGGAGAACTGGGTGAAGTCAATCATGAAGAAAGCCAGCGCTTGTTCAGGCTTGCCGCTGATGCAGGCGCCTATGTCGCAGCCCAGAATTTAGGCGACATCTATTACAACGGCAATGGCGCCGAGGAAAACGATGCCCTTGCCCTGCAGTGGTATCTACGAGCTCTCAAGTATGGCCGCTCTGATGTAGATAATTACGTGCGCCTTCGCGTTGCGTGGCTGTATCTACACGGGAACGACGTTCTATACCATCCAAGACGGGCCCGGGCAATACTTGAAGAAATTAAGCATGACAGTACGTTACACGACTCATCCTTATATGAACTCGGGCAACTCTGGCAAGAAGGTGTCGCTGGCTCTCAGTGTGTCATTACGGCAGCACGTTATTTTGGCATGGCAAAAAGCGCCGGCAGAAGCGAGGCTGAAACTGCTTATGCAGAAATCATTGAAGACGCGCGCACTGCATACACGAAACGCATAAATCAAATCATCGCGGATGCCCCGTTGACTGACATTATTATCGCCTGCATAGGAACCTATGGATTTCAGCCTTACCTGACCACTGCGTTTTTCCGGCTCGCAAGCCTGGACATTGCTTTCGTGGATGATGAGGATGAATTTCACGAACTTACCGTAGACGAATTGGGCCTTCAACTCAAATTGAGACGTGAAAACGCGTCATTTAGCGCCCTCGGGGAAAAACTCTCTCATGATCAAAATTGGTCGCTGCAAAGCGTGACATTCACTCCAATTACAAGTGCGCGAAAAGGTGGTGCATTACCGTTCAATCTCGATTGGCAACACGAAACGCTGGAAAGCGCTATTACTAAACTCGGCACCAACTATCATTGTCTTGAAGAAGGCCGTAGTGCGACGTTCTATCACTCGTCATCGCTTGCCATAGCCCTCACCTTTGCAGGCAATGAAAAAGGGTTGCATAAGGTTGATGTTGCGCACCTTGGCAGTGCAAGCGCTTTTGGACTGCCATTCCATGATGAGTGGCCGCTTTTCGTTGAACATTTGAAAGAAGATTTGGCGGCACGTCCGGATTGCATTTCTGCACTAGCGGATTTAGGACTCCATGCGCAAAAAGTTACCCAAGAAAATGGCGATACTTATCGCATCGCCAATCTGGATGATGTCTCTTTGAGACTTGCACTTGATAAGTTGGCAGAGCGCCTTTCACAATTGGATTGTGAGGTAGAACCAGTCGTTGTCGACCCGCCGGCCAGTTCCGATGACATTGATGAAATAGAAGAAACGCTGGGTAAGCGGTTACATCCGCAATTGCGTTGGCTGTTTTCTCAGGTATCAAGACGTGTGTCTTTTTCCTGGAAACATATGTGGCATAAGGAATTTCCTGGCCAGCTGAATTCGATTCATTCTGGAAGTCTGGAATGGAACCTGGAAGATTTGCCTTGGCTTGATGAGCGCCTTCAGTCGTGGCTTTCGGATCATGAGAACGCGTTTCATCAGACATGGGAAACCACGACCGCTTTTCATCACGTTGCAAATGGCGACCTATGGACAATGACAGCATCGCCGGAAATGGATGGCCGCATCCTCTATTTTGATCACCATGAACCTTACGGGCATCCATTTCATCTTGCTTACAACATCGAGGATTTGCTGGCTCGCATGTTAGTCCTTGGTTGTCCTGGGAGCGAGTATTGGCAATGGATAAATTTCGTTGGTGATGCTGAAAATAGTGTGATCGATCCTGAATGCGAAACTGCGAAAGTTTGGCGTATATGGATAGGCTAAGAATAGCTCCTTTCGTAACGTTCCAGGGACATCTATTGCCGGCATTCCGTTTGGTACGTCAATAGGTGCACGCGTTTCAGCGTTACAAGCCCACTCCATTACTTCGAAGCCGAATCCCAAACCAGGGAATTTTGCGTGAGAGCCGCCGAAAGTCTTCATCCCCAAACGCTTTCGGCGTTGAACACCGACGCCAATTTATAAGTTGACAATGCCCGACGAACCGTTTTTTGCCAAAGCGAAGAATTCGCTACGCAAAGCGGCATCCATGCGAACTTGACCGAGTAACGCTGAAGTAGTCGTCTCTTCGCCAGATTTCTGGATTCCACGGCTTTCCATGCACATATGTCTACAGCGAATGATGACGCCTACTGAGGAAGGTGATAAGTGCTGCATTAGTGCGTCGGCGACCTGCATCGTCAAACGTTCCTGCACTTGCAATCGTCGTGCAAAGCAATCGACGAGGCGGGTTAACTTAGAAAGTCCCACAATTTTTCCGTTCGGGATATACCCAATCGTCGCCGTGCCAAAAAATGGCGCGAGATGATGTTCACAATGGCTGTACACCGGAATACCGCTCACCATGATCAATTCGTTGTACTGCTCCGCGCCGTCCTCGAACGTTTTTAGAATCTCCGCCGGATTTTGCGTATAGCCCGATGTCCAATGACGCCATGCCTTCTCAACACGTTCAGGGGTTTCGTGTAGTCCCTGACGATTTGGGTCTTCCCCGAGATGCGCTAATAGCCGTTGCCAGTCATGCTGGGAAAAAGTCGGTAGTTGGGAAACTAAAGCGTCCGTCTCCCAATCGATACGTTCATTTAACTTCATAAAGTAATTTAAAAAGGTTTTGATTGCGGGTTATTGTGTGTTAGAGACGGGACAGAACACCTTCGACAATCCGGTCACATCGTTCTCCATCAAACGAAAAAGCGGTTTCCATTGCATGATCAACGTCGCGTGCCAATGCCTCACGTAAAATGCCTTTAGCGCGAAAGAAGCGACTACGGACGGTGGCTCCTGGAACCCCTAGTACTGCTGCAGTCTCCTCGACAGACAATTCTTCTACTGCCCGCAACACAAACACGGTACGTAGAATCTCTGGCAGCGCATCAATTTGTGCTTCAATGAGTCGACGTGTCTCAGCACGTAATGCCGCTTGTTCTGGTTGATCGGCAAAGGATTCTCCGTTTAGATCGCTCATAGGACTCTCCTCTGTGCTCTCACTCCATTCCGCCTCCGGGATTAACTGAATGATTTCAGCTCGGCGGCGCGTCTTCCGCAAGCGGCCATTTGCCTCGTTGACGACAATCCTTGTTAACCATGTCGATAACGTCGCGTCCCCACGGAACTGATGCAAATTCCGATAAGCGAGCAAATAGGATTCCTGGACAATATCTTCGGCCTCCGTGTCGTCCTTGACAATGCTACGCGCCGTTCGATATAGCGTTTGATTATGGCGTCGCATTAGGAATTCGAAAGCGCCAGGTTCACCAGCGCTTACCCGATTTACGAGTTCGGCATCCGAGTACTGTTCAAATTTGAAGTTGGCACGTGATGCTTGCATGTTTTTCCTCAGTTTCATTTGTGGATCGCCTAAGCCGCATCGCTTTGCACAAGACCTCTCGATAAAAATGCGATGCGGACTCAAGGTAAGTGCGCTGGGTATAGTGAGGCCTATCTTTTGTGCCTAGTGTCTCGCATCATTTCACGACGAGTACCGCCTTCATCATTGGATGAAGAGAACACAGGTAAGAAAACTGCCCACGCTTTTTTGCTACAAACTTCCAACTGCCTTGCGACGGTATGGTTTTAGACCGAAAGCTGTTATTTTCTGCCGTGACATCATGTGGAAAAAAATCTTTATTCTGCCAAACAACAGCATCGCCGAGCTTGACGTCAAGTGTCGATGGTGAAAATTTCATGCCTTCGATGACGATCGTATGGGTAGTGGATTCTGCCGTAGCATAAGACGAGGCACTAGCTAATAGCAAAATTAGCCCGATACGTTTCATGCCAACCAAGACCTCCGCCCAATGGGCAAGACTCGAATATTGAAAGCCCATTTCCACACCTTATTTCAGAGACGACTGAATGTGTTTGGCATGCTCCAAATGTCCCACGAATGCAGGGCGAACCTTAACGAGCGTTTCTTTAAGTTCCACATTTTTCGCACTTGGAATCAATGTTTTATCAAGTGCATCGAGCACCGCCTGGTGGTAGACGACTTCATGATCCACATAAGCTTTGTCGAAAGCGTTTCCTTTTAGTTGCTTAAGTTTGGCAATGTTCTCGTCACCGCCTTTTTGCAGGCTCTTGCTGACATCTGAATCTTCAGGGGCGATATTGAGTCTTTTAACGAGCGCTGCTGCTTGCTGGTTCACGCCTGTGTGGTCAGTGACCATTTGGCTCGCAAAAGCTTTCACTTCCAGATTAGAGGCCATTTTTTCTGCCAGCTTACCGGCGTCTACGTCAACACGATTGGCCGTAACAACAATACCGGCGATCTGTGCGTCGCTCGGACCAGACTGCGCCAAGGCGACGCTGCCAGTTGCAGCGAACAAGCCTGCAATAACGGTAGAAATGAACTTGTTGGATATATTCTTCATTTAAAACTTCCTTTCCAATGTATGTAAAGTGGTGACTGATGCAGCACGTCTACCGCCACTGCATTAGCGCCAATACCAGGTGGACCATGATGTCTTTAACCATGCAGATCCTTCCTGCCTGTTACGCAATACAGATCATTTCAGCTTCAAGATCCTGGCTTGCTTACCCATTAGATGACACGACAATCTGTTGCGTTCTAATCTCATAGCGAAAGGTACATTAACCTGCATTGGCGTACGGATTCCCGCTGACACACGACGCTGTGGCATTTGATATCACCCATTGAGTACGTAGACGCCTGGCGCTGCGCATCGATGAGGATGCAAAGAGCGGCGATTCATAAGATATGAGCGCTGCAAAATGTGCTAGCACAATTGCCTTTCTCTGCGGCACTAAGGAAAACACCCTGTCTGTGCGACAATGGAGAATCTCTCTGATAGTCAGAAAAGGTCTAAATAGAACGCATGGAGAAATATCGCATCGGGATTGTCGGAGCAGGGACCGCAGGCCTAGCAACAGCAATAGCATTCGCGCGCAGTGGCCATTCTGTCGACGTATTTGAAAAACATCCGTCGTTAGCCACTCTCGGTGCCGGCGTCTTGATTCAGCCACAAGGCGTTTTTGCGCTAACGGACTTGGGTGTCGGTCCGGCGTTTGAATCGGCCAGTGTCCCCATTAAGCGGCTGACCGGAGTCAATCACCGCGGATGGAGGCTCGTCGACATTCCCTATACCGATTTACACGCGAGGGCGGTCAGTCGGTCTGCACTCGGCGGTGTCCTGATGCGTGAATGCGACGCAGTCGGAGCCCGCATGCGCTTTGCTTCAAACGTGGATCGGATTGATGTCGAAAACGGTAAAGGCGTAGTGATGGCCAACGACGAACGCCACATCTTCGACATCGTGGTGATTGCAAACGGCGCATCCTCCTGCCTGCCAGCGGCGTGCGGATTGGCGATTCATTCAAATCCGTATGCTTGGGGAGCCTTGTGGTCACTCATCGACCTTGATGCCTGGGAAAACGACTCAGTTCTCGAGCAACGCTTCTGCACGACGCGCAAGATGTACGGCATCATGCCGACCGAGCGCATAGCTGGCAAACTGCGTATCTCGTTCTTCTGGAGCCTTCAACGTACACAGTACGAGAAGTGGTGCGAAACGCCAATTGACAGATGGAAGAGGGAGCTGCTTGATCTTTGGCCTGAGTCAGCGCCGGTAGTGGAGGAAATCCGCTCGCATGCGCAATTTTCATTTGCCACTTATTACCATGCTCGCCCCAAAAGACTGGCTGAGCCTCCCATATGCATTGTCGGGGATGCTGCCCATGCGATGAGTCCACAGCTCGGCCTGGGCACGACCTTGGCGGTTCAAGATGCACTGGCTCTGGCGACAAAGGTGAACGAATTCGGTCCCGTGGACGGTTTGACCCGCTATTCAGCTAGCCGTCTCTTCGCTGTACGGGCATATCAAGCCCTCAGTAAGGCCTTGACTCCCTGCTTTCAGGCAGATAGCAATGGTTTATGGCGAGATCTCGTTTTTGCAGGATCTCAGTTCATGCCAGGAACGCGATATTTGATGCACCGGAGTATTGCGGCGCCACGTCGATGTGTTAGGAATGCATGGGCAGCGGAATAATGAAAAGGCTGGCAAAAGGGATGAAGATCTCTATCATCAACGCTGAAAAGTAGGGGCTGCTAAATCACGTCTTATACTAATCTTCTGTTATAACGTGACAGATGAAATCGATGGATTTTTTCGCTCGGCAAGGCGGGAGGAGGCGCCATAGCGAGTTATGGCAACGACGAGCAACGCAGGCGGACAGCTCGCCCCCCCCGGGAAAAGACGCGATTACATGTCACGTTATTCTTGCGTCTCTGCTCATTTTGAAAACCGTTCAACATACCCAACGTCGGCGTAGCGGGCTTAATACGACAAAGCCTTTATCCGTACGTACTTCGACACCGATGCTCAAATTCGGCGTTGACTTTGATTATTGTCTTGGTTTTGCGAAATGGTGCCCACTCGAACGGGAATTGACACAGATCAACGCAATGACAGGGCAGTGCACTTCACAAGTTGCGTGTTTGCGTTTGCT
>CBHCMF010000126.1:0-13169 GCA_965974465.1 uncultured Noviherbaspirillum sp.
GCCTGGCCGACGCGCTCGAGGACGAGCGTTTGGCGCCTCCTCCAGCGTTTGCGAAGGCAACGCGTACATCAGATCAAGATTGAAGTTATCGAAGTTTGCATGGGCAATGTCCACCGCCTTACGCGCTTCATTGTCGTCATGGATTCGGCCCAATGCCTGCAAGTGCCGCGCATTGAAGCTCTGAATCCCAATCGACAGCCGGTTGATACCACTTGCACGATAGGATTTAAACTTCTCCGCCTCGAAGGTTCCGGGGTTTGCTTCCATCGTAATCTCTACCGCACCATCGAGAGGCAGCAAGGTACGGATATCAGATAGGAGGCGGTCCAGTCCTGCTGCAGACATCAGACTTGGCGTACCGCCACCGATGAAGATCGTATAGATCTTGCGCCCCCAGATCAGCGGCAGTGCGCTTTCCAGATCTGCACGCAAGGCAGCCAGGTAACTCTCCTCCGGGACGCCACCTTGTGCCTCATGCGAATTGAAATCGCAATACGGGCACTTCCGCACACACCAAGGAAAATGGACATACAAGGATAGCGGCGGCAGTGCGCCAAGATGCAATGCACCAGGCTTGAGAAATGCTGCAGCAATCTCTACCGGCGTTGAGCTTGCCCGTGCCGTTGCCTTGCCTGCCCCTATTGGTTTGATCGGTATCATCGCAGTTTTTCAACCAACTCACGCAACGCTTTCCCACGATGCGAGAGGCGATTTTTTTCTTCGGCAGTCAGCTCAGCTGCCGTTTTGCCCAATACCGGCAACCAGAAATGCGGGTCATAACCGAAGCCACCGTGACCGCGCGCGTTGGCAATGATTTCGCCATCCCAACGCCCTTCCGCGATCATCGGTTGAGGATCGTCGGCATGCCGTACGAACACCAACGCACAATAATAATAAGCGGATTTATCTGCATGCGCTTGCAAATCAGCGATCAGTTTTTCATTGTTGCTCGCGTCCGATTTTGGTTCGCCAGCATAGCGTGCCGACAAGACACCCGGCGCACCACCGAGCGCGTTGGCACAGATGCCGGAATCGTCGGCCAGCGCCGACATGCCCGTCAACCGCGCCGCATGTCGCGCCTTTGCCAACGCATTTTCGACGAAGGTAAGATGCGGCTCTTCAGCCTCGGGCACATTGAATTCACCTTGTGCATGCACATCAAAACCGATGGCGCCCAGCATTTCGCGGAATTCCTTCAGCTTGCCGGCATTGTTTGAAGCGAGTACGAGATTTCGTGTCATGAGAATCTGGAAAGAAACACGCGGCGCGAGCATTCATGCCTGCGCCGCGTTCGGGCGATGAAAAAGATGACTGTAAGGCTATGCCGTCAAACCAAGTGTCTTCTTTTGCAATGTGATCAATTGAGAAATTCCCTGATCAGCAAGATCGAGCAGCTTATTCATCGTAGGACGATCAAATGCGGCACCTTCTGCCGTGCCTTGCACTTCAACAAAATGGCCGGCATCGGTCATCACGATGTTCATATCAGTGTCGCAGTCTGAGTCTTCAAGATAATCGAGATCCAGCACCGGCATGTTTCGGTAGACACCAACTGAAATGGCGGCAACGAAATGCTTCAGCGGTATCGCTGGGATCAAATTAGCCTCGACCAGCTTGGAAAAAGCGTCATGAGCAGCCACCATTGCCCCCGTAATCGACGCCGTGCGAGTACCACCATCAGCCTGAATCACGTCGCAATCAAGATGCAAAGTGCGTTCACCGAAGGCTTCAAGATCGAACGCGGCACGCAGTGAGCGACCGATCAGACGTTGGATTTCTTGTGTGCGCCCGGACTGCTTTCCCTTGGCAGCCTCGCGATCCATACGGGTATGGGTAGATCGCGGCAACATGCCATATTCAGCGGTCAACCACCCCTGCCCCTTACCTTTCAGGAAACCGGGGACTTTTTCTTCAATACTGGCGGTACATATCACCTTGGTGTCGCCAAATTCGACCAAGACAGAACCTTCCGCATGCTTCGTATATTGACGGGTCAGGCGAACGGTGCGTAAGGCATCAACAGCGCGGCCGCTGGGACGGTTCTCAAACTGCATAATCAACTCTTAACTTTTGGAGGTAATACGGGAGGTCTTTTCAATCGCGCCACGGATCTCTTCGATCGCCTTCTCAATTTCACTTTCGTCGAATGCGTCAGCGTTTTCGAGGTCCGCATAGCGTGGGGCTTGAATTGTGGTAGTGACGCTGCCGACCGGCAAGGTATGCGTCACGATAGTGGACGGCGAATCCTGCAGGCTGCTTGGCCCTTCCCACATCATCGCCAGCGCGGTGACATTATCACTGGTCTTGCCGGCGATGCTGGTCGCAGTGCTCAATAAGTCGGGAACGGCACGTACGACAGTATTGTTATATAGGCTATGCGCCAGCACATGGTCCGGCAATACCGACCACAAGCCGTCTGAGCACAACAGGATCACATCACCAGGTTGCAGGCTCGCACGACGCGAGAGTTCCACAATCGGCATATTCGGCGCGCCGAGACAGTTGAACAGCTTGTTACGCTCCGGATGGGTATCGCGTTGCGACGGGTCGATCTTACCTTGTGCAATCAAAGTTTCGACACGCGAATGATCACGTGTACGAGCAAGGATCTGCCCTCTACGCATCCAGTAGAGCCGTGAATCACCGCAATGTGCCCAGAATGCACTGTTATGCTGAATCAAACAAGCGACAATCGTCGTACGAGGCGTTTCCGGCAAATTATTGATAGCCCGATAGCGGTGGATTTCTCGATGCGCTGCGAGAAAGCTATCCTCAAGAAACTTTTCCGGCTTCTTTACATACGGATTCGCATTCTGCTGAAACAGTGAACCAATGGTCTGCAGAGCAATAGTCGCAGCCATTTCGCCCTGGATATGGCCGCCCATACCGTCGGCCAACAATAACAGCAGCGCATCGCGGGTAAAGCTATACCCCATACGGTCCTGATTGTTCCTACGGCCACCAATATGGCTTTCTTGGTAAACAGAGAATCGCATGCGCTCGTTGATTATCGTGTGTTGTTTTGAATATTGGTGTTACTGACCCGCGACCCCTTGCCCATTCCGCTGAACAGATTGCGTAACTTTGTCGACACCCTCTCGATCAAATCTGCCTTTTTCTTCTCAGGCACCGGCTCGCGTAGCGCCTTTTGCAATGCAAATACGCTTTGGGGCCGTTCCAGCGGATCGAGGCGCAAGCTCCAGCGAATTACCTGGATCAGTTCGCGCGAATACATGCTCTCCAACTTCCGGAAATGCTCTTCCATCCGATCATTGGTCTTACGTTGGTCAGCAGGTTGCGGTGGCGCACCGACCATGCAAGCAAACATTGAGGCACCAATGCTATAGATATCAGTCCATGGACCGAGGTTTCCATTCTTCGTGTGCAACTCAGGAGGAGCAAAGCCTGGGGTATACATCGGATACAGCTTCGGCATGTCCGTTTTCAAGGTTTGGCGCGCCGCGCCAAAATCCAGCAAGATCGGCGTACCATCCATACGCAAGTAGATATTGGCCGGCTTCAGATCGAGATGCAGCAACTTGTTAGCATGAACTTCACGTAAGCCGTTCATCACCTGGTTGAACATCTTACGGATGAAACGCTCCGACACCAAAGGACGCTCTCCCTTGTCACGGCGACGCAGAATATGGTCCTGCAAGGAACGCCCCGATTCATACGCCATGACCATGTACACTGTGTCGTTGGCACGGAAGAAGTTAACTACGCTAACCACGTTCGGATGCGAAATTCGCGCAAGAGCCCGTCCTTCTTCGAAGAAGCACTTCAGACCAATGCGAAACACCGGCAAATTTTCAGCAGATATAAGGGGAACGAGCTCCCCTGGCTGACGCAATGCCAGCGAACTTGGCAAATACTCCTTGATCGCGACGGCATTGCCGTCTTCATCGTAAGCCAAATAGACAATACTGAACCCACCAGACGCAATCTTCTTTACAATGCGGTATCCGGCAATTTCAAGTCCATCAGGCAATGGAGCATTATTTTGCGAAGCCATGGTTTCCTAGAATGTTCTTTCAGAACAATTTCTTGAGATTGTGTGGGATAAACCACTGATTTGTAAAGCAAGGATACATCTTGACGATCTCTAGCATGACCGGATACGCGGTCACCACCCGAGAAACCCCCGTCGGCACCTTGACGGTCGAACTCAAAAGCGTTAATTCTCGTTTCCTCGACCTGCAGTTCCGCATCAACGATGAATTCCGGGGATTTGAACCCACCTTACGCGAAGCGATCATGGCGCGCGTCAACCGTGGCAAGGTCGAGTGTCGCGTCAGTTTCGGTCGCAAAGCCGTTGCTGGAATGGCACAAAATCTCAATAGCGACCTGTTGGCAGCGCTAGCAAAAATGCAACAAAACGTGCGCCTGCACTTCCCTGATGCCCCCCTCTTGTCAGTGAATGAGCTACTACGCTGGCCAGGTGTAATCGAGGACACTGAAGCCGGGCAAGAGACTTTGCAAGCCGATGTACAGGCAGCTATTTCCGAAGCCCTGGATGCCTTCACCGATTCCCGCGCACGCGAAGGAGCTGCGCTGCAAGCCATGCTACTGTCCCGCATCGATGAGATGGAAGCCATCGTCCTTCGGATCACTCCATTGATTCCACAAGCAATAGCGCAATTTCAGCAAAAAGCCACCGAAAGGATGAAGGAGGCGCTCGGACTCGCCACCTCCAACGGTTCAGCCTTGACCATATCACGTGAAGAAGCCCTTGAACGCATACGGCAGGAAGTGACGCTTTACGGCATCCGCATTGATGTTGCAGAAGAATTATCGCGTCTATCTACCCATCTGACCGAAACGCGCCACATCCTCAAAAAAGGCGGCCAAGTCGGCAAGCGGCTCGATTTCATGATGCAAGAATTGAATCGAGAGGCGAACACGGTAGGCTCAAAGGCTGCCGCCAAAGAACTCTCGGATGCCTCCATGGCGATGAAGTTGCTCATTGAGCAAATGCGGGAACAGGTCCAGAATCTGGAATGATCTGCGCGGAATTCGTTTTTTATTTTCTTTCCAACCGATATTTCTATGATCGAAGCTCACCACTCTTCTGGCAGCCTGTTCATGGTGGTCGCACCGTCCGGTGCCGGCAAATCCACGCTCGTTAACGCGCTGCTGGCACAGGAACCCACCATCAAGCTCTCAATCTCCTACACTACCCGGCAACCTCGCCCCAAAGAGCAGCACGGTCGCGAGTACTATTTCACCACTGTTGAAGACTTTCTGAAAAGGCGTGAATCCGGGGAATTTTTGGAATCGGCGGAAGTCCACGGTAACTACTATGGCACATCTCGCTTACTGATTGAGAAAGAGATGAAGGCTGGGACGGACGTCTTGCTTGAAATCGACTGGCAAGGTGCACAACAGGTCAAGAAGCAGTTTCCTCACGCTGTTGGTATTTTCATTCTCCCTCCGTCAATTGCCGCCTTAGAGGAGCGTTTGAAAAAGCGAGGGCAGGACGAACCGAATGTGATCACACGAAGAATTCTGGCGGCTGGCGGCGAAATCGCGCACGCGTCGGAGTCCGAATATGTTATTATTAATCAAGAGTTTGCGACTGCCTTGTCTGAATTAACGGCAATCGTCAAAGCCACTCGTTGCCGCTTCGCGCAGCAAGCCGCACGCAACGCTGCCCTGTTCGCCCAGCTTGGCATTCACGCCAATTTAAGCTGATTCCGCTTTTTAGGAGTATATATGGCCCGTATCACGATCGAAGATTGCCTCAAACAAATCCCGAACCGCTTCCAACTGACATTAGCAGCCACGTATCGCGCCCGCCAGTTACTGCAGGGTCATACACCGAAGGTCGAGGCAAAAGATAAGCCGACCGTTGTCGCATTGCGTGAAATTGCCACCGGCAAAGTCGGAATTGAAATGCTGAAAAAAGTTCCAAGTTAAGCTATACCAACCACCGTGCGGCTGATAAGCTTGCAGCATGAACCTGACACCGCCAGATTCAACACTATCAGTTGCTCCAAATAGTCGGGCGACATCCGATCGCCCGCCATCCAGAAATACAGATTCCCCCCAGAGGTCGGAAACGAGCGCCGCACAGAACGCGGCTGTGGCTTCCGTCACACAACTCAATACCAAGCTCGCCGAATACCTTACGCCTTCCGAAATGAAGAAGGTAAAGGAAGCCTATCGCTTTTCGGATGAAATGCATCTTGGTCAGATTCGCAAATCGGGAGAACCCTATATCTCCCATCCGATTGCTGTCGCAGAGATCTGCGCCGACTGGAAGCTTGACGCACAAGCCATCATGGCTGCCCTGCTGCATGACGTAATGGAAGACCAGGACGTCAAGAAGGAAGAACTCATCGAGCGCTTCGGCGCGCCGGTGGCGACCTTAGTCGATGGACTGTCCAAACTGGACAAAATTGAATTTCAAAGCCAGATTGAGGCACAAGCAGAAAATTTCCGCAAGATGTTGCTGGCAATGGCCCGTGACGTACGCGTCATCCTCATCAAACTGGCCGACCGGCTGCATAACATGCGCACCTTGGGCTTCATGTCTCCAGAAAAAAAACGCCGTATTGCCCGTGAGACAATGGAAGTGTATGTACCAATCGCCCATCGGCTCGGTTTGAATAATATCTACCGCGAACTGCAGGACTTGGCGTTTTCACATCTCTATCCGGTGCGTTACAAGACGCTGTCCAAGGCAGTAAAAGCTGCGCGCGGCAATCGCCGCGAAGTGGTCAGCAAGATCCTCGATTCCGTTAACAACACGCTTGCAGCTGTCGGTATTCAGGCCCAAGTCCACGGTCGCGAGAAAACCCTGTACGGGATTTACCGCAAGATGCGCAACAAGCACCTCTCGTTTTCACAGGTGCTCGACGTCTACGGCTTCCGCATTGTGGTCGACAGCTTTGCCAACTGCTATGTGGCACTCGGAACGCTGCATGCGCTGTTCAAGCCCATGCCCGGCAAGTTCAAAGATTACATTGCCATTCCCAAGCTCAACGGCTATCAATCGTTGCACACGACACTTATCGGTCCTTACGGTACGCCGGTCGAATTTCAAATCCGCACACAGGAAATGCACCGTGTTGCCGAAGCCGGTGTAGCGGCGCATTGGCTATATAAGGATGAAGAAGCCAGTCTGACCGATTTGCAGCAACGCACTCATGCATGGTTGCAATCGTTGCTCGACATCCAGAACCAAACTGGCGATTCAGCGGAGTTTCTTGAACACGTAAAGATCGATCTATTTCCGGATTCGGTCTATGTATTTACACCGAAATCCAAGATCATCGCCTTGCCGCGCGGTGCCACAGTACTGGACTTTGCCTATACCATCCACACGGACATCGGCGATCAGGCAATTGGCGCACGGATCAATCATGAGCATGCTGCCTTGCGAACCGAATTGCGCAATGGCGACATTGTGGAGATCGTTACCGCGCCTTCTTCGCGCCCAAGTCCGAACTGGCTCACCTTCGTGCGTACCGGCAAGGCACGCTCGGCGATCCGGCATCATCTGCGCACGATCAATCTCAATGAGTCCACTGAACTCGGCAAGCGTTTACTGGCACAGGCGCTGACAAGCTTGCAGCTTGAACCACAACTACCCGAGTCATTGGTTGAGAAACTGTTGAATGAATCAAGTGCGAAATCGCTCGAAGAACTCTATGCCGATATCGGCGTAGGAAAGCGTATGGCAACGCTCGTCGCTCGTCATATTCGCGGCTTAATGGAAAGCGATACCACATCCCCTCTGCCACCGATCGACAACGAGAAAAAGACCGGCAAACTCGCTCCTGTTGTGATCAACGGTAATGAAGGCGCTTCGGTCCAGCTCGCACCATGCTGTCACCCCATCCCCGGCGATGACATCACTGGCCAGCTAAAGCGTGATCAAGGTATTTTTGTGCATACAGCGGACTGTGAAGTGGCAAAGCGTCAGCATGCAAAAGAGCCTGACCGTTGGATTGAATTACTTTGGGATACTGCCCCGACGCGTCGTTTTGATTGCCGTATTAAGGTATTAGTTGATAACGAAAAAGGCGTGCTGGCCCGTGTCGCGGTCGAGATAGGCGAGTCCGATGCGAATATCACCTACGTCGGCATGGACGACGACAGAGAACATCTGATGAAGCAATTGCGCTTCACCATTCAGGTCGAAGATCGCATTCATCTTGCCCGTCTGATGCGTAACGTACGACGCATTCCGGGCGTCGCCCGCATTCTGCGGGAGCGTGGCTGATCACAAGTACCAACCATCGTCAACCAAATTTCCGTTATGCAGGTAAAGTGTGGAATGCGAAAACTCGCAACACCACTGTCCCTGTCGGTTACGTCGTATGAATACGCTTATGCATCCGACGTAAACCAAACCACACTCCTGCCGCGATCAAGGGCAGCAACAAACCGGATAGCACGTCTGGATTAACCGACAAACCAACCGCCTTGACCGCCTTACCTGCGTAGCTGAACAGGCCGACAAGGTAATAAGAAATTGCCACAACAGACAACCCCTCCACCGCCTGCTGGAGCCGTAGCTGTTGGGCGGCGCGAGCATTCATTGACTGGAGAATCTGTCGGTTCTGTCGCTCCTGCACAATTCCCACTCGCGTGCGCAACAAGTCATTAGTGTGCGCAATTCGCTCCGCGAGCGTCTCCTGTCGACGTGCGATGGCTTCGCATGTATTCATTGCTGGTGCCAGGCGACGATCCATGAATTCGCCTATCGTCGGAATACCCTCGATACGCGTCTCACGCAGTTCATCGATCCGAGCATTCACCAATCGAAAATACGCCTGCGAAGCGGCGAAACGATAATTATTGTCGAGCGAGAGCTTTTCAATGCGCGCCGCCAGTCCGGTAATCGTGCTTAACAGCGCTTGCTCATTATCGTCATCCGACAGCTGATGCCCATTCGACGTGTCCGTGTTGACCATCGCTGCGGTCAACGTCGCCAGTTGGCCTTCAATTGCATTGAGTACCGGCGTTGCTGACTGTGCATGCGGTAGCCCAAGCAATGCCATCATGCGGTAAGTTTCGATCTCCAGCACCCGCTGTACTAAGCGTCCAGCCTGATGCTCCCGCAAACCAACATCGCGTACAACAAAGCGACTAAATCCATCCGACTGGATCAGAAAGTCCGTCCAGAGTTCGCCTCCCTGCAGCACATAACTACCCACCAGCATATTTCCTTCAAATACCCGCCGCAGGCTGCTAGCAAAAGTCTCAACCGGCGCGCGAGTGTGATCCAGCACCACATGGGCAGCGACCATGATCTTGCCGCGCAAACTGAGCAGCCATTCCTGCGGAATGTGAGACAGCGGAACACGCTCGAACGCTTCGGCAACCGTCACATTGTCTTTGTGCTGCTCGGCGAAAGTGTAAGTCGCGAATTCGGTATGGCATTCCCACTTCAAACGGAATCGACCGAAATCATGGAAGAAGTATTTCGCCTCCTGACCGGGAGCAGTCACACCGAAATGGGTGCATAGTGCAGCGAGCATGGCATGCTGAACGGCGGCATTGGAAGTGTCCGGCCCGACGTCATCGTGTGCATAGACTGCCAAGTGTGTCAGACTTTCCGGTGCCGCAAGCCGGAGAAATGGTCGTGAATGGACTTCTGCCGCCAAAGGAACACGCAAGGCATGGTTTAGACTGGAATAGATGATCGTCATTGAAATGATTCGTTTTTTTCAGGAGAACCGGAGCGCGATAATTTTGCATCGAGAATATGACGGCATATTGACGACATGCGACCTCGCTGTCACCAGCCGTTAAAAACAGCAAAACTTTTATCGCGTGGGATAGCGGACTTCAAGAATCGTGAGCTCGTCCACACCAGCGGGCGTTTTGAGCGTCACTGTGTCGCCTTCACGTGCCTTGATCAGCGCGCGCGCAACTGGAGAAATCCAGCTAATTTTGCCGTTCAGCGGATCAAGTTCGTCGATACCAACAATGGTCACGGTATGTTCGTCACCTGTCAGGTTCTCATAGGTGACCGTTGCACCGAAAAAGATCTGATCACTACCATGGTGCACACTTGGCTCAACTACTTCTGCCAGATCCAGTCGTTTAGTCAGGAAGCGAATGCGGCGATCGATCTCCCGCAAACGCCGCTTACCATAAATATAGTCACCGTTCTCGGAGCGATCACCATTCGATGCTGCCCAGGACACCACGCGCACTACCTCAGGGCGGTCCACATCAATCAAGCGTAGCAATTCATCCTTCATGCGCTGATGCCCTTCCGGCGTCATGTAATTCTTTGTGCCGGCCGGAACGGATGGGACCATGCCATCCAATTCGTCTTCATCGTTGTCGGTTTCTTTGACAAATGCCTTGTTCATGATCGGTTATGGTAGCGCCCTGCTGGGTGGAATCCTGAACAGCTTCCTAGCTATTGCATTGTCGCAGACTCAATTGGCGTGATGGGATACGGTATTGCTCCATTCGAATGCTGCAAGCTGCAACGCATAAAGCTGTTCGGTTGATAATTGTAGCCTCTTCAGCAACGGTGCTACTAGCGGGCCACTGGTATTGATGCGCTCAATGCATTCAACCAACTTCAACATGTCACCGTAGATGCCGGTACGGAACAACAAGGCGTCTCGCACCTCATCTGCGACCGACAGTTGTTTCAGAATCGCTTCCATTGGCATGTCGAATAAGGCATCCATGAGCGACATGATGCCAACGGTAAAAGCGATGTTCGCAGTCTTCCGATCGCTTGGTCGAATCTTTTGCGCCATTAGCTCAAGCAGTTTGCCACGCGTGGTTGCCAACATTAGTAATGGCGAAGCAGCTCCTCTGGATTTGCTTGGTTCTGCATATAACAAAATTTGCAGCCACCGTTGCACTTGGTGGCGCCCCAGCATTTGTAACGCTTGGTTGAGTGAATCAATACGCTGTGCAATCCCAGAGCTTGGCGCATTTACCAATCGGAGCAAGCTTAAACCAAGCGATGCATCCTCCTTGATACTGCGTTCAATGTCCGGCAGCTCAGCCTCAGATAAGATCTGGGCCATGAGCTGCATGAGCGCGATCTGTGGCGGCGAAAGCTTTCTTCCCGTCAAGACAGTTGGCCGCGCAAAATAATATCCTTGAAAATAGTCAAAGCCCATGTCGAGGCAATGCTGAAATTGCTCAAGTCCCTCAACCTTTTCTGCGAGCAATGTCTTCCCCGCTTGCTTAAATTGACGGGTCAAGCACGCCAAGCTATCCCAATCCATCTCAGTGATATCGACCTTGATGATATCGATAAATGGCAACAATTTTTGTAAGCCGGCTGAATCGGCCACCACGTCATCAAGGGCAAAAGAATATCCAGCCCGCCCCAATTCCTGCACGCGCGCAATAATTTTGTCTGTTACTTCGACCGTTTCCAGAATCTCCAGCACCACCTTCTGCTTGGGTAGAAAATAAATGAAATCGCTCATCAACACTGCGGCATCAACATTAATGAAGGCCAGCGATGCGCCAATGACATTTTCCATCCCAAGTTCGGATGCATGCGCGATCACGGAAGCCGTAGCTGCCAAATCGTCCGTGACGTTAGCAGGGCCGGCCTCGGCACCACGAAAAAGTAGCTCGTAGGCAAACAGATCTTGGTCGCGATTCAGGATAGGTTGACGCGCCAGAAAAAAATCCCTCGCGCGATGCACAGGCAAGGCCGCTTTCGAAGAGAGCTCGGGATGGAGGTCTGTCATTGGAGGATGTCCGTTTCTTCCATCATGAGGCAACCAGTGGGCTACGGTCTTTGATGAATGATGAATGCCTCAAGCTTGTATTGAATTATTGTACGTTCCCATGGTTAGAATATAGTCAATAATTTCAAACTGATACATTCCTACGACACTGTATGATGGATGAGATCCTCTATCTCTACGGATTAGGAACGACGCATGCCAGTACGAGGCGCAATCGTGGCACCAGTTTCCAATGTGAAATTAGCTCCCGAATCACGCGCCAGCGCCTTTACCAAAAAAGGCATCAAATCTCGCAACATCGGCTCCAATGTCCAGGGAGGATTAATCACAAACATGCCGCTGCTATGCAGGCCAAAGCCATCAGGAGAGGGCGAGCTAATTGAGAGAGTGACATTCAGCCAACCGTTACTAGATAGTCGCTTGAGCTTGTCTGGCAACTGGCGCGATTCCATGCGCTGCAACACAGGATACCAAACCGCGTAGGTACCCGTTGCAAATCGCGTCAGTGCATCGGCCAGAGTATCTTTCACCCGGCGATAGTCATCTTTGACCTCATAGGGCGGATCGATCAGAATCAATCCACGGCGCGACGGCGGCGGCAACAACGCCTTCAGGCCAATAAAGCCATCAGTTTTGCTAATCATCACCCGCTTACCGCGCGTCCCGGCACGTTGCCCCTGTGCAGCTGCATGCGCCTCCACCTTCCGGAAGTTTTCTTCTAGAATTTTGCTGTCACTCGGGTGTAATTCAAACAGCCGAATTCTGTCCTGTTCGCGCGCGACCTTGTCTGCACAATAAGGTGAGCCAGGGTAATAACGCATCTTCCCACTCGGATTCATGGCTTTGACAAGCGCAACATAATCCGCCAACGGTTCTGGCAAGTCATTGCGTTCCCAAAGGCGACTAATGCCCGTTTCATATTCGACGTTTTTTGCCGCATAACCGGTGTCGAGCGCGTAAACACCGGCACCTGCATGGGTGTCGATATACATATACGGCGCCTCTTTTTGACCGAGGTAACGCAGCAACTGAATTAGGACGACGTGCTTAAGGACATCGGCATGGTTGCCCGCATGAAAGGCGTGGCGGTAGCTCAGCATGGGAATTCTTAAAGGAAAGGGGTGGAAAGGGAGCCCATTTTAACAAGTTCGACGCGTACAACGTGGAATATGAATCTGAATCGAAGCTATGCAACATAGCGTATTGCCGCCCCACCCTTGTGTGCAGCTATCAGCGTTGTTCAACAGACACCTCACGAGTAGCGATCATACCGTGCAGCCGCGACAAAATTTTCGTACCGCCTCTTTCAAGCCTCACTGCGAAGAACTACAACAGACTGAGCATTCACAAAAAAACCGCACCCTAAGGTGCGGTTTTTTCATGAGGCAAGTAGTCCACCTTTGTTGGATCAGTGGAATTGCTCCTCCTCTGTCGAACCGGTCAGGGCCTTCACGGAAGATGAGCCGCCCTGAATCA
>CBHCMF010000127.1:0-13163 GCA_965974465.1 uncultured Noviherbaspirillum sp.
CCTTCACTTCCTCTTCAGGCTTCAGGCCGTACACCACTTTCGACTATAGCTCGGAGCGTCGGAGCTAACTTGGCAGTGAAGCGTGACGCTACGCCGAAAAGCCGCGTAGCGCATCTTACTTAAGACGTTAACTTTTCATGACAGCACAGATAAAAAGCACGGTCCCAGTATTGGCTTCTCTAAATCTATCCGAGTCCGTGACCTTTTACACGGACCGATTAGGATTTACCAAAATCAGTCAATACGACGATTATGCGATTGTCGCTCGGGATGGAGCTGAGATTCATTTCTGGTCCTGCCCTGACCGCTATATTGCGGAGAACACCTCATGCTACATTCGTGTCGCTGATACTCAGCGGTTGTTTGATGAATTTGCAGAAAAAGGAGCGTCCGTAAAACAGCCGACCGTTCGTCCTTGGGGAATGAAGGAGCTCTATGTTATCGATCCGCATGGGAATCTTTTGAAGTTCGGCGAGCGGGTATGAGAGGTGACAAATTTAACTTGTCGCTGGACGCTGTCACACAAACGTGCCTGTCAGCTCTGCGTTAGGAGGCATATGCGCGGTATCGATGCTCTTATTGAGGCTGCTGCTAGTCGAGGTAATGAACCAGAATATGCAGAGATATTGGCGTATTGCGAGCAAAGTGGCATAACACCTGAAGCTTTCTGCAACAAGTTTTCCATGCTTGTTGCCAAAGGATTCGCAAGCGGAGAGTTTCCTTACGAATTCTGCGATGACGCGATGAATTTTCTTTGGGGTTTTATCACGACTCCACCTGTATTTGGCCCAGACAAAGATATCCCGGAACCTGCTTTTTCCATTTATCAGGCTTTCGATGAAGGCGAATATCATCATGCTGGAGATGGCAGAGAGGTCGATCCCGTAGATAAATACACTAGACCCATGGTCAATCAGGTCCTGCGAGAGTTGAATGGATCCTAACATTGCAATCGACGCCGACAGCTCACTTTGGCCTCCCGCTACAGCTGGTCTCTACCACAAGGCATGGCACTGTGTGGGCGTACAATCAACGGCACCTCTGTGAGTTGTATGGCTATGTAGCCGCCAAGCTGAGAGTGCGGCAGAACGCTGGAAACAGCGCCATGTTCTCTCGCTTGCCAAAATGAATGAAGCTCGCCAAACACCGAGAAGAAGTCGCAAAGGCACTATGCAAACTCAACACCATGGTCTAACAGGCTGGTCAAACGGATGCCAACAGCATGCAACTGTTGGTGCCCTCCGTGCTTCGCACTCCGGGGCCGCTTACCGTGGGCGTTGAAGCTTTGTGAAAGACCTCGCCTAGCACTGATCATATTCGATTTCAATACGTCCCAGAGCGGACGCTTACCGAAAGCTTCGGCATTGGGGCCAGTAACCGTCGTTATGCTCTGCGGTGTGGGCGCCCTGCCTTTTCGGTTTCACACCAGTTGTACGGCACGGCCAGCCAATGAAAACCAGTGAACGATGATCGTTTTACCAAGGCGCGGTCCGACAGTCACTGTCGTTTGCACCATAGGTGCATCCCGGTGCGACTGCCATCAGCTCTTTGGCTCAGAGGATGAAATCGACTTATGACTTTCTTTCGCCGGTCACAAACCGGCGATCTATCTCATTCCAAGAAGAATCGATGGGCGAGAAAATTCAAGATCCATCTATTCTTTAAATTGGCTAAAAAATGTGTGAGATTTTGAAGTCCATTACAGTAACCACGGCGAAGAGTCATGCAACACGCCGACCGTCTGCAGATTTTGCTCTGACGTACCGAACGATGCGTCTACCAGCAGCGTTCGTGCAGGAGTCATCGACAGTGATGACAGGTTCCCGTTTTTCGCGTACTGATAGGCCAGGTCCCCGCCAATTGCAGCGGTGTCACTACCGCTTAGGTAGAAGTCTGTTAATGATGAAGAAAGCGCCCAGCTCGTAAGTGCAGGATTGGCTGTACGGGCTTGGTCAAACTTCGTCACCAACTCGTCGAAGTTAAATTGAGCGATTTTTTTGTTGTTCAATTTATTCGTCGAGCCTGCATCGTAGTCGGTAGTGCCTTCGACAACCAGCTGCAGCTTTGCCACGCTGTGGTTATTGGTATTGAGATACCAGTCCTTGAAAGTGACTTGCTCACCGGCTCCTGTTACAAGAACTAGATCATTGCTACTCTTCTTGAATGACAGATCCGCATATCTGACCCCCTTACCTAAGGATAACGTATTGTCCTTGCCGGTACTGGCCACAACAGTATCTTGCCCATCACCCCGATTGAAGGCAATCACATCAGCGCCGGAACCGGTGGTGATCATATCGTTACCGGTGCCCCCAATGATGAAATCTCTGCCTACCCCCCCAGTGAGGGTGTCGTTGCCAGCACCACCATCCAATAACGTATTACCAGAGGTATCGCTGAGCTTGTCCGGATCACCTCCCCCTTGCAAAATATCAGTGCCGTCATTGCCAATAATGGTGTTGGCGGCACTGTTTCCAATAAGGAGATTACTGCTTGCATTACCAGTTGCATTGATGATGCTGGTACCTGTTAACGTCAATGCTTCCACATTAGCGCTAAGCGTGTACGCAACAGAAGATTGCACATGGTCAATTCCTTCATTAGCGTATTCAGTGACTATGTCACTGACATTGTCAACGGTATAGATATCGTTGCCTGAGCCACCGTACATTGTATCAGCGCCACCACCACCATTTAACGTATCGTTACCACCATTACCAGTTAATGTATTGACCGCAGAGTTACCTGTCAGCAGATTATCTAAAGTATTACCAACGCCGTTAATAGATGTGGTTCCGGTCAGCACAAGAGTTTCCACGTTTGCACTTAAAGTGTAGCTCACACTAGCATTGACCAGATCTTTCCCTTCCTCGGCATTTTCCGTTACAACATCTCCCATATTATCCACGATGTATATATCATCAGCGGCACCCCCAATCATCTTGTCCCCACCCGCACTTCCGTTCAAGGTATCGCGCCCCGCGCCACCGGTCAGCGTATTAGATGCCGAGTTCCCTATCAGAGTGTTGTCCAAACTATTTCCGGTGCCATTGATCGTGTTAGTACCAGTCAAGGTGAGATTTTCAACATTCGATCCCAGAACATAAGTCGTGCTAGATTTGACATGGTCAATACCCGCATCGACACTCTCTGCCACAACGTCGTCTATGGCATTGAGAATATAGGTATCATTACCAGCACCGCCTGACATCGTATCGGCGCCTGCGCCACCATCGAGCGTATTATTCGCGCTATTCCCCACTATCACATTAGCTAGAGAATTGCCGGTACCATTGATAAGGCCTATTCCAGTCAGTGTCAGGTTCTCAATGTCGGAGGGCAACGTAAATGTGATGGAACTCATTACCGTATCATTCCCTTCTCCCGTCCCTTCCTCAATTTTATCTCCCGTGTTGTCCACGACATATGCATCATCTCCCTCCCAGCCATACATCGCGTCAGCCCCAAGCCCACCATCGAGATGGTCATTGCCTTCGTAGCCATCGATAGTATCGGCGCCGTCTAAACCATACATAATATTGTTATCCACGGTGCCGATAAGCATGTCGGCCGCACTAGTCCCCCTGATGGTCCTTGACATGTCTCGCAAAATGGCCGCGTCCCATTGTGTTCCATCAGCGAAAATAATCTTCGGAATTTCAGCCTTCGAATCAATGAAGAAATGACGAATGGATATTTGATCGGATGTACCATCGATCTTCATAATCAAATCATCGCCGTTTCGCGAGACTTTGATATCTGTAGACAATACATCGGGTCCGATCACAATCGAGTTATGCGTACCAGCGGAAACGGATTGAATGATAATGTCTTGTCCATATCCTTTTCCAAAGCGGTACGCATTATTTCCACTCCCTCCATGGAGTTCATCATTACCAGCGCCACCGTCTAGCGTGTCATCTCCATAATTACCAAACAGGATATCGTTACCTGCGCCCCCGTTGATGACATCATTTCCCAGCCCGCCAGATACAAGATCGTCACCACCTAATGCATTGATTATCTCGTTTGAATCATTACCAACAATAGTGTTGTTCGCGGCAGTCGCGTTATTGCTATTGTCATTGAGGCGGGCTTGGATTGCTGTCATATTCCAGACAGTACCGTTGGCAAATTTAAATTGCTCAATCGCCCAATAGGTCTCACTTGTATTTGGAGGGATATAAAAATAATTCTTGATCGTGATCTTGTCATCACTTCCCATAATGTCGATGACGAGGTTGTCGCGGCCTTCGATATCGCTTGGCTGACGAGACAACATCAAATCAGCAGGAGAAATACCTGCCTTAAATTGGATTGTGTCCTGATTGCCCAGCGTTTCATCGAAATCTTCAATAATATCTTGCCCATCGCCACGACCAAATATATAGGTAGTATTATTGGCATTGGGTTCTGAGAAACTGTCATTCTCCTTCGTCCCTCCACGCAGCACATCATTTCCTGAACCGCCCTCCAAGATATCGTTGCCGCCACCTCCATAAATCGAGTCATCGCCGGCACCGCCGCGTAAGCTATTGTTATAAACATTTCCTTTTATAAAATTATTTCCATCGCTGCCGCTTATGTTTGAGGCCCCGGCCATTTGGGTAAGCCAAATGTCTTCGACATTGGCATATGTGTTAAGGAAATAATTTTTGGGTGTTGTACTCGCTGGGAGAATTTTAATAGTGTCACGCCCTTCCCCCGCTTTTTCAATTACCGTATCTCCTTCCCCCAGGATGTAGGTATCGTTCCCCTTTCCACCCGACAAAACATTGGCGGCATAATTGCCGGAGTCAATATTCACGTAAAAACCTTGATCGTAACGTGAGCTTCCGTTCAATATATTATTCAAATCGTTGCCTATACCGCTGCTGGGTGCGTTACCGAGCAAAACGAGATTTTCAACGTATGTTCCCAACGTGTAGTTGATGTAGCTTTCAACAGTATCCGTACCTCCACGGAGTTCGATTACGCGGTCATCAACGTTGTCCACAACGTAAGTATCATCCCCACTATGACCGATCAAAGTATCCGCACCGGCGCCACCATCTAGCAAATATCCATTCCAGTCTTCAAGCGTAATGACATTATCGAGAGCGTTACCCGTCACATAGCGATTGACACTATCGAGGGCTACCACAATCATGTTTTCCACATTGTCGGGAATTATTCCACCGCGCCCTTTGATTGTGTCGATTCCCTCTCCTGGCAATTCGATGATTCTCTCTGGACTAGTTAATGCAGAATGCTTGTAGACGGATTCAAGGAGGTACGTATCATCACCCTTTCCGCCATAAAGGAGGTTGTAATCTCTATCATCCATAAGGATGTCATTACCATCCTCGCCGTAGAGGATGTTGACATTTAGGTCGTCCCCGCCGCTAAGAACGTCATCACCATTCCCCCCGTACAGCGTGTCGATACCGAGGCCACCAGATAACCCGTTATTCCCGCTGTTTCCTCGAATAACATTGTCCAAGTCGTTGCCAGTGCCCCTGATATCCAACGCCCCCGTCAAACTCAGGTTCTCGACATTTTGACTTACTTTGTAGCTTACTGAACTCTGGATCGTATCAACACCCTGATCTGTTCCCTCAGTGATAGTATCGAGCACATTGTCCACAACAAAGGTGTTGTCGCCCGTGGTGCCGACCATTGCGTTCACAGCAGCAGGAACCACCTTTGCTTTGATCGTATTTAAATCCCAGACCGTGCCATCGTTGAAGCTAATCTGTTCGATCCTGTAATCGGCAGCCTGTCCATTTTCCGTATCGACATAAAATGATTTGATCCACAATTGGTCCTGGCTACCTACTAGTGAAAGCACAAGGTCTTTGTCATGTCGGTACAGAGCGACTTCACCCGGCAAGATGTCGGAACCCAGCTTGATAGTGTCAACACTACCAGCCACTGTGTTTTCCTCGCGGAGCTCATCATTGCCGTAGCCTCGCCCAAAAACATAAGTGTCATTGCCAGTGCCACCCTTTAGTCCATCGTTACCGGTACCGCCATCCAGTGTGTCATTCCCAGAATCCCCAAGAAGTTGATCCGCGCCGTCTCTGCCAGTGAGAATATCTGCTCCTTCACCGCCATAGAGAGAATCATTACCCCGTCCCCCCGAAAGGGTGTCGTTTCCTTCACCGCCATAGAGGGAATCATTACCCGTTCCTCCTAAAAGACTGTCGTTTCCTTCGTATCCATAGACGCGATCATTCCCTCCGCCCCCGTTCAAACTATCATCCCAAGCGTACCCCCAAACCGTCTCGCTATTTTCTGTGCTGACATCCACCATGGCTTTGATCGCAGCGGCATCCCATATCGTGCCGTCTGCGAATTTAATCTGCTCAACTTTAGAGTAGCCATCTTGACGTTTGAAAAAGTCGCGTACAACAATGCGATTATCATATCCGCTAAGGTTAGGTCCTTTGCGGATGTACATCAGAAGATCATGAGGACGTGGATTGGATTCTTGGTTATAAACCCGCTGCACCACGATATCGTCAGGCTTAATGTCTGGACCCATGACGATAATATCGATATCATCGTTGTTGGAGGAATACTCCCCAATGGTGTCCATGCCAGAACCGCGTCCGAATCGATATGTATCACTCCCGGCATCACCTTGGAGCTTGTCAGCCCCCCCACCGCCATCTAACACATCGTTTCCATCACCGCCATACAGGCTATCGGCTCCGTTGTCGCCGAATAGCTGATCGTGACCACCATTGCCATATACCGCGTCATCCCCTTCCAACGCGTGCATCGTATCGTTGGTATCAAAGCCATTGAGTATGTCGTTTCCCGACGTGGCGCCTGCGATGACGACGCGCTTTTCAATTGAAGCCTGGCCCCATACGGTACCGTCGGCAAAATAGATTTTGTCGATCTTTTTGGTGCCACCAACGGCAAAATAATTTTTAACGGTGAGAATATCCGTCGCGCTCACCTTGATCATTAGATCATTACCGGAGCGGTTGAGCGTCACATCATTGATGGCGATGCCGCGGCCCAATTTAATGACATCGATGGCGGTGGCATAATCGATGGCTGTATTGTCGACCTGGTCTTCACCATCGCCGAGTTGGAACACATAGGTATCGTTGCCCAATCCGCCGGTCAGAATGTCCATGCCGGCTCCGCCAGTTAACCTGTCGCTACCATCGCCGCCGCTGAGGTTATCTGCCTTTTTCCCGCCCATGATGTTGTCGTTGCCATCGCCTCCGACGAGCGTCAATGCCGGAGCCATCGCCATGATTCCGGCACGCGTGAGCGTTTGGCCATTTCCAAACACAAGGCTTGATATCGTTGCCTTCGTCAAGCCATCCTTCAAATACACCTCGTTCTGCCCATATCGCAACAGAAAGTCGGTATTACTGTCCTGCACCGTAAAAAAAGTGATATCGGAAGCAGTGATGTCGGCGCCAAAGACAATTCGATTGTTCCCACTGCTGTCTTCGATGCCTGTAACCTGCGACACAGTTATCATATTGCCTTGAGCATCCATGCCGGCGATACCAGTCTTGTCGTTCAGGACATAAACGTCGTTACCTTCTCCGCCACGCAGTTCGTTTTGGCCGTCTCCACCATCGAGAGTATCGTCTCCTGCCTCACCAAACAGGACGTCGTCGCCATCCCCGCCAAGCAATTCATCATTGCCGTCACCACCCTGCAGATGGTCGTTATCTTCCTCACCGGACAACAGATCACTGCCTACTTCGCCGAACAGGATGTCTGCGCCGGAGCCGCCATGCAGTACATCATTGTCGTCGCCCCCCTGCAAAGTATCGTTACCCTCTTCACCGGACAACAAATCATTGCCTGCTTCGCCGAATAGAATGTCTGTGCCGGAGCCGCCACGCAATTCATCAATATCGTCGCCACCCTGTAGCTCATCATCCCCAGCGTCGCCTAATAACAGGTCGTTGCCACCATACCCGAACAGCTTGTCGTTACCCGCGCCGCCATCCAGACTGTCATTGCCATGGAACTGACTAGACAGCGTCGCACCGTCCCCAGTCAGCTCATCATTACCCTCGCCACCAAACAGCATGTCGCTGCCGCCAAAGCCAAAAAGTGTGTCGTTGCCTTTTTCACCAGCCAAATAATCGGTGCCATGAAATTCGCCGGACAGCATGACATAGTCGCCCTGCAACTGATCATTGCCATCTCCACCATACAAGGTGTCGTTACCACCATCGCCGATCAATGCATCGTCGCCAGCTTCCCCATCAAGGTAGTCGGCCCCATGTGCCGCCCCCTCGACCTCCGAATCGTCGCTATCGCCACGCATGGTATCGTCACCGTCGCCGCCAAACAGTTCATCGTCATTACCGCCACCGGCCATGTGGTCATCGCCGCTTTCGCCATCGAGATAATCTTGTCCCTGATAAGCAGCAGCCAATCCAGACTTAGTTGCGTCGCCATACAGCTGGTCGTCGTCTGCACCACCGAACAGAATATCGTCGTTGCCTCCACCCTCGATAGCGTCATTGCCATCCTCCCCATCAAGATAATCTTGACCATGAAATTCACCCGCCAGAATCTCGGGCTCATCATCACCAGTCAGCCGATCGTGACCCGTACCGCCAAACAGCTCATCGTCCTTTCCGCCGCCTTCGAGAAAGTCGTCTTCCGAGCCACCCTCGAGATAGTCATTGCCGTGATATGCACCTGGCGTAATTCTGTCATCACCCAGCAAACGGTCAATGCCAGCCCCGCCGTATAGCTTGTCGTCCTTGCCATTGCCTTCGAGGTAGTCGTTGCCACTACCGCCATCGAGCACATCATTGCCGTGGTATTGGGCAGGCAATCCTTCATACCCAGCCAATTCCTGGTCCGATGCATCGGCCGCTGGTGTGCTCACGTCCCAGCCGAAGTCGCCGAATAGCAAGTCGTTACCATCTCCGCCGTAGAGTGCGTCGGAATCTATCCCCCCTATCGCACCGTCGTCACCGATACCAAGCGAAATATAGTCGTTGCCGACTTCACCTAAGGCAATATCATTACCGCCACCCGTGATGAGGATGTCATCTGCACCGTCGTCAGCAACAAGACCAGAATGTTCACCATAGAAAGTACCACTGCCAGTTGTCAAACTAAAGTAGTAGTGATACTTATGCTTCCCTTCATCGTAGTGGAAGTGATGGCCAATGCCGGTCATCCCCAAAAACGTGTCACCTTGTACAGTATCGCTTCCTCCGCCACCAATCAGCGTGTCATGTCCACCGCCACCGTACAGGTAATTGTTAACTCCGCCGATAGCCAAATCGTTACCTGCACCGCCTTCGATGACCGTCGCTTTATCAGCTTGCTGGAATGGTTCAGCAGCGGCAATGGCGGTTTCAGTATCAATCACTTCATTGTCGTAGAGTCGGTCGTCACCATCGCTGCCAATCAATTCATCGGATCCCCCGCCGCCAGCGATCTGGTCGTTGCCCGGCCCACCCTCTATATTGTCCGAATAGGGGGTACCAGTGATGAACCAAGATATTGTGGGATCCCAAGGGGCATCATCAAAATACCGTCCTTTACCGTCATTGCTCTTGAGAGTAACAGTATGGGTAGCGGTAAAAGGCGTAGGAGCATCAGCCCCCTTCAGTTCAATGCCGAGCTGCCCGGCTTGCCAATTACGGATGGTGATGGTGTCAAGGCTACTGCCCTTGCTGATGACGAGGTCAGTGCCGCCGCCTCCGTTAGTGACAAGGCTATAGTTGTATTTATCGTCGGCCCAGAAACCGGAGGCGACCTTCTTACCGCCTTTGACCTCGCTTCCGTCGATCTTGATGACCCCTTGACCATCAGAGTCTGCAATGGTGTCACCACCATGGCCTGTAGTGAAATTATAAGTATCAGTTCCACCACCACCGTACAGCCAATCGGTGCCTTGACCACCGTCAAGGTAGTCATTTCCCTTTTGACCAAACAGCACGTCCGCACCTTTATCGCCGAGCAGCGTATCGTCGCCGTCTCCAGCAATCAGTTCATCATCACCGTCACCGCCAATAAGCCCGTCAACCACTGCACTTCCGATTAACAGATCATCGCCATTTTCTCCCGCCAGTGTTCCTCCTGTAGGAGAAATAACTACTCTGTTCGGTCCAGTTATCGCAAAGCCAATTTGATCTTGAGCGCTCAACGACTCTTTTACCAAGTCCCTTATCACCTGGATAGAACCCTTTACTTCTGGTGGAAGAGTGAGCACGACCGTTCCGGGACTTACAGTGATACGCTCGCTAGAATACGCCTTTTGTTCATGAGCAATTAATAATACGGCACGGATTAGTACATCACGAGAAACAAGAGTATTGTTATCAAATGGGGCATTGAAGAGCTTAATAATGTCTTGATTAAGCGTATCGCTAATTGGAAGATTTCTTGCGCCGGCAATCAACGTAGTAAGTAACGCCTTCTCCTCCGGTGTAGCATCAAGGCCAGCGAGCCATGTACCATCGAATACGCCCAGCTTGTTTTTGATGGTATCAATTGAGTTAACAATTAAATTACTTGCTGCTGTCCCCGCATCAAACACGCTTGGTAAGAACTCGTTCTCATACCACCAGCGAGAAGGCTCCCAGAGAGCCTCCCCTGCTTTTCCAGCCACATAACCTATACCTACCCCAGCACCAATAACTGCCGCAGCAGTCACTATTGCAGGCGCTCCAATCACCGTCCCAACAACAAATGCCGCACTAATAGCTGCAAGTTCACCAAACGCAAGACCCGTTAGCACTCCTAACGCTTTCTCCCCAGCGCTATTTACCCCCACATCAGTCAAGCCGTTCTTCCAAAATTCGTTGATAATTTGGATCAAGCCAAGTGCGGAACCTACATGCTTTAGCATGCCTGATGTCGCGCCATAGAATTTTTGCAGAGCTGCTGAATTCCCTGCAGCAATTTCATCGGCGGCATAAGTTACGCGTTGCAAAGCCAAATTGGTCTTTTCAACCAAACTTTTGAAATATTGTGCGAACTTTGCATCTTGTCCACTACTAGGAACGGTTCCAAGCTGCACAATCGAAGCATTTACGTTATTTAAGCCTGTAGAAAATTTTTGCAGTAATGCTTTCACTGCCTGCGCGTCTGCAGGCATCAATGTATTGTCTTGGATTTTCTTCGCTATCTTTCCAAGTTCTGCAAAAAATGCGTCCACTCCCGCAATAGGAGTCCCGACATAATCCCAGCCGTCAGGGTTTTGAATTTTTTCACCGAGAGTACTAAGAAAGGAATATTCGTTCGAGGCCATATTAATTACTCTTTTTCTTAAGGCAAATATCGATAAACAAGCGAAGATTAGAGAGCTGCGCCCCTAATACCGCCGTAGTTGAATAGAGAAGAAACAAGGTAAGAAGCGCAAATCCACCACGATTTTCCGTTGTAATTCCCCGTGCAAATGATGGATCACCTGGCAAAGTTACAAATAGATAGATAGCACCTAAGAACAACGGTGGTGCAATAAATAAAGTAAGAAAATGCATCTCCCAGCTAGTATTTTTGGATACTCTGTTGCGCTCCAGAATATATGGGTAATTCAATATAGACTGCCCCATCCATACTAATGACAACAATGGGATTAGCAGCACTGTCAAGCAATGTACGAGTAGCGCAACTTCCGCATATGAGGTTGAGCTAGCATGCCCATTCATTTTTATAAATGGCAGCAACTTCTGGACCCATTCTGTAAGTTGTTTCATCCATGGCCATAAATCAAGCACATTGATTGGCGCAAAGAGAGCAATAAGTACCGGGATACTCATAGGTACTATAAGTAATGGACTAAGACTGCCCGTCAAAGAAAATGCCGGTATTGGAGGAAGATTTTTTTGCTGAGACTCGGAGGTTCCAAGCGTTTCGTGCGTCATATTCATATATGTATCCTCTATAAGCAGAGGAGTAAATCGTGGTTTATTCTCATGCTGCCATTCAAACGATTTTTCTTTGTTAGTTCTTTATCAGTTGCGCTGAGAGATCATGAACTTTTTAAAAATAAATGATGCCTCGACCACCACAGCTTGTTATAGCGTGATGAGTTTTACTTAGCTTCTGCCGTTCTGTGCCATCCTCATCGCGATATCGGAAGGAGTACTGCACATTAACAAAGTCGGACGCCAGTCCTAATATTCGACTCCAAAATGGGATACTGGCTACACCATCTCCGTCATTGAATTCTTTAGTCACAGTGCAGAAATTAGGATTTAATGCAAAAAAATCCTCTAAGTCCCGATATGCGAGATCTTCCGGTCCGGGATATCGCGCTAGTATTTTTCGGACTACGATTTCAATTTTTTCTTTATCTGATAGGTATCGGCCTTGAGAAAAACAATATCCAGAATAGACAAGATAAAGAAAATATCCCGCGCAACACAGAAGGCCTACAAATAAAGCCCTTTTGAACCAAATTTGGCTCGATGTTCTTCCCTTAATAAAACCGAGATTCATATAATCCTTCTCTATCAAAACAGGAAAAATAAAAAGCAGGGCACGATGCTCCCTTTGAGGAACCCCTTAGAAAGTCCATTTCTTCATATAGAGAACTTACGCAAAAAGCTCAAAAATGTAACAAACCGAATCTATGGCATGCGCATGTCAATGCGCTGGATTTTTAAGCTGCTGCCACAGGAATGCCTCAAGCAGGCCGTTCTTAATGCGATAAAGGGTTTGCCCTGTTTGCTTGACGAGTGCGGCCAGACGGACCCAGACCAGAATGGCGCAAGCGATGTGATTGCGTTGAATTTTGGCCTTTCGACATTGGCAGCGTTCGATTTCCGCGAGTTGTTTGGCCTCGCGATGAAACTGCTCGATCTTTCGGCGTAAGGCTCGCTTGTTGCGCGCCCTGGGTGGAATCCTGAGAAAGGTTGTTCGTTATTCCCATCAATGTACAGAGGAATACATCTCTTACTTTCTATTGGTCATATCGTTGAGAAATCCGCTTTTAGTTGCCACATCAAATTGTTACATTTTGAAATATTATCAAAAAAATAATGTGAATGACAATGTTAATTCTTATGGAATTACTGGTTCTGGTGCAAATAGCGCTATCGGCTAAAATTCGATGATTTGGCTGGCACATGGGCAAGCGCAAAAGCATCGAAGACTTGTTCGTTCGGGTAGCGGGGGCTCACGAAAGTGCAGGCCGAAAAACGACCCCCCAAGAGGGGATGAAA
>CBHCMF010000128.1:0-13040 GCA_965974465.1 uncultured Noviherbaspirillum sp.
TTCCGGGTACAACCTGCCGCGCGCCAAGCTCGTCTCGATTGGCGCGAAAGGATGGGATTATTTTTCAAAGGTGATGGTGAGTGGGTCGCACGAAGAATCCATCCGGCTAGTCGCCAATAAAACAGTGGATGCCAGTTCAGTGGATTCATTGGTTCTCGACTATGACCGCTTCATTAAAGACCCTGCTGCTACAAACGTACGAATCATTCAACACCTTGGCCCGGCTGGCACCCCTCCAATCGTGATCAGTAAGAAAGCAGACCCGTCTATCAAACAACCATTACAAACAGTTATGTTGAATATGCACAACGATCCAGAAGGAAAGAAGATTCTGGAAAAAGCGCTGACGCTCCGCTTTGATCCACCGAGTGACAAAAATTACGACGACGTTCGTGAATATGAGAAACAAGCGAAGACCGCAGGCTTTGTCGACTTCAGAAAATGAGAACGAATACCAATCTTCCGTTATAACGGAAGATTGGTATTAGGCGCCGCTGAACAAGCAGCGATAGGGTCAGATACCGTCTTGGAAGTCACCCGTCATTCCAGCCAAATCAGCATCAAACGGCGTTCCTGAAGCAATGACGCCGTAGATCAAGTGCGTCAGTTTACGCATGGTTCAAACTCGGCCATATCTTGTCCACATT
This sequence comes from uncultured Noviherbaspirillum sp., assembly GCA_965974465.1. Taxonomy (GTDB): domain Bacteria; phylum Pseudomonadota; class Gammaproteobacteria; order Burkholderiales; family Burkholderiaceae_D; genus Noviherbaspirillum. The sequence goes on from CBHCMF010000128.1 coordinate 648, forward strand.
CTCAATCCCTTCAAGCAGGGCCAAGCCGTTGCCAAGGACTAGTACGACGCCAGTCGACAATCCACGCTTCGGGGATCACCAGTGTCATCGCACCAATGTCGGCCACAAAGCCGCCTAGCGCCGCTGGCAATACCGATACACCGCTTGTCAGCGCCGGCAAGCGTGCTTCAATTTCTTGCTGAACGAACGGCGCCAGCCAATCGCCATGGTGGACCCAGACGCTCCCCCCAATAGCGAAGCAGCGTGTGTCGAGCGTCACCGTGACATTATATAAAGCCCGCCCTAACCATTGAGCAGCCTCTCGTGCTGCCGCACTGGCCGCAGCATTGCCGTCGCGTGCCAGGTCAAAAACCTCGGCAGCGCTCCTCTTCAAGCGGTTTGCGATATTACGGCCTGAGATCAAACCTTCGACATCACCACGATTGCCGCAACCGCACAGCGCATCGTCGCGCTCACTAATCATCATGTGCCCCGCATGTCCGGCATTGCCGTGCTTGCCGCGCAAGATATGGCCATCGACGCACAGACCGAAGCCGATGCCGGTGCTCCATGTGACATAGGCGCAATCGCGCTGGTCGATAAGAGCGCCAAATGTGCGTTCCGCCGTCAGCGCAGCGACACAGTCGTTCTCGATCACCACGTGTTTGAAACGCTCCCGCAACACCTGCTCCAACGGAATGACTTCCCAGTCATTCGGCAGGTCCGTCGACGCCCGGCGTCCGCCGCAGATATTTGGCGTCGCCAGACCAAGCAAGCCCTGCTCACGGACAAAAGGACCGCAGGAGGCGACACCGACCGTAGTCAGCACGGCGGGATCGATCTGCGCTTGCTCGCAGGCGCTGTCAATCAGCGCAAGCGCCTGTTCCGGCAAAGCACGCGTTGTGCCCGTCTTAGGTGTAGGCTGCGTCACCCTGGCTAATGGGCCTTGCGGTCCCGCCACCATGGCTGCCATCTTGGTACCGCCAATATCAAGCGCTGCGATAATGTGGGTAGTCATCCTTGCCTCGCTCATACGCCTTGTCCCAGGCGATGCTGAGCCGTGACGCGCATTGAATCAATCCGACCATGCTGTAAGTCTGGGGGAAATTTCCCCACAACTCCCCGCTATCAGGTGCCACGTCCTCTGCTAGCAAACCGAGATGGTTGCATTTGCTCAGAACATTTTGGAACAGCACGCGTGCTCTCTCCTTCTCCCCCATCTTTGCCAGTGCAAGTATCCACCACAATGTGCATACCAGGAAAGCGGTTTCCGGACGCCCGAAGTCATCTTCCTCGTCGTACCGCAGCAAAAAATCACCGCGTCGTAGATGCTTTTCGATGGTACGTACCGTGGCGATAAAGCGCGGGTCGCCCGGTTCGAGGAATTGGAACTCTGCCATAAGCAACAAGCTGGCATCGAGGCGGTCGCCACCGAAGGTTGACACGAAACTGCCGATATTCGGATTCCATGCCTTATCACAGATCTCGGCATGAATCCGGTCAGCATGTGCCGCCCATACCTGCTCCCGTTCCGGCAGTCCCAGATGACGGGCAATGCAAGCGAGCCTATGGCAGGCCGCCCAACAGGTAATGCTGGAAAACGTATGCACCCGAGTCGATCCGCGCAGCTCCCACAGTCCGGCGTCCGGCGCGTTGTAGTATTTCACCGCCTGTTCACCCAGACGTTCGAGATCACGAAACATGTGGCGTCCAGCCGGTCGTTCCAAGCGTGTGTCGAAGAATGCTTGTGTGCTGGCCAGAATCGCTTCGCCAAATACATCGTTCTGTACCTGATGATAAGCCTGATTACCGACGCGTACCGGCCCCATGCCGCGATAGCCTGCAAGATGCGGTGCCACACGTTCGTCGAGCGCGATTTCGCGTCGGATGCCGTACACCGGCTGCAGCGGCGCATCGCGGGTATCGGCGATGATGTTCAGAATGTAGTCTAAATACTGCTCCATCGTGCCCGTCGCGCCGAGGCTGTTGAGTGCATTCACCACGAAGTAAGCATCACGCAACCAGCAATAGCGGTAATCCCAGTTGCGCCCACTGTTGGGGGCTTCCGGGATAGAGGTGGTGACGGCAGCAACGATAGCGCCGGTATCGTCAAAGGCATTGAGCTTGAGTGTGATCGCCGATCGAATGACCACTTCCTGCCATTCGAACGGAATGGCCAGGTTGCGTACCCAGACATGCCAATAGCCACGGGTTTTTTCATAAAAGGAACGGCCGACTTCATGCGGCGACCCATCTACCGTTTCATCTGGCCCCATGAGAAGCGTGACACTCTCATGCAAAAAGAACGGTCGCTCGTCGAGTATCGATGCCACCGAAGCATCGGTGGTCAAGCGCATCGACTGCGACATCCCCACATAAGAAACATGGTGCGCACCGCAACGCGTCTCAGCCTTTTCACGGCCATAGTTGACCGCAGGCCGCATGCGCAGCGTGATGCGCGGGCGACCGGAGATTCGCCGTACGATGCGCACCAGCATGGCCGGAGCAAACATGCGACCATGCATGAAAAAACGGGGTGCAAAATCGATGACTTCGATGCCATTGCCAGCACTGTCTTTGAAGCGCGTGACCAAAATGGCGGAATTGCGTTCGTAATATTGTTCCGTCTCCGTAGCGCCGTCGAGTAGAACGCCAATTTCGCCGGCGGCATTCTCCTGGTGATCTGACTGCAAGAGCGAGCAGCAAATCGGGTCGCAATCAAAATACGGATAGCACCACCATACGATCGAGGCATGACGATCAATCAGTGCGCTGGTGCGTGAATTACCGATAAGCCCGAGGTCGAGTGTTTTCATCCCTGATGTACCTTGTTGGTTTATTCTCCTGCCGTGACCGTCTCGGTCTGTACCCAGTTGCGAGCACCGGCTACGCGCAATCGTTCCGTCAGTTCCACCAGTAGTGCGAGAATCTCGCCCGTGTGCCGCAGGAAGAATTCTGCAGCGCTGTCGATGTCGTGTTCAATGCGTACTGATAACAGATCTGGGCGCTGCAGCCGAAATACATCTTCGTCGGTGATATCGTCACCGACATAAATCGCATTGCGAGCGGCGCAGGCCTGCATCAAGCGCTCCAGGGCATTGCCCTTGTGGCAGGCATCTTCGGCAAGCAGGTTATAGACGTACTTCCCGCTGACGATGCGTGGTGGGGGATGGAGACGTTGAAAAAGCTCCTGCAGCCGGTTTGCAGCACAATGGGGATCTTCCGCAAGCCGGTAATGCACCGAGAGCGAGTAGCGCTTGTCTTCCAGCTGAATACCTGGATCGCCATCCTCCTGATGCAAAACACCGGCCAGTTGCTTGCGCCAGTTAGCACTGAGACGCTCATGACGTGTTGCAAGCATTTCCCAACCGGGTACGCCTTCCAGGCCATGATTACCAACAACAAAATCAGGTGAGAAACCAAGTCGTGTGCGTATGTCTTGTATCGACCGCCCGGTGATAATCGCAATGGGTGCGTACTCGCCGAGTACTGCAAGACGATGGCGAATTTCCTCCGGCAACCGGGCCTGCTCCGGCCGGTCCACAATCGGCGCCAGCGTGCCGTCGAAATCGAACGCACACAAGAGGCCTGGTCCAACGATGTCGTCGAGCCGTTGTTTGCCTCGGTCGGAAAACAATGCTTGCATACTCATACCACGCGCCGCAGCGATTTGCGGCTATGCGACCGAATCTTGCTCATGATCCGTTCACGCTGACGCAGGCGAGCCGCATCCAACAACATCCGGCCAGCCCAGCGATAAATGTTGAAATCCTTCACCAAGGAACGCATGCTGCGCATCCGCTCACGCTGCTCTACCTCTGGCATCGTCAGCGCTCGGTACAACGCCTCCGCGCTTTGCTCGATATGATAAGGATTGACCACCAACGCCTCATGCAGTTCGCGTGCCGCGCCGGTGAACTGGCTGAGGATCAATACGCCATGTTCATCCACACGCGATGCGATGAACTCCTTGGCGACCAGATTCATGCCGTCATGCAGGCTTGTGACAAGGCAAACGTCGGCGGCACGGTAGTAGCGGTTCACCTGTTCTGAATCGTGATGCTCCGCCTTCAAGATGATGGGCTGGTAATTGCCCCGACTAAAGCGCGTGTTGATTCGCTGTACCAACATGCGCACACGTGCGTCAAAATTTTGATACTCATCGAGCGAGGAGCGGGTCGGCGCTGCAATTTGGATCATGGTGAACTTGCCAATCAGGTTGGGATGCGACTCCAGCATGCGTTCGATTGCCTGAAAGCGCTCGATGATGCCTTTGGTGTAATCCAGCCGATCGACGCCTATGCCCAACAACTGGTCGGACGGCATGCCAAACTCCTGGCGAATCATGGCTCGGCATTCGGCAACGCTCGGCATATCCTGGCTCGCTTCTGGCCAAGCAATGGAAATGGGATAGTGCTCCACTTGAGTCAATTTACCGCCATAGGAAATCGTGGAGGCCTCGTGCTCGATGCGCGTTTCCAAGTAGCGGTCGACGGTCTCCAGGAAATTCTTGCAATGGAACTGTGTATGGAAGCCAAGAATGGTGCTACCCAGCAGCCCCTCAAGAATTTCTTCACGCCACGGACAGATACCGAAGGATTCTGGATTGGGCCAGGGAATGTGCCAGAAGGTGATGATCGTTGCCTTCGGTAGGGCTTCTCGGACCATGCGAGGCAGCAGCGCAAAGTGATAATCCTGCACCAGCACCACCGGATCATCGGTATGCGATTCCTTGACCACCGCATCCGCGAAGCGTTGATTCACGAGCTCGTACTGTTCCCAATCAGAAGAGCGAAAAATGGGCCGCACGTGCGCGATATGGCACAGCGGCCACAACCCTTCGTTGGCGAAGCCGTAGTAATAACCCTGCTCTTCTTCCTTGGATAACCAAACACGGCGTAAGGTATAAGCAGGATTGCTCGGTGGCACCGGTACACGGTCGTTACGGTCCACACTGTCCCTGTCGGCGGAGCCGCTGCCATGCGCGATCCAGGTGCCGGAACAGGCCCGCATCACCGGCTCGACTGCGGTGACGAGACCGCTTGCCGGCCTTTGCACTTCGATGCCGTTACGCGTACGGACATGCAAATAGGGCTCGCGATTGGAAACGACTAGCACTTCATCGCCCGCCAGTTCTTCGTGCAGTAGCACACGCAATTTTTCCGGGGTCCAGAGATGGGTGGAGTCGTCACGCGTACGGCGCTCGATGTTGATCTCATGGAGCAAGGCGCGTAAATCGCCCTCCAGCGGACGCACCTCGGGCGGAGTGGATTGCTGTTGCGGCTTCGGGCCGATCTCGCCGCGCAGAATGCCTTTCACTGAGGAGATCCAGTCACGCCAGCTCAAGTGCGCCACGAATACCGTAATCAGTGAGATCACCACGGCCATTGTCGCAAACAGCATGATCACGTACTTCCTCGTGTCTGCACTGCGGCGCTCAATGAAGCTCATGTCATGCACAAGGATCAGCTTGCCGAGATACTGGCCATCCTGTTCCAGCGGACTGTCGGAGACATGCAAGGACCCCTGGGGAAAGTGCACCAGTGACTGCTTTCGGCCATCTTTTCCCTGACCGATGAGGCAACCGAGCGGCGCCGGATAGGTGGCGGTCTTGTACAGCAAGTTTCCCATTCCATCGCAGAAGGCAATGGCGTACAAACGTTCATCTCGCATCGCGCGGTCGAATAACTGCGTGATGCGCCTTTCCGATTTCAGGGGAATGTATTCAAGTAACGGCTCCTGCAACGCATTGGCCAGTGATTGTGAGCGGGTATCCAGATCCTTGACGAACCAGCGCACCGTCAGATTGTCCACCAGTGGAACGACCGCATAGGCAAACAGGCCAAGCACAAGAGCCAGGGGTAAGACGAAACGCAATGACAGGCGGAATAATCGTGTTGGCATGGTCCGTTCCGTAAATGATTGAAGCCGTAATAACGCGCTATGGGGAGGCCGCATAGCCCGCCTTGAACCACATTAGGAAGTCATTCCGTGCACGTTTTCTATATGCAAAAGATCATGAACGGCGTCAATAGTTCCAAAATTTGACAATAGTTTACGTTCCATGTCCGGCATTACCCCACCAATCGCTTACATGCCGTACTTTTCTTCAAGCAACTTCCGCACTAGCATTTCGGTTTCTTTCACCTTATCCCTATCCTGCTGGTGATCAAATACCACGGTATATTTCGACTCGGTTGCGGTATCCCCTTTCTCATCGGTAACTGAAATAACAGCCATTAATTTGCCTGTTCCCAATTCTTCCAACTGGGCTTCGGCGCGCCAGTTCCCTAAGGTATAGCTAAAGCTTTGCATCTTATCTCCATGCTGAAAAAGATCATTGTTTCAGAGAGGTCCATTCTCTCTACAAGCAATGATGTACGGCTGCCCATTTCACTTCATCCCTGACGGCGTCCGAATGAGCCTTCTCAATGCGGGTCAGACCAAACGCGCCAACATGGAATGATTGTTGAGCCAGCCCTAAATCGCGTGCAGTGCGCGAAACTTTTTCTACTGTGCTGTCTCGCACAGCAGGCCTTTTGCATCTATTTATGCGTGCAACGGTGAACTTAGGAATTAAGTACCCGCGCATAAAAAACGGTGAGTGTCTGCGGCCCAGCCCGGCGCGCTGCCGCGTTGCCCTCCCCTAGCAGTGCTCGCACTGCGTCGGGTCGGGCGCCTTGCATCGCATCCAGCCAGGACCATATCCATCTCACAGTTTTTTATGCGCGGGTACTTAGCCCCCGTGTAACGGAGGAAGCGACCAACATGGCAGATTCGATTTCCGGCGTGCCTCAACCAGTACTAGGATTGCGTGCAGCGATCGCGCTGATTGTCGGCATTGTTGTCGGCGCCGGCATCTTCAAATCGCCTGCACTGGTCGCTGCATTGACGGGCAGTACGGAATGGATGTTTGGCGTGTGGTTGCTTGGCGGTGTGATGTCCTTCATTGGTGCGTTGTGTTACGCAGAACTGGCCACAGCATATGCGAACACGGGAGGCGACTATCATTTCCTGCGACGCGCCTATGGTGCATCCGTCTCTTTCCTGTTCGGATGGGCTCGCTTCTCTGTCATCACGACCGGATCGATCGCGTTGCTCGCCTTCGTATTTGGCGACTACATGCAACAGATCTTGCGACTGCCTGGCATTGGGCTGGATGTCGGTGCCTCATTGTATGCGGCCGTCTCGATCCTTATCCTTAGCTGGGTCAATCTGCGCAGCACCCGCTCCGGCGCCACCGCACAGACCTGGCTGACCACAATTGAAGTCGGCGGTCTCCTGCTCATTGTCGCTGCCGCTGCCCTGATGGAGAGCGGCCCGGCCTTGCCCGCCATGAAGGAAGCCAGCATCCCTCCTACACCAGCGGCGGTCGGCATGGCAATGGTCTTTGTCCTCCTGACGTTCGGTGGATGGAACGAAGCGGCATACATCAGCGCGGAGCTTCGCAACCTGCGGCGTGACATGGTGAAAGCCCTGGTGGGATCGATTCTGATCATTACCATCTTGTACTTACTTGTCACCTGGGCGTACTGGAAAGGACTGGGCTTGAGTGGGATGGCACGCTCGGAGGCGATTGCCGCCGATCTACTGCATGCTGCTTTCGGCCCGGTCGGTGCCAAGATCATCTCCGTCATCGTTGCCCTCTCTGCCCTGACGTCGATCAATGCCACCATGATTGTTGGCGCGCGTACGAGTTATGCGGTTGGTCGTGATTGGCCAGCGCTGGCACACCTCGGCTTTTGGGACGGCAAACGCGATACGCCGACCAACGCCCTGCGCGTGCAGTGCATTCTGGCCTTACTACTGGTTGCGATAGGCACATGGACCGGTAGTGGCTTCAAGTCGATGGTGGAATTCACGGCACCGGTATTCTGGCTGTTCTTCCTGTTATCAGGCATATCACTTTTTGTCCTACGCATACGCGAACCGGTTGTCGAACGTCCTTTCAAGGTGCCCTTTTTCCCCTTGCTACCGGCCTTGTTCTGCGCGATGTGCGCTTACATGCTGTGGTCCAGTCTTTCCTATGTCTACAGTCAATCTTTAGGCGGACTCAATGCTGCCTGGATTGGTGTGGCTGTCCTGGCAGTCGGCTGCATCCTGCTACTGCTGCTACGTTTAGGGCAGCGCCATGAGCGGTCTTCCGCCCCAAACTCCTCCCAAAGGAAACGTCTATGAAACCAAACCCTCATTACAAACCATACGCCATGTCCATTCCTGCCCTCCTCACTTTTTTCCTGGCTGCCCTGTTAACCTTGGCCGGCATGCCTGCCTTTTCACAATCTGAGCCAGCACGCAAGTTAGACGTCCCCTATGTTCCGACACCGCAACCGGTTGTCGAAAAAATGCTGGATATGGCGAAAGTAAGCAAAGGGGATGTGGTGTACGACCTTGGCTGCGGCGACGGACGCATCGTCATCACAGCCGCGAAAGAACGCGGTGCGCGCGGCGTTGGCATTGATCTGAATCCGCAGCGCATCGAGGAGGCGAAAGCCAATGCCGAACGCGCAGGTGTCGCCGATAAGGTCAAATTTATGGTGGGGGACCTGTTTACCGCAGATTTCTCGGAGGCCAGCGTGGTCACACTCTACCTCCTTCCCGACGTCAACCGCGCCTTGCGGCCGCGCCTTTGGAAGCAACTAAAAATTGGCTCGCGCGTCGTATCGCACGACTTTGATATGGGACCGGAATGGCCGCCTGAGAAAGTGGAGCAAGTTGGCGCCAAGACCTTGTATTACTGGACCATCACCGCCGCGCAAAAGAAAGCAATCGCCGCGCGCTAATCAAAAGCGCGTGCGGTCTCCCGTTCATCCTTTCAAGCGCATCGGACCGTCGTGTTCGTTGCGCTGCCTCTCGTCTCACGTCAATGCTCCTCCTAAAATAGGTTTTAGGCGATTTCCGAGAAAGATTTGCTATTGGCGTGGTGCAGACAGGATGTGCTGCAAGGCGCGAGGAGCGCTGTGTGGCGGGCCACACAAGCGACGAGCAACGCTGCAGCGCGCCTGTATGTGCCGCGAAAATGGTGAATCTTTCGCGGAAATCGCCTTAGGTATACGCAATATGCGTATATCCGTGTAAGCTGGATATTGGGAAACGCCTTCTGGCGCACCCCTCGCACCACTCACTTTCTCGTCAAGAATTTAATAATATGGAATACCCTGTAGTCGATACCCAAATTTCCCCCGAAGGCCGGCTCGATATCCTCTCAAAGGCCGAAGTTTCCAAGCTTCTGGACACAAGCCAGGGTGGTCTATATACCCTCTTTCGCAACTGCTCTCTGGCGGTCTTGAACTGTGGGAATGCCATGGATGATGGCAAGGAACTACTCGAACGCTACAAGTCCTTCGACATCAGCATCATTCAGCGCGAGCGCGGCATTAAACTGGACATCAAAGGGGCTCCAGCGAACGCCTTTGTCGACGGCAAGATGATCAAAGGCATCCATGAACATTTGTTCGCAGTATTGCGCGACGTCATTTATGTCAGCGACGAAATTAACGACAACCCGAAGTTCGACCTGAAAACAACGGAAGGCGTGACGGATTCGGTATTCCATATCCTGCGCAATGCCGGTGTACTACGGCCCGTCACGCAGCCCAACATGGTGGTGTGCTGGGGCGGCCATTCGATTTCGCGAGAAGAATACGATTACACGAAAAAAGTCGGCTATGAGCTGGGGCTACGCTCACTCGACATTTGTACCGGCTGCGGGCCCGGCGCGATGAAAGGTCCGATGAAAGGTGCAACCATCGCCCATTCCAAGCAACGCATCCGCAACGGGCGTTATTTGGGATTGACGGAACCGGGCATCATCGCCGCCGAATCCCCCAATCCGATTGTCAACGACCTGGTGATCCTGCCCGATATTGAAAAACGCCTCGAAGCCTTCGTTCGCACCGGCCATGGCATCGTCGTCTTCCCAGGTGGCGCCGGTACTGCAGAAGAAATTCTGTACATTCTCGGCATCCTGCTGCACCCGGACAACGCTGCACTACCGTTCCCGCTGGTATTTACCGGCCCCGAAAGTGCTAGAGAATATTTCACCCAGATTGACCGTTTCATCGGTATCACCTTGGGAGCGGCAGCGCAGAACCGCTATAAGATCATCATCAACGACCCTGAGCAGGTCGCACGGGAAATGTATGAGGGGATCAAGCTGGTACGGGAATTCCGCAAGGAGCGCAGTGATGCGTACTACTACAACTGGTTACTGAAAATTGACCACGAGTTCCAAAAACCTTTCTTGCCGAACCACGAGAACATGCGCAATCTGCATCTGCACAAGGACCAGGAGCGCCATCTGCTTGCGGCCAACCTTCGCCGCGCATTCTCAGGCGTCGTGGCGGGTAACGTGAAAGAGCAAGGAATCCGTGCAATCGAGCAGCATGGCCGCTTCGAGATCCATGGCGATGCCAGCATCATGGAGCCGATGGATGCCTTACTGGCCTCCTTTGTGGCACAACATCGCATGAAACTGCCGGGCAAGAAATACAATCCTTGCTATCGCATTATCAAATAGCACAGCGCCTGCAAAGAGAACGGCCTGCCTGCGTGGGGCGGAGTATAGAGGGGTTTGACTGTGCGTGTAAGGGAGGGCAGGCCCGAGATGCCCCCTTTCACGCATAGGAAAATCGCTCTAGGTTGAACTGGGAAGCGTCGCTGTACGCCTGGAGAAATGGAAAGGCGACGCGCCAGCATAGGCATGACTGCCTGGCGCAGCAAGCCGACCTTCCCTTGGAAGAACGGCGCAACGTCTGGAGCGCACTGGTAGCATTTGCGTAGTCGCCCCTCGTGCGCCATACCGCCGAGATTCTTCCTTACTTCAACCCCACCCAAATCGTCTTTAACTCGGTGTAGTTATCAAATGCATGGAGTGACTTATCGCGCCCATTGCCGGATTGTTTATATCCACCGAAAGGGACAGTAATATCATCTTCATTATATGAATTAACATGAATGGTCCCCGCCTGGAGTTTGCCGGCTACACGCAACGCCTTGTTCAGGTCGTCGCTCCATACGCCCGCGTGGAGTCCGTAGGAGCTATGGTTGGCAACCTGGATTGCCTGTTCTTCCCCCTTAAAGCGAATGATGGACAGCACTGGGCCGAATATTTCTTTTTGTGCAAGCGCCATACTGTTATCGACGTGGTCAAATATAGTAGGCTCCAAATAACAGCCGCCCATATCTTTGAATACACGTCTGCCTCCGGTCAGACATGTCGCGCCGGCGGACATGCCGCGCTCTATATATTCCAGCACCATATCTAAATGGCGTTCATCGACGAGCGCACCCATGGCGGTATCGCCGAGAGGGTGTCCAGGCGCATACTTAGGCACTTCTTTAAGCAATTTTTCAATAAAAAGATCTGCAATATCCTCTTCCAGCAATAATCGCGAGGGTGCATTGCAGGACTCACCCTGATTAAAAAAGATGCAATAAGCCGCGATTTTTGCAGCGCGATCAAGCTCGGAACAATCTGCGAACACAATATTTGCCGACTTTCCGCCTAATTCATTATGCACGCGTTTGAGATTGGATTTACCCGCGCATTCAATGATTTTGCGGCCCGTGCTGGTGGAACCTGTAAATGCGATTGCATCCACGCCCGGGTGCATGGCAAGCGCCTCTCCTGCTTCGGCCCCGTAACCTGGTACGACATTGATGACGCCCGCCGGGATTCCCGCGAGAGCGGCGAGTTCAGCCATGCGCAAAGCGGTGAGCGGCGAGCGTTCCGAAGGTTTGAGAACGACACTATTTCCCGCAGCAATTGCAGGGCCAAGCTTCCATGCAGACAACACCATCGGATAGTTCCATGGAACGATCGCCCCGACAACGCCGACCGGCTCGCGGCGAATCATGGCAAGCGAGGACTTTGCAGTAGGCGCTATTTCATCGTACATCTTATCAATCGCCTCGCCATACCATGCAAGACAAGTTGCCGCCGCAGGAACATCGAATATCAAGCTGTTGTTAATGGGCTTCCCCATGTCCAGGGTCTCAAGTAATGCCAACTCTTCTCTATGTTCTAGCAATAACTCAGCCCAACGTTGCATGACCTTCTTGCGTGCAGAGGGCGGCTGCCCGGCCCAACGCCTTTTATCGAACGCGCTTCTTGCGGCAGTCACCGCCAAGTCCACATCCGCCGCTTGGCCACGAGCGACTTTGCACAGGACTTTCCCATCTATGGGGGAAATACAATCAAACGTCTCTTCTTGCCTGGCTATTGTTCTTTCACCCGCTACCCACATCCTTCCATCAAGATGAAGGCTTGCAGCCCGTTCTTGCCACTTCATTTGTTGTTTGGATGACATTCGATTTCCTCATTGAACATGCCTTCAAATATCGTCTGTTTATTTACAGCTAGCCCGGATATTTCACCAGACCGGCCCTCAACTTGACTGGAAGGCGCATGTT
>CBHCMF010000129.1:0-12995 GCA_965974465.1 uncultured Noviherbaspirillum sp.
GCTCGTCGCTTGTGTGGCCCGCCACACAGCGCTCCTCGCGCCTTGCAGCACATCCCGCCTGCACCACGCCAAGGGCAAATCTTTCCCGGAAATCGCCTAAACACTTTTGCCCCGGGCCCTGCCTGCCTTATTCGCGCCCCGCTTGGATGCTACATTGGGGAATACGATGCCTTTCCTTACCCGCACCACGCTCTTTCCATTTCTTATCGCACTCACAATCGGGTTCGTAGCAGCAGATTTCTGCAATTGGCTAAACACGCCACTGCCTTGGATGATTGGCCCGTTATTTGGCACGGCCGTGGCTTCCCTAGCAGGGGTGAAACTGTATAACCCAGTACAAGTGAGAGAGGCCGGTCAGTGGGCGATCGGAACCACCCTGGGACTGTATTTCACGCCATCGGTATTCGCTGTACTGGCTGCCTGGCTGGAATTCATTGTGGCCAGCGTCATGTTTGCACTGATACTCGGCGCCTTCTGCGGCTGGCTGCTGCATAAGCTGTCCGGCGTCGACTGGACCACGGCATTTTTCGCGATGGCGGTCGGCGGTGCGTCGGAGATGGCGAACCAGGGGGAACGCCACGGTGCCCAGGTCGATCGCGTGGCGGCTGCCCACAGCCTACGGATGATGATGGTAGTGGCGATCATTCCATTCGGCTTTCAGTTCGCCGGTGTGCGAGGTAGCGATCCATATGTGAGCGGGACATACATGGTCGATTATCATGGATTATTGCTGCTCGTCCTGTTGACGTCGACGGGTGCATTACTGTTGAAGCGCCTGAAATCCCCAAACGCCTGGGTGATTGGGCCATTGGTCGTCAGCATCGTGCTAACCGCCAACGGCCATGCCCTTTCGGCCTTGCCGGAGTGGATGGTTCATCTTGGCCAGTTGTTTATTGGCATTTCCTTAGGGACGCGATTCACACCGGAGTTTTTACATACCGCACCGCGCTACCTTGGGAGCGTCGCGCTGTGTGCGTTGACGGCAATAGCAATTGCGGCAAGCTTTGCATTGGGCCTGGCAGCGCTCAGTGGTGTGCATCCCGCTACTGCCATCCTTGCGACCTCGCCAGGTGGCATTGCAGAAATGAGCCTGACCGCTAAAACCTTGCAGCTTGGTGTGCCCATCGTTACGGCTTTTCATGTTACGCGCATGGCAGCACTGGTGTTGACGATCGGCCCACTATTTCGACTTGTGCAAAAGTGGAAATAGTGGGGAGATGCGTGAAAAAACATGCAAATCTTGCCTTAGCGCAACCGATAAAACACTGCGCAAAGACAATGCATTGAGGTGATGATTTGTCGCCACGAATGGTTTACAGTGTGCTGAATGCTGCGTGCCGAATTCACGCTCCAGGATGTGGGTGTGAAAATGGTTTGGCCGCTGTATGTTCAACAAGTTTATTGAATTGCCTCATTACTTTCTGACCATGAAACCCGTTGCACCTGGCACCGTCGTCTTCCATCGCCATCGCGGCTATGGCGTCATTACTTCGGTCAATCTGTTGACCGGCTGGGTGTCCGCTCGTTTCGGCGATGAAGTCCGTACGCTTGATCTGAATCTATCTCATGATGACTTGCAACATGCAGATGGCGAACCGATCCGCTTTCGCCGTGATCCGCCTGACCGCATGCCGCATGCGCGGTTGATGGCGATGGTACGCGAACTGCACCGTGCCGGTTATCAGCGCCTATACCTGTACAGCTGGCCGAAGCCATCGGGCTTGCATTGGCGCTGGCATCTATTCACTGGCCAACGTAACTGGATAGATCGTGCATGGCGCGAAGGCTGGTACGGTTCGGGGGCCGATTACAACTTCAATCCGATTCTCGGTTGGGGTGACAAGCCTGGTGCGACCGCCCAGGAACTGGCAAAGGCGCTCGCGCAATTCGATCCACAAGGACTGGCGCAGGCGCTGCGCCGCGACGAGGACCATGCCACATGGTTTGACGCAGTATGCGAGGCATTGCTTCCCAATTACGCATACACGTTGGGCTGGGATCTGCGTGATGGTCCGGTGCCGGAACATTTGCCAGTGATCCCAGTGCGGCGTGGCGTACCTGCCTATGCGGGCCCGCCGCTGGCATGGCCACCGGGATGGGTCCGCCTATGGAAGGGCGGACACGCATTAGTGCAAACCGACGTGAGATACGCGGGCAATGCTTCGGCGCCTTTGCCGGTGCTGAAATCCTAAGCCTGCCCTGCAGCCGACGCCACAGTGACGCGTCGCTATGACTTCAGTACTTCCGCGTTCAGCACATTCTTCGGCGTACCGTTCGCAAAATCGACAACGTTCTGAAACGCCGCGCGGAAGTACAGCTCATAACTCTCCTTTTCGACATAGCCAAGATGGGGCGTCGCCAGTACGGTTGGAATACGCAACAGAGGCGCATCGGCTGGCAAGGGCTCAGAGCTAAACACATCAAGCGCAGCAAAACGCGGACGTCCGCAGCGCAGTGCGGCTTCCAAAGCGCCTTCGGCGACCAATCCAGCCCGGCTGGTGTTGACGAACAGTGACGTCGGCTTCATGCGGCCAAAATCGTCTTCAGTCACGATATCGCGCGTGGCGTCAGTGAGTCGCAAGTGCAAGGACAAAACGTCGGCCTGCTCAAACAGCGCCTCCTTCGACGCAGCTGCGAGATAGCCATCTTGCACGGCGGCGACACGGCTGGCCTCACGCCCCCAAATGCACACCTGCATGCCGAAAGCCTTGCCGTAGCCTGCAACTAAACGGCCAATGCTCCCGTATCCCCAAATGCCTAAAGTCTTGCCTTTAAGCACCGTACCGAGTGTATTGAGTTCTGGATTGATGGAGGCTGTTTGCCACAATCCCTCACGCAGGTTGGCAGCATATTGGGGGATTCGGCGCGTTGCCGCCATGATTAATGCCCAGGTGAGTTCAGCCGGCGCAGTAGGATCGCCGACACCTTCGGTAATCACGACACCCTGCGCGGTCGCGGCTTCCACATCGATATGGCCGCTGACCGTACCAGTTTGCGAAATCAGTTTTAGGTTCGGCAACTTACTAATCAATTGCCGCGGCAGCGCAGTACGTTCACGAATCAGTACCAGGACATCGAACTCCCTTAGACGAACCGCAAGCTGCATGATGCCTCGGGCACTGTTGGTGAACACTTTGACATCATGACCGTCTAACAGTCGGAAACAATCGAGATGTCGGATGGCGTCTTGATAGTCGTCGAGGATGGCTATTTTCATGCTGTTTTTATAACGCTTCCCTATTTCCGTAAGAAAGATACGGGTATGCAGAAAAACGATAAATCCCTACTACAAAACTCAACAATTATTCCTACAATTTTGTTGCAAATCATTGAGTTGGGTTATCACGGCGTGTACAATCGCCTCTTTATTTTTCGCGCTTTCCAGAATAGCGCGTCCCCATCAACCCGGCCATTATTCCATTTTCGGGTTGCGCGGTCACTGTTACTACAGGGCCGCATTCGACAAGACCGCCGTATTGCTAGACCATGGTGCACTAGCCGAGCCAAAAGCTGACGACGATCCTGCCGTGCCGGGATAAGACAGGTTTCTTTATTGGCATTGGAGGTATCTTTTATGAACCAACCCGTTATGGGAGGCATTACACCATTGAATGCACCCGCCTACGTTAAACAACAGAAGCTGATCAGCTGGGTCGCGGAAATCGCTGCCCTGACCAAACCGGACCGTATCTACTGGTGCGACGGCTCGCAGGAAGAATACGATCGCCTCTGTGCGGAAATGGTTGCCGCAGGCACCATGAAAAAGCTGAACGAAGCCAAGCGCCCGAACAGCTATCTGGCCTGCTCTGATCCGTCGGACGTGGCACGCGTGGAGGACCGCACGTTCATCTGCTCCGCGAAGCAAGAAGATGCAGGCCCGACCAATAACTGGATGGCACCGGCCGAAATGCGCGTCACGCTCAATGGCCTGTTTGACGGCTGCATGCGTGGCCGCACGATGTATGTGGTGCCGTTCTCGATGGGCCCGCTGGGCTCGCCTATCGCGCACATCGGCGTTGAGTTGTCCGACTCGCCATATGTCGCAGTCAATATGCGCATCATGACCCGTATGGGCAAGGCGGTATTCGACGTGCTCGGCACCGATGGGGATTTCGTACCTTGCGTGCACACCGTCGGCAAGCCCCTGGCCAAGGGCGAAAAAGATGTCGCTTGGCCGTGCAACGAGACCAAGTACATCGTGCACTATCCGGAAACCCGTGAGATCTGGTCGTTCGGCTCTGGCTACGGCGGCAACGCGCTGCTGGGCAAGAAATGCTTCGCGCTGCGCATTGCGTCCACTATGGGCCGCGATCAGGGCTGGCTGGCGGAACACATGCTGATTCTTGGCGTTGAATCGCCGGAAGGGAAGAAGCATTACGTTGCAGCAGCGTTCCCGTCCGCCTGCGGCAAGACCAACTTCGCGATGCTGATCCCGCCAAAGGCATTTAATGGCTGGAAAGTCACCACCATCGGCGATGACATCGCCTGGATCAAACCGGGCGCCGACGGTCGCCTGTATGCAATCAATCCAGAGGCCGGTTATTTTGGTGTAGCACCAGGCACCAATACCGCGACCAACTCCAACTGCATGGCTTCGCTGACTGCGAACACCATTTTCACGAATGTGGCGCTAACCGGCGATGGTGATGTCTGGTGGGAAGGCATGACCAAAGAAGCACCGGCACACGCCATTGACTGGCAGGGCAAGGACTGGACACCAGAAATCGCGAAGGAAACGGGCCGCAAGGCTGCACATCCGAATGCCCGCTTCACCGTTGCAGCAACCCAGAACCCGGTGATCGATCCAGCATGGAACGATCCGGCTGGTGTGCCGATCTCAGCCTTCATCTTTGGCGGACGCCGTTCGACGACGGTACCGCTGGTGACGGAGGCCCGCAACTGGGTCGAAGGCGTGTATATGGCCGCGACCATGGGTTCCGAGACCACCGCAGCAGCGGCCGGTCAGCAAGGCGTCGTACGCCGCGACCCGTTCGCGATGCTGCCGTTCATGGGCTACAACATGAGCGACTACTTCCAGCACTGGCTCAATATAGGTAAGAAGATTGCCGCATCGCCTGCTGAGCTGCCGAAGATCTACTGCGTAAACTGGTTCCGCACTAATGAAAATGGCAAGTTCGTGTGGCCTGGCTTTGGCGACAATATGCGCGTGCTGAAGTGGATGCTTGACCGTATCGAAGGCAAGGCACATGGCACCGAGAACATCTTCGGTATTACCCCGCGCTACGAAGACCTGACGTGGGACGGCATCGAGTTCACCCAGGAACAGTTCAATCAGATCACGTCGATTGACAAAGCGGCGTGGGAAACGGAACTGAAGCTGCACACTGAACTCTTCGAGAAGCTGAAGTATCACCTGCCGAAAGAACTGGAGGCGACAAAGGCTCAACTGGAAAAGCGCTTGGCAACGTAAACATACTTGTCGACCAGCGAAACGATGCAAAAAGCGCGGTTGGGTCGCCCCACCGCGCTTTTTGTTTTACCTTTCATTGTCGGCAGGAAAATGTTGGCTATGTTTTATTTCCCTATTTGAGTAACATTTACGTAGCACCTGCCTCTTGATGTGGCAGAGAGGAGAACAATAGGTAGCACTTACTTACATTACTCAAGCGCGAAGGAATGACGACAAAGGTAACGTTTCATTACAAATTAAAACTTGCCTTACGGAAATGTTGTACCAATATTAGAAGACCATGTTGGTTTACTCAAAGCAATCTCTCTTTCTCTCGTAAAGCAGTTTAGCCATGGCTTCCCATTTGTCCGAAGATCTGCATGCTCTCCCACTTACCGCTTCGTTGCGCGGCGAAGTGCTGCACGAGCTTGGAGAGATCGCAACGAATCTGGCGAATGCCCAGATCGATGCCTTCACGACGTGCTTGGCGGACGCCTTGCACAATGCAGCGGGATTAACCAGCGATCCGCAGGAAGCCCAACTTTACGCCAGCGCTTCCAGTCTGCTCAAGCGCAATCGCTATCCGTTTTATTACGTCCTTTCCGAGCGCCTTTCTATGGTGCTGCAACATGAGCTGGCTGCTGCCGAAGACCCGCTGAGCGCGCATACCGGCACGAGTGATGCGATCAAGGCATTGCCGCCTGACCTGGAAGTCGATAAAAAACTATGTCTTATCAAAGTCGCTCGCGCCATTGAGGTCGAAAACATGGCGCGACTGACAGCGCTCAATATTCGACTGGCTTCGCTGCTTGAGCGCACGGAGCTGAGTACAGCCCAAAACCCCTTCCGCCCCGAAGTATTTCTGTTGGCAATCCATGAGGCATGGTGCGAATTTCAACCTGATCCCAATTCACACCACCTGGCATACCGCCTGCTCAACACTAATACCTGTCTCGATATAGCGCCCGTTCTACATGCGCTAAACATTGCCTTGATCAAGCGCGGTATCGTGCCCCACATCGCCGCGTCAGAATTGCTTGCCACTCTCGATGCAGAAAAAATCAGTGCCGCACAAGAAGCCGCCCATGATGACCCTCTCACGCAAAAGTTACGTCACCTGTTTCCCCGAGAGGAAGTAACTTCGGCAACAACACAGGAACGACCGCTGCCTGGCGGCTTCCCGGCACTATTGCAAGATGACGCCGTGCAGGCAAGCGCCTCACGTAATGAACTGCTCAGTTTCCTGGTGTCTGTTCAAAGGACAGTTGCGCAACATGCCGAAACCACCGCACCGACTGTCGTACCGCATCATGTCGAGTTACTGTCACAAATTAAACGCCAAGCACCGGCAGGATCTTTATCAAAGACGGATGAGAATGTCTTCGAACTGCTGGCGAAGATTTTCAGCGTTGTCTTCAGCAATAAACATATACCCGATGAAATGAGGAGCTTGATTAGCACATTGCAAGTCCCGATGCTGAAAACCGCCGTGCTCGACAAGAACTTCTTTTTCAAGGAAAACCATCCTGCACGCCGAGTAATCGATCTACTAACAAAAATCAGTGTTGGTTGGGACCGCAGCAAGGGCCAATCCGATGCGCTGTATGTACTGATTCAGCGCAGTGTCAAACGTATCCAGCAAGACTCGGGGCTCCATGCTAACGTTTTTGCGGACGTGCTTCGAGAACTGGAAGCCTATATCAAAGGCGAGGAAACCGCATCCGCCCAAGTATTATCGATATCTATTGATAATGCCCTGCAACTGGAAAAATATCAGGAAGCCAACAAGGTCGCGAGAAACGAAGTGGCGCTGCGTGTGGGCACCGGCGAAGTGGTCGCCTTTGTTGAAACCTTCCTTGAAGACAAATGGGTAGCCGTGCTGACGCTAGCCTATACCGTGCAAGACAAAAAACCCCAGGCAGTTGACAGTGCAATCAAGACAATGGATGACCTGTGCTGGAGCGTGAAGCCGAAGATTACTGCTGCCGAGCGTAAGGAACTACTGGCGAAACTACCGCCGATGATCGCGATGCTCAACAAATGGCTGGACCTGATCAAATGGAATGACGACGAACGTGAGCGCTTCTTCAAGGACCTCGCTGAATGCCACGCCTCAATTGTGCGCGCGCCACTGGAAACGTCACCGGAGCGACAAATGCAGATTGCGCTGGCAGTTGCCAAGAAAGCCGCCGAGCGTCGCCTACGGAAGCAGTCCATGCAGCAGCCAGAACCTGAACCGGACGAATTCACGCAGATGGTAGACAAGCTCGAACGCGGCACTTGGATGGAATTCAAGCGCGACGACCTTAATACATTAAAGGTGAAGCTGGCATGGGTAAGCCCCATGCGCAGTTTCTACATTTTCTCGACGCGAGAACGGCAGGAAGCCCTGTCCCTCTCTGCTGAAGCATTAGCACAACAACTGCGCGAGGGAAGTGCACGTATCGTGTCGTTGCCCAACCTAGTGAGCTACGCGCTAGCCTCAGCACTTGGTGTCGAGAGTGCGAATACTGCAAATAGCGAAGTAAAATCCGCAGCATGAGAAAACACGGGTAAATGCTGCTTTCCCCACGGCGCGACAGGGCAACTTGGACGCGCCTCTTTTTTGCTGATCTCGATCCTGCTTACAGCACAACGTGGGCACATGCTCACAACATTTTCTATTTAATTATTGATAAACCAATACAAACACTGCCACACTTCGAAATCCTTGAATCCGCATTGCGGAACTGTTGCCCTCTTTCCACGACTAATCACCGCATTGCACGTCAATGCCTGTGATCTGGAGCGAAGAATTGAAACTGCCACCTGAAAACCCCGATATCACCCTGGATGATCTGCTGGAGCTAGTAGAAACTGCCGTCCACACCATCAAACATCTGCAAGCGGAGAATGCTCTGCTGACCAAAAAATTGGAGGAAAGCAAAGACGTTGCGCACGCAGCAGCAATAGAAGCAGAAAACATGGCCGCGCATATCAAAGAACTGGAGCACGCCAGATCGGCGCTGGAGGGCGATGCACAGTGGCGTACATGGTTTCGTAACAAGTACAGCAACTCGACCTTCTTGACATATATTGAGAAAGCGTACTTGCTCGATCATTCGGCGATAGATGATCCGCACACCTCCAGCGACCACAATGACAGCGTCTCCATAACGCAACCCTGCACAGGAGAAATGCACGCATAAAGGCGCATCTTGTGCCTTACGGTGGCACGCCAACTGGCTCGAATGCTCCCCAGAAAGAGTTAAGGTGATTACAATCGCTATCTTTTGACCCATTTCAAGGACCGCACATGGCTGGAGCAAGCCTTCTCACGTTAATCGACGACATCGCTACTATCCTCGACGACGTTGCTGTCATGACGAAAGTCGCCGCTAAGAAAACCGCCGGGGTGCTCGGCGACGATCTGGCACTCAATGCACAACAAGTCAGCGGCGTAAATGCCGATCGTGAGTTGCCGGTTGTGTGGGCGGTCGCCAAAGGGTCTCTGAAAAACAAGGCAATCCTGGTGCCAGCAGCACTAGCCATCAGTGCGCTCGCTCCATGGGCCGTGACACCGCTGTTGATGCTGGGGGGTGCCTATCTGTGCTACGAGGGGTTCGAAAAGCTGGCACACAAATTCTTGCACAGCGAACACGAAGACGACGCACATCATGTGGAATTAGTAAGTGCTCTGACCGATCCGACGGTAGACATGGTGGCCTTCGAAAAGGAAAAAGTCCAGGGTGCGGTACGTACCGACTTCATCCTGTCGGCGGAGATCATCGTGATTTCGCTCGGCACAGTGGCAGATGCCTCATTCGCACAGCAGGTCACGGTGCTCGTCGGCGTCGCCGCCATCATGACAGTCGGCGTATACGGCCTGGTAGCAGGGATTGTGAAGCTGGATGATGCAGGACTGTACCTAACGAAAAAAGGCAAGGGACTCACGCAAGGCATCGGCCGTGCGCTGCTGCGCATTGCACCGCTGCTGATGAAGGGGTTAGCAATCGTCGGCACGGCAGCGATGTTCATGGTCGGCGGCGGTATCCTGACACATGGCTTGCCATTTATGCATCACCTGATCGAAAGTATTGCGCATGGCGCAGGCAGACTGGCACCGCTGGTATCAACGCTGGGCGATGCGCTAACCGGCATTGTAGCGGGAGGCGTAGTCCTGGCCGGTGTAAGCATTGCTACGCGCCTGTTGCGCAGCATGAAAAAGGCTTCCTGAGGCGCTTCAAGCGCCGATTGCATCAAGATGGGGTGAGCGCTGCCGCAGCGACCAACGCAAGGGCATGGCGCGCGGACGGAATACATGTCGCTCGCTCACAAAACGCAGCAGTCGCTTGGCGCCCGGAAATGCAGCCACCTCCGGGCCCTCCCACATCACTTCCGCGCGCCCGCTCAGATGCAAAAGGTCACCGCGTTCGAACGCGATAAATAGCAAACCAGCACGTCCATCGACGAGCAGATTGCCGATGGTGTTGAAGAAATTATTTCCCTGAAAATCTGGCCATGTCATCGTGCCATCGGCATCAATATGCACGAAACCAGGCCAGCCACCACGGTGAGACACATCGACACCATGTGCGGCACCAGCCGATGCATCGGCAGCTGTGGCGATAAAAAACGTATCGGCGGTGCGAATCAGCGCAAGCGCGACATCCGGCAAGCTGCATAATGGTCCATCACCAGCGATGACGCGTTCCGGCAAATCCGTAGGCATGCTGGCAAGCTGCTCGCGCGTTTGGATGTACTTCGGACAATTACCGAAACTCTGTCGCAATGCGAAGGTGAAACCATGCGCGTCGGTTGCTGCAACAGTTCCATTGGCGCGGTTGCGCCTGCGCGTTTCAAACTGCAGACCAAGCAAGCCAAGTTCTGCCTTCGGCTGCACACTTGCGACGAGGGGATCATCCGCATGCAGGCTGGCGCCAATCTGCAGCATCGCTGCATGCGGCGACTGAATGAAACCCGGTTCTCCCCACAGCATCGATGCCCACACATCACCGGTCGTATCAACCGCACCAAGGAACAAGGTCGGCAGCAGCGGAAAAAATTCGCGGTGCTGTTCCGGCATAGTATCGCGTAGCACCAGGCGACCAGTCTTCTCCATCTGATGGCGCACGCCGGTGCGCTCCTGTGCTTGGATTTCACCGACGTGGAAAGGCTCGGACTTCATCGCCTTATGTCGCCTTCACTGCCGGTAATTCGATCATTGGAACAAAGCCTGGCAATGCTTCAATGCGGGCCAGCCATGCGCGTATCGATGGATAAGGATGCAGTGAGATATCGCCTTCTGGCGCACGAGCAATGTAGCTATAACCCGCAATGTCCGCAATGGTGGGATGCGCGCTAGCGAGCCAGCTTCGTGTCTGCAATTCCTTTTCCATTACAGCGAACAAGCGCTCCGCGATATTGCGTGCACCATTCATGTCAACTGGCAAACCAAAGCGGTTACCCCGACGCGCCATTGCCGGGCCGAACGCGATGTCACCAGCGGCAATTGACAACCAACGCTGCACCTGCGCCGCACCAATCGGATCGCGCGGCAGCCAGTGCGCATCTCCGTACTTCAGCGCAAGGTAAACCAGGATAGCGTTTGAATCGGCAACCACAGTGCCGTTGTCGTCAATGACAGGCACCTGTCCGAAGGGATTAATGCGAAGGAATTCAGGACTTTTCTGTTGGCCAACACGCAAGTCAATGTCAATCGCGGTATACGACAAGCCCAGCAGCGACAGACACAATTCCGCGCGATGGGCGTGGCCAGAGATAACACTGCGGTAAAGCGTGATGGGGGCGTTTTCTTGCATTAGGAATCTCCTTGTTGAGGAAAGTTCTCATTATTCCTGGTGCAGATTACTAAATAAACCTCAATAATTAAAGTAATCTATTCCACAATATGGAGTATTGGATTCAAGCAGGCCCTCACGTACCCCACTATTTCCCATGGACAAATTCAGAGGCATTCAGACTTTCATCGAAATCGCCAAGCGTGGCAGCCTAACGGCGGCAGCTACGGAGCTCGACACGTCGCTACCTACTGTCGTACGCAGACTAGCGGAATTGGAAGCGAATCTTGGTGTGCGTCTGTTCAACCGCACCACGCGCCGTATCCATCTAACCGATGAAGGGCACCGTTATCTCGTTATCTGCAAGACAGCACTCAGTCAGCTGGAAGAGGCAGAAGAGGCTATGTTCGACATAAAAGCCAAGCCATTCGGTAAGTTAGTGATCACCATGCCAGTTCTGTTCGGCCGTTTGCATGTAGCGCCACTTCTACGCGAATTCATGCGCATGTATCCGGGATTAACAGTGGAAACGCTGATGGTTGATCGTAGTATCGATCTCATCGAAGAAGGTATCGATGTCGCGGTGCGCATCGGCCCCCTCTCTGACTCCACCTTGCATGCCGTGCCGGTAGGCTGGTTACGGCGTGTGGTGTGTGCCAGCCCTGCTTACCTAAAGCGGCACGGGACGCCACGCCACCCTTCAGAGTTGGCAACGCATGCGGGGATCCGTTTTACCGGCCGCAGTGCATTGAGTGAATGGCAGTTCCACGAAAACGGACAGACCTTCGGAGCGACGATAGTGCCGCAGCTCACCACCAACTTGGTCGAGGATGCCGTTGATGCCTGTCGTGAAGGCCTGGGACTAGGTGCCTTTTTGTCCTATCAAGTACAAGCTGCTGTCACGGCCGGAGAGCTTAAGCCAGTACTGCGCAAATATGAAACGGAGCCGGTGCCGGTGACAATACTGTATCCACATGCCAAGCTGATGTCAGCGCGTGTGCGTACATTCATTGATTTCATAGCGCCGCGTCTGCGCGCGCAAGACTTCACTAAACTGTGAATGTCCGCCTGAAAATCAACGCCAGCTTCTGGATCACTATGAAAGGGAACAGCTGCTTGATGGCATGGGTCTCTTGCCATCCGCTTAAAGTTTCGGCATTATATTCGGATGATGACACGCATCCTTACCGTATTGAACCGCAGTGCTGCGCCCGCAATGGGCGTCGGTATTGATGCGTTCGCCGGCATGGAATCTCATTGCGTGTCCTCCTCCATTCCCACCTCCATTTTCTCCCTGATTCGAATTATCGAGGGTCGTTGAGCTGCGGCATTGGCCGGTGCTTGGCGTCCCCAACATTGTTCATGGCGTCGTTGACGCTGCCTTTCGAATCTTTGTGGAGAACCATATGTTTTATTCAATGACGCGCTCAGTAGCGGGCGCCTATCCGTCCATGCGCGATATCGTGGAGACCGCCAACCGCCTTTCTGGCAAGGTCCTGCAAACGCCAGTATGGCGCTGGCAAACCGGTGCCGTTCATGAGGTACTCGGAGACTCAACTGAAGTATGGTTGAAGCTAGAACTATTCCAAAAAACCGGCACATTCAAAGTACGCGGTGCATTGAACAGCGTTGCGGCGCTTGATGCACAAGCGAAGCAGCGTGGTGTAGTCGCTGTCAGTGCAGGCAATCATGCGATCGCGGTCGCCTATTCTGCCAAGGCGGTCGGCACGCATGCGAAGGTGGTCATGCCAAAGCATGCAAGTCCGGCCCGTATCACGGCTTGCAAAGAATTCGGTGCCGAAGTC